>NZ_JBTMWY010000003.1:0-395608 GCF_054489425.1 Chryseobacterium sp. A301
AAATCCTGGGAATCTCAAATTTGGAACATAGGATTTTATATCTCTTATTCAGAAGATTTGAGAAACATTTGACCTCCAATTCAAACACTAAATCATTTAATTACTTTCTGCTTCCTTTGTCATTTTAAAACTTTAATTCAATAAAATGAACAAAAAACAAATTTCAGAAGTCATTGGTCTGTGGAAAATAGACAAAAAGCAGTACGTAAAAAAATCGAGTTTCTCGGCTTATACGCTCTTAATTGAAAACCATCTACTACCTGTTTTTGGTGACAAATGTGCAATTGAAGAAGCCGATGTACAAAGCTTTGTATTCCAAAAACTGGAAACTGGTTTAAGTCATAAAACCATTAAGGATATTTTAATTGTCCTGAAAATGATTCTAAAATTTGGTGCGAAAAATAAATGGTTGGATTATACCCCTTTTGATATTCAGTTCCCAACTGAAAGAGAAAAGCATAATATCGAAGTTCTTACCAGAAATGATCAGAAAAAAATTATGAATTATATTCAGGAGCATTTTACATTCCGCAATTTAGGAGTTTATATTTGTTTGAGTGCTGGTATACGTATTGGGGAAGTATGTGCATTAACCTGGGAAGATGTTGATACAGATAATGGAGTTATTAGTGTTAATCAGACGATTCAACGTATATATGTGATAGATGAAGGAACTAGAAAAACGGAACTGATTCTTGACACTCCTAAAACTAAGAATTCTATCCGTGAGATCCCAATTAGCAAAGATTTGCTGAAGATATTGAAACCGTTTAAAAAAATAGTAAATCCTTCATTCTTTGTTTTAACAAATGATGCCAAACCGACAGAACCCAGAACTTATCGTAGCTATTACAAAAATCTAATGAAAGAGTTGAAAATGCCAGATCTTAAATTTCACGGGTTAAGACATAGTTTCGCTACCAGATGTATTGAAAGTAATTGTGATTACAAAACGGTAAGTGTATTATTAGGACACTCTAATATAAGTACAACCTTAAACTTATATGTTCATCCCAATATGGAGCAAAAGAAGAAAGCAATTGAACAAATGTTTAAAGCGTTGAGGTAGTTATGATTTATAACTTTTAAGTTTTCAAGCCCAAATAATTTATGCAATTCTAAAAAGTAAATTTATTTGGGCTTATTTTTATTATTTTAGCCATATAATCACATCGTATAGATAATGACCATAAAAGAGGCTATTTTAAAAAGTTTAGAGGATTTTAACACACTAGCAAATTCAATTGAAATCTGCAATCACATTCTTGAAAATAAATATTATGAATTTGCAGGTAAAACACCAGCTTCTACCGTTTCAGCTCAGTTAGGAGATTATATTCGTAATGGCGATACAAGGGTAAAGCGTCTTAAGCAAACAAATGGGACATATTCCTATTACCTGACAAAAAACGAGCAAAATATTGGTATTGATATTTTGAGTGGCGATATTGAAATGCAAAAAAATCCAGTTGTCAAAATTAAAAAGCCCAAAGTTTACGAAGAACGAGATTTACACAAGCTCCTGAGTAGTTATCTAAAAAATACAGATACTTATTCTAAGACAATTTTTCACGAACAGTCTAATGGTAAAGATAATAATCAAATCTGGACACATCCTGATATGGTTGGAATCAAATTTTTGCATTTACAGACTAGAGCCAGTCAGAATTTTTTAAAATCAATTAATCGTGTGGACACGTTCAAATTGAGTTCTTATGAATTAAAAAGAGAAATCAATAGTGACAGTGAGTTGAAAAAAGCTTTTTTTCAGGCAGTTTCAAATTCTAGTTGGGCAAACTATAGCTATTTAGTGGCATTTGAATTTAGTGATAGTTTGAATGAAGAAATGGCTAGACTTAATCAATCTTTTGGAATTGGAATTATCGAGCTTAACGGCAATCCATATCGAAGCAAGATATTATTTCCAGCTGTCTTTAGAGATTTGGATTTTAAAACTATTGACAAACTCTGTAAAATGAACAAAGAGTTTGAAAAATTTATCGAACAAACTGAAAAACTGATGACTGCAAGTGAAAAATATATTTCAGGAGCTGAAAAAGAACTTGATGAATTCTGTGACAGTTATTTTAATAACGATACGGAAGTTGAAACCTACTGTAATGAAAAATACATCCCTACCTACTAACGAAGGATAACAAGCATTTCTATTAACTACATTATACCTGATATTATTTTGAGCAAGCAGTCTGAACAAATTTTAGAAGAACAACTCGTTATCCAATTACAAAAATTGGGTTATAAATATATTACCATCACTGATGAAAAATCTTTGTTAGCAAACCTCAAAACTCAATTAGAAAAACACAACCATATACAATTCAGCGATAGTGAATTTGAAAAGGTATTAAACATTATCAATAAAGGTTCCGTATTTGAGAAGGCTAAAATATTACGGGAACAGAAACATCATATCATCCGAGATAATGGAGATAATCTATATTTTGAATTTCTTAATGTAGAACATTGGTGTCAGAATCAATATCAGGTAACTAATCAGATAACACAGGAAGGAAAATATCAAAATCGCTACGATGTTACTTTGTTGATTAATGGGCTACCACTTATACAAATAGAGCTAAAGCGAAGAGGTTTGGAAATGAAGGAAGCCTTCAACCAAATTAACCGTTATCAAAAACATAGTTTTGGTGCGGGAAAAGGTTTGTTCCATTTTGTACAGTTATTCATTATTAGTAATGGTGTCAATACCAAATATTTCAGCAATTTTGGAACACATAAACAGGAATATCTTCAAACTTTCCATTGGACAGACGAACAAAATAATCCGCTCAACAATATTCTGAATGGTTTCACAGATGCTTTTTTAGAACCCTGCCACATCAGTAAAATGATATGCAAATATATCGTACTGAACGAAACAGACAAACGCCTAATGGTGCTTCGTCCGTATCAGTACTATGCAGTAGAAAGCATTATCAAAAAGGTAACGGAAAATGAAATTTTGAACGGTTACAACATTGAAAAAAACGGATATATCTGGCATACCACTGGAAGTGGTAAAACGTTGACAAGCTTTAAAGCAAGTCAGATTTTATCTAAAATTCCGGCAATCAAAAAGGTAGTATTTGTAGTTGACCGAAAGGATCTGGATTACCAAACCAATCAGGAATACGACAAATTTAGCAAAGGTTCTGTCAGTTCTGCAACCAATACAGACGATTTAATTCGGAAATTCAATGACCCGAATGTTAGCATTATTGTTACGACCATTCAAAAGCTGAACAATGCTATTTCGGGCAGGAATTTAGTTAAAATGAAATCCATTCAAAACGAACGAATGGTCTTTATTTTTGATGAATGTCACCGTTCTCAGTTTGGAGATACGCATAAAAATATTATAAATTATTTCTCTAATATTCAATTATTTGGCTTTACAGGTACTCCAATTTTAGCTGAGAATGCAAATGGAGAAAAAACCACGGCAAGTTTGTTTGGCAAATGCTTGCATAAATATGTGATAACCGATGCGATAAGAGATGAAAATGTATTGAAATTTTCAATAGAGTACATTCAAACGTTCAAGAAAAAAGAACATATCATTGATTTGAAAATAGAACAAATCAACGAAACCGAAGTATTTGAAGCTCCTGAACGAAAAGAAGCGATCGTGGATTACATTATACAATACCATAATCAAAAAACACAATCCAAGAAGTTTTGTGCAATGATGTGCGTACAGGATATTGATGCAGTTATTCAATACTATGAAATTTTTAAACGTAAAAAATTAAATGGAGAGCATAATCTTAAAATAGCAACAATCTTCAGTTTTGCACAAAACGAGGAGGAAATGGAAGAATCAATTGTTTCTCAACTCAATATGGCTGCTGAACCTCAAGTAGCATACGGATATAAGCCTCATCGTAGAGAGTTATTGGAAAATTATGTACAAGACTTCAATGATTTATTTGGGGAGAAACAAAATATTAAAGACACCGAAAGTTTTTACAATTATTACAATGCAGTAGCGAAAAAATCCAAGCAGAATGAAACGGATATTCTATTGGTTGCTAATATGTTTTTGACAGGATTTGATAGTAAGTATCTAAACACCTTATACGTTGATAAGAATCTTCAATACCACGGGCTTATACAAGCTTTTAGCCGTACAAATCGTATTTTAGATAAGAATAAAACACAGGGAAATATTGTATGCTTTAGAAACCTCAAAGATAAAACAGATGAAGCTATTGCTTTGTTTAGCAACAAGGAGGCTATTGATGAAATTATTGTTGAACCTTATGAAACCTATGTTGAAAGATTCAATGAGACAACTCAAAAGTTATTAGAAATCGTTCCAAGGGTGGACGCTGTTGACAGTTTATATACCGAAGAAGATAAATTACAGTTTATCATAGCTTTTCGTGCTTTGATACGTTTGCATAAGAAGATGAGCCATTATTCGGAGTTCACATGGGATGATTTAGATATTGAAGAACAGCTTTTTGCAGATTATACTAGTAAATATTTAGATTTAAAAGATAGACTTGGGTCTGATCCTTCACCCGAAAAGACATCTATTTTGAATGATATAGATTTTGAATTAGAATTGATAAGACGTGATACTATCAATGTTACATATATTATTCAGTTGTTGATTAAATTCAAGTCAAAACACAGTGCGAAAGACAAAGAAAGTATTGAAAAAGAAATTGCCAACTTATTGAATACGGAAGTTTCATTAAGAAGTAAAAGAGAATTGATTGATAAATTTATTCAAGAGAGCCTACCAAATATTGAAGATACAGATACTATTCCCGAAGAATTTGAAAAATTCTGGAATATAGAGCAAGAAAAGGCACTCCAAGAATTAGTTAAAACTGAAAATCTGTCTGAAGAAAAAACAGAAAGATTGATCGAAAACTATCTTTTTACTGAACGTGAACCTTTGCGAAAAGAAATTTTAGCCCTTAGAGAAGAAGGAAGACCCAGTGTATTGAAATCTAAAGAAATCGGTGATCGAATCTTAAATAAAATCTTAGATTTTGTTGAGACTTTTGTAAACGGGATATCAGGAAATTGATGTTTCGATTCTCTCAGTTAATTAAACATTTTACAAAAATCAGAAATATCTAAGAATTATAAAAAGATAAGGATAGGAAATCTAAAACCTATCCTTTCATTTTTTTGTATATTTGTTATGAGCTAACGGAAACACGTTGAAAAACAAAGCAATAAGCACCGTTACTAAATCATTACCTGACTTCTTTGATTATCTCTATAAAAGCTTAGTACTAAACCGATACGGCTTTTCCCTGAAAACTTTAAAATAAAAAGAGAATGACCTACAAAATCACCCTAAGACTTCTAGTTGCAGTCTTTATGTGTCAATATGCAAGCGTTTTTGCATGGGGCACCACCGGGCACCGCATAGTTGCAGAAGTGGCCCAGAACAATTTAAAAGCTTCCACTAAGCATAAACTCAAAAAAATCCTGGGCAAACAAAAACTTGCCTACTGGGCCAACTGGCCTGATTTCATTAAGTCAGATACCACCGGACATTGGAAGCACACCGAGACTTGGCATTACGTCAATGTGAGTCCTCAAAGTTCTAAAGCGGATTTCATTCGCACCCTTGAGGCGCAAGAGGCTCCTACATTGTATACAGAAATCAAAGCAATCGCAAATCGATTAAAAAACGGCAACCTTTCCAAGGAGCAGAAAGAAATTGAACTTCGTTTTTTAATTCACATGGTGGGGGACTTAGCTCAACCCATGCATGCAGGCCGCGCAGAGGATCTTGGAGGCAACAAAGTTCGCATTAAATACTTTGGTCAGAACACCAATTTGCACTCCCTTTGGGATAGCAAACTCATTGATGCCAATCAATACAGCTATACAGAATATGCAGAAATCTTGGATGTAAAAACACGAAGAGAGAAAAAGAAGCTTATGAAAGGAAGTCTAGAGGACTGGCTCTATCAGTCGCACCAAGCGGCCAATTCGATTTATGCATACACCAAGCCAGATGAAAATTACTCCTATGGGTACCTCTATCGTTTTAATTCGCTTCTTGAAAAGCAACTTTATGAAGGAGGTCTTCATTTAGCGCAAGTTTTAAACGAGGTTCTATAAGAATTTTTGAGTAAGTAGGGCAAAGACCTTTTGGTCTACAGGCAATAGGAATGGATTTTCTTCTCGTAAGGAAATCCATTCTACTTTTTCGATGGAAGGCTCCTTAATTAATAGATCGGATTCGTTCGTAAGTTCACAGGTATAATAGACTGTAAAGAGCTGCTCATTCTTGCGAAATCGAGAAACCACAAATTCTTCTTGGGTGTAGAAATGCTCTATGCGATCAATCTTTAAATTCAGTTCTTCGAGAAATTCTCTTTCAAGACACTCGATACTCCCTTCTTTGAACTCAAGACCGCCTCCTGGCAATTTTAGTAACTTTTCTCCCGCATACATTTCATGAAGCGCCAAAAGATGACCATCTTTTAGGCAAAGTCCGTAAATGCGAATGTTAAATTGATTTGTCATACCTCTACTCAATTAAAGTTTACGCGCATTAATCATTTCTCTTTTGCCCGGAGGCCCAGGTTTCTTTTCTACTTCAAAGGATAAATCGAGTAGGGCACGTCTCAAACTGCCTTTGGAGCTGTAGGTGGTAAAGAGTCCACCGGCATTCATTTTGTTAGCGACCAGGGAAATTAGATCCATCTCCCAGAGTTCAGGCTGGACCCGCGCGCCAAAACAATCAAAGTAAACCAGGTCTATAGGCGGCATGGACAAAGACTTTAAGTCAAAAAAATCAGCTTCGATTTTCGTGACAAAAAAGTTCTCACAAACTTCCACTGCCTCACCCCAGGGCGCTTTGTGCAGCCTATCAAAATAGCCTGCAAGAAGCTTGTTTTCAAAAAGACTGGGGTACTCTAGCGCTACGAGCTCTTCAGGCAAAACGGGGAATTTTTCAAGACTAAAATAATTTACGACCTGATTTTGACCCGTTTTTAAAAATTCATCAATCGTAACCAAAACATTTAAACCTGTCCCGAATCCGAGTTCTAAAATATTAATTTCACAACGTTGTACGAGTTTGAACCCATTTTCTATAAATACGTATTTAGCCTCCTGCAAGGCGCCGTGCCCGGAGTGATAACCTTCATTTAATTCCTTGATAAACAAAGTTTTACTTCCATCTTCGGTGAACTTTACTTCTCTTTCCATAACAATATTTGTCAAATTTAAAATTAATATTTATATTTATCAATTAAATTCTATCGTAAAATATAAAAATATTTTTAATAAAATGATAATTCAAAAAACCACCAATTCAAAAATAGACTCCTTTGATACCGAAAACTATTCGTTTGGAGATCACTTTATCGACCACATGGTTCTATGTGAGTACGAGAATGGAAAATGGGGAGAGCCTAAATTAGTGCCTTACGGTCCTCTTTCTTTTTCTCCAGCCAACATGACGTTCAACTATGGACAGGCCTGTTTTGAAGGAATGAAAGCCTACAAAGACAAAGACGGACAGGTGTTTTTATTTAGACCGGAAAAGAATTTCACTAGAATAAACAAATCCGCTAGTCGTCTTGCGATGCCGGAAGTACCAGAAGAGGTGTTCATGGGAGGATTAAAAGCCTTAATTGACATTGACCGCGCTTGGGTTCCGTACGGAGAAGGGAAATCCCTCTACATTCGTCCCTTGATTTTTGCTACCGAAGAGGGATTAAAAGCAAGAGTTTCAAACAAATACATGTTTGCCATTGTAGCTTCTCCTGCGAAGAGCTATTACTCGGAGCCCGTATCTGTTAAAATTTCCGATTATTACTCTAGATCTGCCAGCGGAGGAGTTGGATTTGCAAAAGCCGCGGGAAACTACGCCGCTTCTTTCTACCCAACCCAACTAGCGAATAAGGAAGGGTATGAACAAATCATTTGGACCGACGACACCACGCATGAAAACTTTGAAGAGAGTGGTACTATGAACGTTTTTGTTCGCATCGGCGATACGATCTATACTCCTTCTACGTCTGAGAAAATTCTAGACGGAGTGACGCGTGATAGCTTTATCCAACTTGCGAAAAAAAGAAATTTAGAAGTAGTGATTGGAGATGTAAAAGTGAAAGACGTGATTAATGCTCATAAAGAGGGTACATTAAAAGAAGTTTGGGGAGTAGGAACCGCTGTGGTTACCTCTGCTTTCAAAGCGATTGGGTACGGAGAGGAGAAACTTGAGCTTCCCATCCTAAGCAAAGAAGACAGCTTCGCTCTTACCCTTCAAGACGATTTGGTTTCTATCCAATCCAACCAAAAGGAGGATCCTTTCGGATGGAGAGTTCTTGTGGAAGAAGGAATTGCAGATAAAATCTAAGACCTATTTTTGGACAAAACTAGCCGGGATTATTCTCGGTTATTTTGTTTCTGATAGTCATGAAAATTCATTAATTTCGCAAAACGTTTTCTTTAGCCTAAAGAAAACGGAAAACTTTCTCGCCACGGCATAAGAAAATTTAGAATGAAAATTAATAAAATCCTATTCGCATTAGCCGGTATCGTGCTAATAAATTGTACACCAATATATAAAAAAATGAACGTAGACAAAGAACTTTACGAAGGTCTAGACAATGGACTTTACGCAAACTTACAAACTTCAAAAGGAGCCATGCTCGTGAAATTAGAAGCGGACAAGTCGCCGGTAACGGTAGCCAATTTCGTGGGCTTAGCGCAAGGGAAAATTCAGAGCAACAAACCAAAAGGAACTCCATTTTACGATGGAACCATCTTTCACCGTGTGATTGAAAACTTCATGATCCAAGGGGGAGATCCTCAAGGAACTGGAATGGGAGATCCTGGGTATAAATTTGACGACGAAAAGAACGACCTACAACATACAGGGAAAGGAATCCTTTCTATGGCGAACTCAGGTCCTAACAGCAATGGATCTCAATTCTTCATTACGCAAGTGGCAACTCCTTGGTTAGATGGAAAACACACCATCTTTGGAAAAGTAGTAGAAGGGGAAAATGTAATCGATGAAATTTCTGAAGTAGAGAAAGGACATTCCGACAGACCTAAAACTGACATCGTTTTAGAAAAAGTGTCAATTTTCGGAAAAGGCGAACCTTACGAAAAATTTGATGCAGCGGAGGTGTTTGAAAATGGCAAAGCAAAAATTGCAGAAAACAACAAAGCATTCGAAGAAAAAAGAAAAGCAGAAGCGGAGAAAGAATTCGAAGCTTTAAAGGAAGGAATGCAAAAGACGGATTCGGGTCTTTACTACAAAATCACGAAAAAGGCAGAAGGCAAAAAAGCAGAAAAAGGGAACACCGTTTCTGTTCATTATGCTGGAAAACTTCTGGACGGGACTGAATTTGACAACTCTTTCAAAAGAGGAGAACCTATTGAATTCCCAGTGGGAACCGGAATGGTGATCCAAGGTTGGGACGAAGGAATCCTTCTTCTTAATGAAGGAGAGGAAGCGACCTTCCTAATTCCCCCTACATTAGGCTATGGAGCGCGTGGCGCTGGAGGCGTTATTCCTGCCAATGCATGGTTGTTATTTGACGTGCAACTTATTGAGGCAAAATAATTTCCCGCTCCTTACTCAATTAAAAAAGCAATTTCGTGAATTCACGAAATTGCTTTTTTTTAGGGTATAATAAAGAGGGAACTTCCTAAAAGGTTTACCAATTTTGGTCTACCATGTAAAGGAGTTGGGTCATGACCGTGGCTCCTATCAGAAGCTCTCTTCGGTTTACATTTTCAAAGACATCCTTCTCTGTATGGTGCAGATCAAAATAGCGCTGCGGATCTGGAGAAAGTCCGGCCAATGCCACGCCTACTTCTTTTAATGGACCTATGTCTACGCCACTATGCTCCTTTTCAAAATCATACACTCCGTAGGGCAAAAATAGGGGAGCCCAAGATTTAATTAGTGCTTTTTGTTCTGCTTTCATATCTAATGCAATTCCACGAGGGGAGAATCCTCCTGAATCGCTTTCAATGGCAAACAAATGAGGCTCTTTTGATTTCTTCACTTCTTCTAGGTATTTATATCCACCGCGAACTCCGTTCTCTTCGTTTGCATACAAAACCACCCGAATCGTATGGTTAGGCTTAATTCCTAGTTTCTTAAAGGTTCTTAGTGCCTCAATACTTTGGACCACTCCCGATCCATCGTCGTGTGCTCCTTCGCCCACATCCCAAGAATCCAGGTGTCCTGCCACCACAATCACAGACTTGTCCTTATTTCCGACAAGTTCTCCAATCACGGTAAAGGAACTTTTGTCTTCTTTCATCGTGCAATTGGAATTCAGTTTGGCCACCACTTTTTGAGTCTTCAAGGTTGCGGCAAGCTCATCAGCCGTTGTATTCCCAATGGCCACTCCTGGGATTTTTTTCGCATCGGAATCGTAGCGAAGCGATCCGGTATGAGGCACGGCATCAAAAGCGGACGAAAGGGATCGGATAATTACCGCCTTGGCTCCTTTCCGTGCTGCCTCGCTTGCGGTGGAGCGGCGGTAGATTCCTGCCTCGCCATACGCCTGAAAGGGTTGGATATGGTCGTGTCTCCAAGTGAAATTAAAAAAGACAATCTTGTCCTTCACCTTATTTTTATCCAGCGCTTTGAATTCGTCTAAACTTTGCACCGCGATAATCTCGGCCACAACATCCTTGCCATCGGTTCCCTCTGAGTTCCCAATGGAAAGCATCTTAATTTCTTTGTAGGGCTCATTTCCGATTTGGATTTGAAGCGATTCCTCACCCCGTTCCCATACAGGTACCATCACGGGTTGAAGATACACTTTGTCCGCACCGGCTGCTTTCAATTTAGCCTCTGCCCAATGAACCGACTTTTCATAAGCCTCAGACCCACTAAGCCTGTGGCCAATGGATTTGGTTAGTTCATGAAGGTCGTCGTAGGCCTTGCCGTGGAGAAGGATTTCATCAGAAATCCGTTTGAATTGGATGGAGTCTGCATTCTGAGAATGCAAAATTCCACCCCAAAGGAGTGGAATGAGAAAGATTTTCTTCATAGTTCTTTTATTTGGAAGAACGAATTTAGAAAAATATTTACAGAGGACAAACCCAATGGGCTCCTCATTTATTGGAATTTTACTTCATGTCGTACATTACCAGGGCGGTCACTAACTTAGGTTGAATGTATGTGCACTTAGGAGGCATGCTGATTTTATGGTCTGAAATTTTAATCATTTCATTAAAACTTACCGGATAAATTCCAAAACCTACTGTGAATTTGGTTGTGTCTACGATTTCTTTTATGCGGTTGATCCCCTCAATACTAGAGGTTCCTTTCACGTAGGCAATTCGATCGGAAGAATCCGTATCCTCAATTCCTAACAAATCGTTGAAAATTAGCTCATCCACCATGTGGTGGTCTACGTAGTTCACATTAATATCTTGAGAACGAAGTTCGTGCTTTACGTGAAGGGAGTAGAACTTTCCTTCGAGGTACATTGAGATGTGGTATTTCTGAGAAGGGAAGTACGGCGTGTCTCCTTTTTCGTGGATATTAAAGGTTTTTTCAAGAGACTTTAAAAAAGCGGCGGGTTTCATTCCGTTTAAATCTCTCACCACGCGGTTGTAATCGTGAATCTTGATGGATTGATTCGAGACGATGTAGCTGAATACAAAATTGTACGCCTCGTTTCCAGTTTGACGCTTGTTTCTTGCGCGCATATGCTTTGCATTGAGCGCGGCCGAACCAATTCGGTGGTGTCCATCTGCAATGTAAAACGAATCGATACTTTCCAAAACCTCTTTAAACTGAAGCATTTTAAGACGGTTGTCAATTCTCCAAATCTTATGCTTAATCCCCTGTTCGTCATCGTAGTTTAAAATCGGAACATTCTTCTCCTCGTGGTTCATTAAAAGCTCCACTTTGGAATTTGCAGGATAGGTGAGTAACACCGGTTCTGCCTGCACGTTTACTTTTTCTAAGTAATGCGCAAGTCTTTCTTTTTTTTGAGGGATTGTACTTTCGTGGCGTTTTATTTTACCACTCCAAAAGTCCTCCACAGAAGTAAGTCCTAAAAGTCCTCTATAAACCACCTTATCAGGGTGAATCTGTTCGTATAAATAATAGGCAGAAGGATCTTGCAAAAGTTTTCGATCCTGGAGCAAGTGCTCGTAATTGGTTCTGATTTTTCTTAGGTTTCGATCAATGTCTTTCGACTTAGAAAGAAGAGCCGGCTTAATCATCTGAATGTAAGAAGAATCTTCCTGCGCTTTTGCACTGATTTCTTCCATTGAAAAATTATCAAGTGGATGCGTTGGAAATTTGTCTACGTAATCTTCGACGGGTCTTACCCCTTTAAACGGTCTAAATACTGGCATATCGTTCTATCTGTCGTTATTATTGGATTAAACTTAGGATGCGCTCTGCGAGTTCACGCCCAATTTTCTCTTGCGCATCAAGGGTACTTCCCCCCAAATGAGGAGAAAGAGAGAGACTTGGGTTCATTAAAAGAGGTAGCTCAGGATGGGGTTCGCTTTCAAATACGTCGAGAGCAGCTCCTGTGACGATTCCCTCTTCAATTGCATCGAGCAAACTTACTTCGTTAATTACGCCCCCTCTAGCGGTGTTTACAATTCGAATTCCTCGCTTCATTCTTTCGAACTCGGGCGTATCCAGAAGATACGTTTTGGATTTAGGTGTGTTCACACTTAAAAAATCAAGGTCTTTCAAAAATTCGGGAAGGTCCTGCGTGGTTTGCAATTCAAAAGAAACGCGTTGCGAATCAAAAAATTCGATCTCTACGGTCTCCTTTCTTGCTGTACGGGTACAAACCTTCACTTTCATACCGAGAGAGAGTCCCATTTTGACGACTTCCTGTCCCACAGCACCAAAACCAATAACTCCCAGAGTTTTGCCTTGAAGTTCCACGGCCGTTGCAAATGACTTCTTGAGCGCATTGAACTGACTTTCTCCTTCTAAAGGCATCAGTCGATTGGATTCATGAAGAAAGCGAGCCAAGGTAAAAAAGTGCGCAAAGACAAGCTCCGCTACAGATCGAGCGGAACTGATTGGGGTATTTACGACTTGAATTCCGAGCTCACTCGCGTATTCAAGATCAATATTGTCCATACCAATTCCCCCACGTCCAATGATTTTTAGGGAGGGACATTGATCAATTAATTCTCTTGTGACCTGAGTCGCGCTACGAACGAGAAGAATTTCAATTCCATTTTCGTTAATAAAATCGGGCAGTTGCTCCTGCGCTACGCGGTGCTCAATCACCTCCAAACCAGCCTGCCTAAATCGCTCAAGCCCGCTTTTGGAAATTCCGTCATTCGCTAAGATTTTCATGAATATAGTTTTTTAAATTGATTTCATTACCTCAACCAACACCTTCACGCTTTCAAGGGGAAGGGCATTGTATAGACTTGCTCTGTATCCACCCACACTGCGATGGCCATTTAATCCTGAAATACCTGCGCTAGCCCAAGCCTTATCAAAGTTCTCTTTCAGACTCTCGTCCGTCAATACAAAACTTACGTTCATTAAAGAACGATCTTCGAGCTCCGCATAACCCTTGAAATGAGGGTTCCGGTCAATTTCATTGTAAAGAAGTTCCGCTTTTTGTTTATTTCGTTCTTCTGCCGCCGAAATTCCGCCGTGCTGTTCCAAATACTGAAGTGTAAGTAAACTTGTATAAACATTAAACACGGGTGGTGTGTTAAACATGGATTCTTTTTGAATGTGCAAACTATAATCTAAATAGGAGGGTAGGTCTCTACCTGTGTGTCCTAAGATCGATTTTTTTACAACCACAAGAGTCGCTCCTGCAGGACCCATATTCTTTTGAGCTCCCGCATAAATTAAATCAAATTTTGAAAAATCGATTTCACGAGAAAAAATATCACTACTCATGTCGCAGACACTAAGAGTATCCACGGTGGGAAACTCCTTCATTTGAGTCCCATAAATGGTATTGTTCGAGGTACAATGAAAGAAATCGTACTGAGATCCTACAGAGTATCCTTTTGGAATGTAATTGTAATTCTTATCCTTTGAGGAACCTACCACATCCACTTCTCCAAATTTCTTCGCTTCTTTGATGGCATTCGCCGCCCACGTGCCCGTATCCAAATACGCAGCTTTCCCGTTTTGCGCTTTCATTAAGTTGATTGCACTCATCAGAAATTGAAGCGAAGCTCCGCCTCCCAGATAAAGCACTTCATACTGATCGTCAAGATTCATAAGTCTTTTTACGATTGTGCGCGCTTCTTCCATGACAGGGACAAATTCTTTACTACGATGAGAAATCTCTAGAAGCGACAGGCCAATTCCATTGAAATCAAGCACCGCCTCCGAGGCCATTTGAAAGACTTCTTGAGGTAAAATACTAGGTCCTGCGCTAAAATTGTGTTTTTTATTCATGAGTAATTGGGTCTTGATTTGCCGCCGAGGCGACAAAGGGTGAAACAGAAAAACCTTCTGCCAAATCTTTTCTATCTTTTCTAGACGAGCGACAACAAGGTTTGAAAAAAAAGCCTCAATACTTTGAGGCCTTACTAATTATTCGTTGTGCAAGAAAGCCTTCTTCGCTAGTAAGCTTTCCTCCGACTCTACGTGGTCTTCATCCGGTATACAGCAGTCTACCGGACATACGGCAGCACACTGTGGTTCTTCATGGAATCCCATGCATTCTGTACATTTGTCCGTGACAATAAAGTATACATCATCACTTACGGGCTCTTGCGGAGCATCCGCATCCACGGTTAACCCGGATTTAAGGGTTACCTTTCCTTTGAGGGAAGTCCCCTCGGAGGCTCTCCAATCCACTGCACCTTCATAGATTGCATTGTTTGGACATTCGGGTTCGCAAGCGCCGCAATTTATACATTCATCCGTTATTCTAATCGCCATTGCTGTTGTTAATTTTTATATAAAGTTGCACAAATATACAAAGAAATCTCGGCTCAAGACGAATTTTAGCGAGATTCTAAACCTAAAATAGATCAGGTTTTGGCCCTAACTCTGAGCAAGCTAGCTCCTGGCGTAAGGTGGTGCGACCCATTTGTCTTTTCGCCCGTGATTGCGTATCTTTGTCTTTGCTAAAAAAGAGGGCCTTGAGCCCCTTTTTAGAGTCTTATCCAACGACGAGAAACATTTTTAATGGCATTAGATTTACAAATACAAGGCCTTGCGAAATTAGGGGAGTTTATACAGAATTATCTCGATACAAGAGAGAATCTTTCCCCTGAACAAACCGCACTTGAAGAGGTGCTATCTAGAACCACGGCTGAAAATTCGTGGTTTACGAAAGAATCGCTCACACAGAGCCTTTCCCAGTGGGCAAGTGTTTTAAATGAACCTGCAATCAAAGAGTGGCTTTCTTCCTACAAACGAGCCAGTACCCCGCGTAGAGTAGGGCTAATCCTTGCCGGGAACATTCCACTGGTTGGATTTCACGATGTGATCTGCGTACTTTTAAGCGGTCATTTTCCTGTCCTTAAGCTCTCGTCTAAGGACAAGCGATTACTTCCTTTTCTGCTTACAAAATGGAATGAGTTTTCTCAAGGAAATGTGAGTTATGAATTGACTGAGAAACTAGAAAATTTTGACGCAGTCATCGCTACAGGAAGCAACAATACGGCTCGTTATCTCGAGTATTACTTTAAGGAGTACCCAAGCATTATTCGAAAGAACCGAACCTCCTTAGCGGTGGTGAGTGAGAACGACAGTGATGAGGATTTGCAAGCTCTAGGAAAGGACGTCTTTAGTTACTTTGGGTTAGGCTGTCGAAACGTAACCTATTTATTACTTCCCGAAGGTTTTAAGCTCGAACGAATCTTTGAGAACCTTTTGCCTTACTCAGAGATTATCAACCACAATGGCTACGCGAACAACTACGATTACAACAAAGCCATTTACCTTCTGAACCAAGATCTTTTTTGGGACAACAACTTTGTCATGCTAAGAGAAAGCCCTGAGCTTTTCAGCCCTTTGTCCGTACTTCATTTTTCAACCTATAAATCGTGGGAAGAGGCGCAAAGCTTCCTTGAAACCCACAAGCTCGAAACGCAGTGCGTGGTTTCTAACCTAGAGCAAATTGAAGACAGAATTAAACCCGGAGAGGCTCAAAATCCAACCCTAGCGCAATACGCAGACCACGTGGACACGATGGCCTTTCTCGAAGGACTCTAGATCAAAAACGACTTTTAGAAGGATTTAACGCGGTCACAAACACCATGACTTCGTCCTGAAATCGCTTTTCGACGTGTTCCACCAAATTGACAAGTTCATTTTCCATAAAACTAGAGCGAATCTCTTGGGTTTCAAAGACTAAGAGCAAATTCGTGTTTTGCCCCTCCGTTACGCGTTCGGTTTCCACAGAGGAGATAATATACTTCTCCACATCATACAGATTTTCAACCATTTGATGTAGCTCATTTTGTAAATAAGAATCCCACGACTCGAGCGAAGAGGCAATCGTGTGAAAAGTTATGCTCAGTACCGTCATTTTTGTCTATTTTTATAAGAAATGTGGATAATTTTGAGGGCAAAAATCGGGAATTTTTTCTTAAATTAGCACGTTATTATATTTTGAACGTAAAAAATAGAAATCACAGGCCTTGGCCTTGAAAAACATTTTAGATTTTATATGAATACAGAAGGAGAAAGGTTAATTCCAATTAACATTGTGGATGAAATGAAATCCTCGTACATCGATTACTCGATGTCGGTGATTGTATCCAGAGCATTACCGGACGTGAGAGACGGTCTTAAGCCCGTCCATAGAAGGGTATTATACGGGATGTATGGACTTAACGTGTTTTCAAATAGAAAGCACCTGAAATCTGCGAGAATCGTAGGGGACGTACTGGGTAAGTATCACCCACACGGGGATAGTTCCGTGTACGACGCAATGGTACGTATGGCGCAGCCATGGAGTTTACGCTACACCCAAGTGGATGGACAAGGGAACTTTGGTTCCATGGACGGAGACCCGCCCGCAGCCATGCGATACACAGAGGCTAGATTAAAGAAAATTTCGGATGAAATCTTAGCCGACTTAGACAAGGACACAGTGGACTTCCAAAACAACTTTGATGATTCCATGACCGAGCCTACGGTAATGCCTACGCGTATACCCAATCTACTGGTCAATGGAACCTCAGGGATTGCGGTCGGAATGGCTACCAACATGGCACCCCATAACCTTTCGGAGGCAGTAGATGGAATTTGTGCTTATATAGATAACAACGAGATTACCATTGACGAGCTCATGCAGCATGTCGTAGCGCCCGATTTCCCTACAGGTGGGATTATCTATGGATACGAAGGCGTGCGCGCCGCATTCCATACAGGAAGAGGTCGCGTGGTCACTCGCGCAAAAGTAAACTTCGAAGAAATTGGAAATCGCAACGCCATTGTGGTGACCGAGATTCCTTACCAAGTAAACAAAGCGGAAATGATTTCTCGTACCGCAGAACTTGTGAAAGACGAAAAAGTACCCGGGATCTACGAAATTCGGGACGAATCGGACAGACGCGGGATGCGAATTGTTTACGAACTTAAAAATGACGCCATTCCGAATGTCGTTTTGAATCTACTTTACAAATACACGGCACTTCAGACTTCTTTTAGTATCAATAACATTGCCCTTGTTCACGGAAGACCAGAGCAATTGAACTTAAAGGACATGATCGTGCATTTCGTGGATCACCGTCACGTGGTGATTGTACGACGTACCGAGTTTGAACTTCGCAAAGCGCAAGAAAGAGCGCATATCTTAGAGGGTTTCATGAAGGTCATAGGAACCCAAGACTCTCTAGACAAAGCCATTGCAATCATTCGTCATTCCTCTACGCCAAACCAAGCGAAAGAAGGGCTGATTAGTGAATTTGAACTTTCTGAAATTCAAGCCCAAGCGATATTAGATCTACGACTCGCTCGACTTACCGGAATGGAACTCGACAAGATTCGTGCGGAATACGATGAAATCATGGCCTTAATTAACGACCTAGAAGACATCCTTTCGAACGAACCTAGACGATTTGAAATCATCAAAGCGGAAATGCTTGAAATCAAAGAAAAATACGGAGACGAAAGAAGAACCGAGATTGATTACGCCGGAGGGGATATGTCGATCGAAGACTTTATTCCAGACGACACCGTAGTGGTTACCATTTCTAATTTAGGGTACATTAAGCGTACGAGCCTTTCGGAATACAAAATTCAAAGCAGAGGAGGCGTGGGTAACAAAGCCGCGACCACAAGAGATACGGACTTTTTAGAATACATAGTTTCCGCGACAAACCACCAGTACATGTTATTTTTCACAGAGAAAGGAAAATGTTACTGGCTGCGTGTTTTCGAAATCCCTGAAGGATCTCGAACTGCGAAGGGGAGAGCGATTCAAAACCTTATTAATATAGAACCCGACGACAAAGTTCGCGCCTATATTAAAACAGACGATCTAAAAGACGAAGACTACGTAAATCAAATGTACGTGGTAATGATCACGAAGAACGGAACGGTGAAAAAGACTTTGCTTAAAGCCTACTCACGTCCAAGAACCAACGGAATTAACGCCATTGAAATTAGAGACAACGACCTTCTCTTAGGAGCCCGTTTGACTCAAGGTGATTCTGAAATCATGATTGCGACTCAAAAAGGAAAATGCATCCGATTCCCTGAGGAGAAAGCGCGCGCCGTAGGCCGAGGCTCTATCGGAGTTCGAGGAATCTCCTTAGAAGATAGCGATGAGGTAATTGGTATGATTGTTGTGAATGATGTGCAGCAAGAAAGCGTATTAGTGGTTTCTGAAAAAGGATATGGGAAACGTTCAGCGGTGGAAGACTACCGTGTGACGAACCGAGGCGGAAAAGGGGTAATCACCCTGAATGTCACGGAAAAAACCGGAAACCTGATCGCCATTCAAAACGTTGTGGACGGAGACGGTCTTATGATTATCAACAAATCAGGGGTTGCCATTCGTATGAGCGTCGATGAACTTCGTGTGATGGGTAGAAATACACAGGGGGTTAAATTAATAAACCTCAAGAAAAACGATGAAATCGCGGCCATTGCGAAAGTGCAAATGGACGATGAAATAGCAGAATCTGAAGAAGAATCTACACAACCACTTCCAGGCGCAGTTCATAGCGATCTTGTAGAATTCAGTGGGGCGCCACAAAGTGGAGACAATGCGGTAACGACTCTAGGCGATGAAGCTTACTTACGCAGCATTGAAGAGCAGGAAAAGAAGGAAAATGAAGAGATAGAAAAAAGGGAAGCAGACGATTCCTCTGATCCTAGCGAAGAATAAAGTAAATAACGTTAAAAAAGTATAGGAATGAAAAAAATAATTTTAAGTGTAGCAATGGTTTCTATGACCTTTGCATTCTCGCAGAAAAAAGAAGTTTCTGCGGCATTTAAGGCGATTGAGGCAGGTAATACTGCAGAAGCAAAACAAAACATTGCTCAGGCCGAAGCTCTAATGAATGGGAAAGTATATGTCCTAGAACCAAACATTCAAGAACAGTACTATTACACCAAAGGTCTTGTGCTTATTAAAGAAGGGAAAGCCGTAGAAGGAGCAGCACAACTTGCGAACATTACGGATTTAGGGAAAAACAAAATCTACGCAGGGAAAGAAGGAAAAACCAAAGTTTACATTTCTGGAAAAGCCAAAGCGGACGCTTCTGGAATTTCAAACTTGAAAGAAGAGGCTTACAATCCGGTATTGACTGGACAAATTATTGGCCAGGTAAACCCTTTAATTCAAGCGGCTAATACAGCAGCACTCGAAGCCAACAACAAGGAGAATTTCGACGTTGCAGGTCCTAAGTTTTTAGAAGTTTACAACCTTTTAAAAGCGGCAGGTCAAGATAACAAACAGTATTTATATTTTTCTGCCATCACCTACGCTCGTTCTTCAGACAAAGCAAAAGGAATTGAAATCTACAAAACCCTTATAGATTCCAATTACACAGGAGTTGAGACTCGTTACTATGCAAAGGACAAGTCGGGGCAACAAGTGGAATTTGATAAGGCCACATGGGATTTAATGAAAAAGACTCAAAATGCGGACTATACCGAGTATAAAAACGAAACGAGTCCTAACATTGAACAGGAGCTTTACGAATCGGCTGTCGGTCTAATGATTGAAGCAGAAAGATATGACGAGGCGATTGCGTACTCTCAGAAAGGAATGGATAAATTCCCGAAAAACACCAAACTAACTGAATTAAAAGGTCTTGCTTATTACCGCGCGGGTAGAACGGATGAGTTTATGGCAAGTTTGAAAGAACTAGTGGCCAAAAACCCACAAGATAAAATCAGTTGGTACAACTTAGGGGTTCTATCAAGCAAAGACCCTAGCAAAAGAGCGGAGTCGGAATCTTATTTCAAAAAAACAGTTGAAATTGACCCGAGTTATGCACCGGCTTTTCAGAACCTAACGTACATGACAATGGACATTGACAACGATCAAAAACACATTGATCAGTACAATGACTTAAGAAAAGCAGGAAAGATGAACGAGGCGAACAAAGTAATGGAAGATCGTAGAGATCGTTTTGCCAAAGCGGTTCCTTACGCAGAGCAGTGGTACAAAGCCGCGCCTGAGGATATCGATGCCGTTACCATTCTAAAAGGGCTTTACCAAAGCACGAAGAATGAGGTAAAATTCCAAGAGTTCAAAGCAAAAGAAGCCGCTTTAAAAGCGAAGCAAAAATAAGCGCTAAAAACATAAAAGCGATAAGCCGTCTCGATTTTGAGACGGCTTTTTATTTGATAATTGTCTCCTCACGAAAGGCATATCGTAGTTATCAATTTGAACCAACGCTTATTCGAACAAGTAACAATTTTGTAATCCTTTCTTATGCTTTCTCCATCAGAAGTCGCTGCGTAACCTTTTCGCTAAACTCATGGGTTTCACCTCCATAGCTCACCTTCATACTTCCGTCAAATTCTTCGACGGAATCAATTCTAAGCTTTGTACCTAAGGCCAAGTTTTTTGCGTTCAAATATTTTAAAAACTCACTGGTCGATTCCGTTAAAGCGCAAAAGACCAAGACGTCTCCTTTCTTACCTTGGTTAAGGCTTTTGTAATTAAAGCGCTCAATGGAGCCGCTTTTGTCGGGGATGGCAGATCCATGGGGATCGGTTTTAGGGTAATCCAAAAGCTCGTCAATTTTCTCAAAAAACAAACTCGATTGAATGTGTTCGATTTCTTCTGCGATTTCATGTACTTGCTCCCAACCAAATCCCATTTTTTCTACGAGAAACATTTCGGTTAAACGATGCTTTCTAACAATAAGTGCAGCCTCTATCTTACCCTCACTCGTAAGCAAAAGAGGTTTATACGGCTCATAACTAACCCAGCTTTTTTTCTCGAACTTCTTCATCATGCTGTTTACACTAGGCATCTTGATACCCAGAATTTTACTGAGTTCATTTACACTAGCGGGTTGATTTTTCTCTGTCAAATGATAGAGAGCCTTTAAATAATTTTCTTCTGTACGCGTAGTCATGCCTCAAAAGTACAAAAAGTTAGACTCTCAAAAAAACCTATCTAACATAAGAACTTTCTCTACAGACCAAAATTAAAACCTTAAATTTGCAATTCTTATGCACTATATATGGGTATCGAATTAATACTAAAATACTTTCCTGAACTTTCCAAAACACAAATTGAGCAGTTCACACAACTTGAAGCACTTTACACGGAATGGAATTCTCAGATTAATGTCATTTCCAGAAAAGACATGGACTCTCTTTACGAGAAGCACATCCTTCATTCTCTTGGCATTGCGAAAGTTATTGAGTTTGCCCCGGGCACGAAAGTGCTAGACGTAGGAACTGGGGGGGGATTCCCTGGAATTCCTTTAGCGATCTTATTTCCAGAAACGCAGTTTACCCTTGTGGATTCCATTGGGAAGAAAATTCTCGTGGTCAACGAAGTCTCCACGGCACTTGGGCTCATCAATGTGCGAGGGATCCATGGTAGAGCAGAGGGTATAAAAGAGAAATTTCACTTTGTGGTAAGCCGCGCAGTCACTCGTATGCCTGAGTTTTTAAAATGGCTAAAAGGGAAATTTGAAAAAGAACAAATTAACAGCAAACACAATGGGGTTCTTTACCTAAAAGGGGGAGACCTGGGAGAAGAACTTGCAGGCCTTCGCTGTGAACTTACTTCCTTAAGTAAACATTTCGAAGAAGAATTTTTTGAAACCAAAAAAGTAGTGTACCTTTCCAAAGGCCACTTTAATTCCTAATATAGACCATGCAGAGTTCTAAGTTCTTTCTTTTTACAATTTTTACTGCGCTTGTTTCCCTAACAAGTTGTCAGAGATCTGACGATCCCACGTTTGCTCAAAAGATTGAGTTAAGCACCGACAGTGTATCGCTGCCTAGCGAATCAATTACTCTTGGCAATACTGTACAAATCACAACCTATCATAAACTTGCTGCCAATTGTGAACTTTTTCATGGTTTTTCTGAAGTAGAGGTAGGTGAGGAAAAACAAATAACCGCTTATTACCTTAAAACGGACAGCGTATGTGGCGCAACTTCCGTATCACAGGCTTTTATAAATTTCACGCCAAAAAGAAGCGGAACCTTTCGTCTCAAGTTTTGGAAGGAAAATAACCAGTGGGTTGAGAAAACCCTTGAGGTTCTTCCAAGCCCTGCCCCCTAAGGATAGAGGAACACTCCAACAAAAAGACTTGAAACGAAGGACGCCCGCTCCTTCTTTCAAGTCTTTTTCTTATCTTGGCTCTACCTAAAACAGAACCTTTGGACTTTTCTTTTCTAAATAAAATTACGCTGGAACTTCTTGAACAGAGTTCAAGCCTCAAAAACTACACCTTGATTTTTCCTGGGAAACGTCCCACTGTCTTTTTTAAAAAGCACTTGGCTGAGAATGGCTATACGGGTTTCTTACCCGAGTTTTACACCATTGAGGAGCTAATGGAAGAAATTGCCGGGGTTCCAATGGTTCAAGGCCTGTCTTTATGGCTCTTTGCCTATGATGTCTACAGTACTCTTTATACCGAGGACTTTAACCAGTTTTTAAAATGGTTTCCCACGGCCTTAAAAGACTGGGACGACATCCTAAAATACAAAGCAAGCGATAAAGAGGTCTTTAGCTATATGCACGAAGAAGAGAGAATCAAAAACTGGGGAGAATCTCTTGGCGATCCTACAGAAACCCAAATGAAAAACCTTAATTTCTGGCGTCGATTGGCACATTTCTTTCCAATCTTAAAACAGAAGCTAATTGAGAAAGGGTGGTATAGTTATGGAATGGTCTATGAAAAAGCCAGTGAAAATCTAGAAACTTTTATTGCAAATGTCGATCAGCGCTACGTATTTTGCGGGTTCAATGCTATTACTCCCATTGAAAAGGATTTAATGCGTGGTCTTTTGCAATGGAACAAAGCTCAGTGCTTTTTCGATGCAGATCAATACTACCTTAACGACAAAAGACAAGAAGCTGGAAAATTTCTTCGAAGCTCTTTTCAATGGAAAGAATTTGGAGATCATCGAAAATTCAATTGGATTGAAAATGAGTTCATTCAACCAAAAGACATTGAGATTATTGAAGTATCGGGAAACGTATCCCAGACCAAAGTACTTCCTAGCCTCTTAGAGAACCTATCTCCTTTAGAAGTCTCAAAGACTGCAGTCGTCCTTTTGGACGAAAATTTACTGCCTGCAACCCTTGAGAGCCTGCAGTTTGTTGAGAGTCTCAACATTACGATGGGATTTCCGATAAAAAATTTAGATTTTTCACTTGCCATTAAAAAGATATTTCATCTTCATAAGCAATTGGCGAAGTCCAAATCCTACTACTACCGAGACGTAAATGCCATTATCAATGCCATTGAAAGTACAAAAGAGGACAAAACAATCACGCATGAATTCCAAGAACAACTGCGCTCCAAAAACCTGGTCTATCTATCACAAAAGCGACTGCAAGAATTGTTAGGGAACCTTAGTTACCTCAAAATCCTTCAGCCCTATGATTCTCCAAAAGCTCTTCTCAAAGAATTAATTGAATTCTGCCTTTCTTTAAAATCCACGACACAGAACGATTTGCTGTACGAAAACATCACCCTCTTTGAGAATGCATTCAAAATTGCCGCCAATCAATTGGAGGGCTACCAATTTGAAGTAAGCATGGAAACCCTCGAGGTGATGATGAACCATTTGATTGGAAGCGAAGAAATCAAGTTTCAAGGGGAACCTTTGGAGGGACTGCAAGTGATGGGACTTTTAGAAACGAGGCTTTTAAGCTTTGAGAACATTATTTTGCTCTCAACAAACGAAGGAAACCTTCCTCAAGGAAGCTCCCAAAACTCGTATCTGCCATTTGACGTTAGATTAACTCGAGGACTTCCAACGTATCTTGAAAACGACAGTATCTACGCCTATCACTTTTACAGGTTGCTACAAAAAGCAAAGAAAGCAACCTTCCTTTACAACAGTTTAAGCTCAGGGGTCAATACAGGGGAGAAGTCAAGGTTCCTAACGCAAATTGAACTGGAAAGTAAACATGCCATTAAACATACCGTGGTTGACGCGGATTCATTGCCGGTACAAAAGTCGTTAATGACGATTGAAAAAACACCATCCGTACTTGAACGATTAGAGGAGTGGAAATCAAAAGTGGCTGCTACCCACCTCACTTCGTATATGTATTATCCTATTCAATTTTATTTAAAATCGATTTTAAAACTCTCGGAAGAAGATGACATTGAAGAAGAAATTTCTCGTAAAAGCTACGGAACACTCGTCCATTATGCACTTCAAGTACTTTATGAACCACTTAAAGGTAAAGTGCTTTATGAAAAGGACTTAAATGGACTTTTCTCAAAAATAGATGAAGCAATTGAAGAAGCTATTATTAAGCTTGATCACCCCCTTGAAGCTTATGAAAAGGGAATGAATTTCGTACACAAAACCATCGCTCGCGATGCCGTAGAATCGGTCATTAAGTACGATCTTGCTTTGGTTAAAGAGGGAAGTAAACTTGAAATTCTTGCCCTTGAACATCCTTTTAGCAACCTTGCATTTGATCTTGAAAACGAGAACGGTGACCAAGTTTTTTTCAAGGGATTCATTGACCGAATTGACAGGTTAGATGGCGTCATTCGGGTCACAGACTATAAATCCGGAAAATTGGAAAACCTTAATTTAGAATTTAAAGACTTGAGCGAAAATTACCTAATTGAAAAAAGCTTAAAACAAGCTATTCAGTTAAGCATCTATCTTTGGTTTTTGAAGTCAAGTGGGGAATTTAAAGGCATTGAAACCAGAGCCCATATTTGGTCGTTTATTAACGCAAAGAAAGGACCTCAGCCTCTTACCTTTGTCGATGGGGATCTTAGCACTGCGATGAATTCCATTCGAACCCTGATTCTAGAGATTCTAAATCCCGAAATCCTATTCGAGCAAAAGGAAATTCCCGTTTATAGCAAATCCTACTGAACGAAATAGAAAAAGGAACTCATTTCGAGTTCCTTTTTTGTTTTGAAATAAGAATGTTTTTTAAGAAAAGGCATTAATTCCTGTGATATCATGGCCTGTAATCAACAAATGAATATCGTGGGTTCCTTCGTAGGTAATGACGGACTCTAAATTAGCCGCATGACGCATCATTGGAAATTCTCCCATAATACCCATTCCTCCGAGCATCTGTCTACTTTCTCTTGCGATGTCTATAGCCATCTTAACATTATTTCGTTTTGCAAGTGAAATCTGAGAAGGGGAGGCCTCATCTGCATTTTTCAAATTCCCAAGTCTCCAAGACAAAAGCTGCGCTTTTGTAATCTCAGTTAAAAACTCGGCAAGCTTTTTTTGTTGCAATTGAAACGAAGCAATGGGCTTTCCAAATTGCTTACGTTCTAAACTATACTGCAGAGCGGTGCAATAGCAGTCTATGGCCGCTCCAATCACACCCCACGAGATTCCGTAGCGTGCTGAGTTAAGACAGGAAAGCGGTCCTTTTAATCCAGAAACACCCGGAAGTAAATTTTCCTTTGGAACTTTTACGTTATCAAAAACAAGTTCCCCTGTTTTTGACGCACGTAGGGACCATTTGTTTAGCGTTTCCGGTGTTGAAAAGCCTTCCATAACTCTTTCTACCACTAATCCTCTTACTTTTCCATCGGGTCCTTTTGCCCAAACCACTGCAATATCACAAAGGGGAGCATTGGTGATCCACATTTTGCTTCCATTAAGGAGGTAATGGTCAGACTCTTCTGTAAAATGAGTTTCCATTGCCCCTGGATCTGACCCGTGGTTGGGCTCAGTTAAGCCAAAGGAACCAATAAAATCCCCAGAAGCTAGCTTAGGCAAGTATTTCTTTTTCTGCTCCTCTGAGCCAAACTTAAAAATTGGAAACATCACAAGAGAGCTTTGTACAGATGCCGCTGAACGAACAGCGGAGTCTCCGCGTTCGAGTTCTTGCATGATAAGTCCGTAGGAAACTTGATCTAGGCCCATCCCTCCGTATTCTTGTGGAATGTAAGGACCTAGCGCGCCAATGGCGCCTAATTCTTTCATTAAACCGGGAAGGTCCTCGTGGTCCTGAGCCGCCTTGTCAATTTTAGGGAGGACAAAAGAGTCGACCCAACTGCGAACAGAATCTCGAATAAGCAGGTGTTCCTTAGTTAAGAGCTCATCAATTAGGTAGTAATCGGGTATTAAAGTAGAAGGATAATAGGGCATTTTATTTTTTTTCTAAATTAGGAATTTGTTCTCAATCTCGAAAATCAACCAAATCATCTTTAAAGCGATACAGATATGGGGCTTTGTTGGCCGATCCGTCGAAGAATTTCTCTAGTCTTTCGAGACGGTTAAAGCTAAGCATTTTTCGCTGAAAATTATTACGTCGAAACGGTTCTCCTAAAACAATCTCATAGAGCTTTTGAAGTTCCATCATGGTGAATTTTTCAGGAAGCAGGTTGTAGGCAACAAGCTGTGTGTCCAAATTCCGCCGAAGGTGATCGAGGCCCACATGAATCATGCGTTCGTGATCAAAGGCCATTTTGGGAAGTTCATTTACATCAAACCAAGCAATCGATTCATTTAATGCATCCGGAAATGTTTTGGAAATCGTGTAATCAATCAAACTGCAATAGGCCACGCTGATAAAGCGCTGAAAGATCCAATGGTCCTTCGGGACTTCAATCCCCCGGTTTTCCAATAGGATTTGATGAACGTTGTTTTGTGTTCTTTCCTTCCGACCAAAAGTATGGAACTGGTCCAGGAACAAATTATCAAGATGCGTTCGCTCATAGAGAACGCGCGCTGCCGCTTCTCTTAGATCCTCGTGATGGAATACAAAACCGCCAGGAATGGACCATAGGTCCAGATCGTGGTATTTTAACAAAAGGACGCGGAGTTTCTCCTTGTGAAAGCCAAAGATGGTACAGTCTACGGAAATTTGAGGAATAAATCCGTCCGTATCAATAAGATCTTGTAAAGATTGTCTGTTTTTAGAATCATCAATGACACTCATGCACTACTCGTTTTTTCCAAAGTTAAGACTAATTATCTTTTTGAGAGATTAATATTTTAAAAAATACAAGAAGAAGTCCTAAAAACAAAATAGGAACCAAAATAAACACTGAATATAAGGAAGTTAAATCAAAATGAAAGGCCCACGAAATGTAAATCGAGCCTAAGGCACTCCCTAAAGAAGAAAAGACCACAAGCGCAGAAATCAATCGATTTACCTTCTGAGAATCGTAATGAAGAAGCATTCGGGCATTAATAATGGGATAAAGAGGCGATAGAAACAGTCCAATGGCCGGAATTAAATAAATCAAATACAAATTGTGCTCAGGGGCAAAATTGATAAAAAGGTACATCGTCACTAACATTAACACCAGCAATGCAAGGCAGCTCCCAACGTATTTATACCAAGAGAAACGATAAATCAGTTTGCTCGTTAAATACCTTCCTACAAACGAAAAAAGTGCGAGAAAGGCCGTACTCTGTAGGGCAAACTGCGAGGAGACATTAAAATGGCCTTTGTAGAAAGTCGGGAGCCAGGAATTAAGGCACTGCTCAACAAATACAATCAAAAGCATAATTAGAAGGAACACCGTCGTTTTGCGATCCATTTGCTTGACAAATCCAACCCATAAATTGGATTTTTGTACCTCTTCACTTTCTTTTATTTCCTCGTAGGGCATTCTCCAAAGCAGAATGAAGGTGAAAATCGAGAGAAGAGCAATCATCCAAAACCCAAACATCCAATGCTCCTTAAAAGAAGAGCCCAAGAGCCAGCCGAATCCCATATTCACAAGAAAGATCCCAAGCATAAAAGAAGCCTCCACTTCGTTCATTACCTGAGCTAAATGCTTCTCTTTAAAATTACTTCGAAGAAGCGAGAAGGTGCTAATTTTCCCCACTGCAAAACCCAATCCGATAAAGACGAACCAGATTTTCATGATCCAAAAGCTTCCAATAAAAGGGACACTTAAACAACAGATAGCCACAAAACCCACTGTGAAAAGAAGCGCATACTTAGAGCCAAAGCGATTAATGTATCGAACGGCAAAAAGCGAGGCAACGGCAATGGGCAAATCTTTAAACGCTTCTAAGAATCCCAGCCCTTGAAATGAAATTTGCTGCTGTGAAAATTGGAGAATCATAATGCCCATGCAGTTTAACAACATGGAGAAAATTAGAAAGACGAGAACAAGGGGATAGTGGGATATTTTTTCGGAGTGCACCATGAAAATTAACGTTTTAGTAACAGTTTTTGTGAAATTTTAAGCTATAAACGCACTCAAATTAATAGTAATTTTCCTTTGTTTTTTGCTCTAAAGCACTGCAAATAAACAAATTTTAAAAAAAATAAAAAAATAAAACTCAATGTTAATAATTTGTTATAGATTTATTGTCTCATTATGAGATAAAAAAATCAAAATAATATGAAAAAACAAATTCTTAGTGTTTTGAGCTTATCCATGCTTCTCTCTGCCACCGGTTTAATGGCGCAGCAAGCGGAGAAGGATACAGTTCGCGAGGAAACTATTGAAGAAGTAGTTTTAGTGAACGTCGGATACGGCGTACAAAAGAAAAGCGTGGTCACAGGAGCTATATCTAAGGTGACCTCTGAAGATTTCGAAAATGCGCCCAACGGGGGTATTGGACAAATGATGCAGGGGCGTAGTGCCGGGGTAACCATCGCAATGAACTCCGGTGCACCGGGATCCTCATCCACCATTCGTGTCCGTGGGGTTACTACTTTCTCCGGAGCTAACGACCCGCTATGGGTTGTGGATGGTGTTCCACTTGAAAATGCAGATATTGCTACCTTAAACCAAGGGGATATTGAATCCATTGAAATCCTAAAGGATGCAGCCTCTGCTGCCATCTACGGGGTTAGAGCCGCGAAAGGGGTTATTCTAGTAACCACCAAGAGCGCCAGAAAAGGAAGAATGACCGTAGCCTATAATGGGTACACTTCGTATTCCGCACCTTCGAGAATTCTTCAATTGTTAAACGGTACTGAATACGGAGCCTTAATGAATGAACGATCTATCAATGGAGGCGAAGGACTTCTTTTTAATGATCTCTCTACTTTAGGTGTAGGAACCGATTGGCAAAAAGAAGTATTCAATACCAGTGCATTTGGACAAAACCATGAACTAAGTTTTAGTGGACGAAACGACACTTCTCAATTCTACGCTTCTTTCGGGATTCAAGAACAAGAGGGGATCGTAGCAACTCCTATTTCTAATTATAGAAAACAAACGGCTAGAGTAAATTCTACGCACAAGTTTTTAAACAATATTTTAACTTTCGGTCAGAATCTCTTTTATACACATCAAAAAAACGTGGGAATTGGAGATCAAAACCGTGAATTCGGTGGAGTACTTGCAGACGCACTTATGCTCGACCCTTTAACTCCCACGATTGAGTATGATCCAGTTCGAGCCAACTCGGCGCCGTACACGGCCTCTCCATGGATTGTTCGCGATGCGAATGGAAACCCTTACGGGATTTCCAACATGCAACAATCCGAGATTGTAAACCCTCTTGCGTACATTCAAACTCGTATGGGGAATTACAGTTGGAGTGATGTAATCGTAGGAAACGCGTACTTGCAAGCGGAACTGATTCCGGACTTAAAACTTCGAAGTACACTCGGGGCAAAAAAAGCCTTTTGGGGTGATTACAGTTTCAACCCACAGTATTATTTAAGTTCCCTTAATTTAAATGTGGTTCGAAACAACCTAAACCGCGGAAATGGCAATGGATTAGATTGGAACCTAGAAAACACATTAACTTACGATAAAAAGATTTCTGACCATGATTTCGCCTTTTTATTAGGACAAGGGGTTTATGTCACTGGAATAGGAAACTTCAGTGGAGCCACCCATTACAATGTACCCACAAACGACTGGAGAGAAGCTTCCTTCAATATGGCGGTCGCTCCTACAGACCAACTAGGGTATAGTTATAACTTTAACGAAGTAAGAAGAACTTCTCTTTTTGCAAGGTTAAATTACAACTACCAAGAAAAATATCTTTTAACCGCAATCGTTCGTCGCGATGGATCTTCCTTATTTGGCCCTAACAACAAATACGGGACTTTCCCTTCTGTTTCTGCAGGATGGGTGGTTACAAAAGAAAACTTTTGGCCAGAGAACTCTTTCGTAAACGAACTTAAAATTAGAGCGGGGTACGGGAAAAACGGGAACGACGGATCGCTTGCCCCAAATCAATACGAATCTCTAATCGCAAACGGATACAACTACTATTTTGGAACCGGTCCATCCGTCATCATTGGTAGCGCACCTGAAACGCTTTCTAACAACGATTTACACTGGGAAACCACGACGCAAAAGAACATTGGGATCGATACCCGTCTCTTTAATAACTTTACTTTAACGGCGGAATACTACCAAAAAGTAACCGAAGGGATTTTACTTCAATACCAAATCCCGGGCTATGTAGGGGTAACCAACAACCCGTGGGGGAATATTGGGGATATGAAAAACGACGGTTTTGAACTCGAACTATCTTACCGTAAGAAATTTGGAGATTTGAAATTTGATGCGTCCGCCAATTTCGCAACGCTTAAAAACGAAGTCACCAAATTAAATGGTCTTGATTTTATCGGAATGGCTAGCTTTCAATCCTTAAATGGTGAAGTCGCCAGACTTATGGAAGGTCTTCCTTATGGAAGTTTCTACGGATGGAAAACCAACGGAATTTTCCAAAACTGGGACGAGGTAAATTCTTACACTTCAGCCGACGGTTCTGTAATCCAGCCGGATGCAAAACCAGGGGATTTCAAATGGATGGATACCAATGGGGACGGAACCATTGATTCCGAAGACCGAACTTTCCTAGGAAGTTCTCTTCCAAAAAACACATTTGGATTAAGTTTAAATTTCGAATATAAAGGATTTGACTTAAATGCTATGTTCCAAGGAGTCTCAGGAAACAAAATCTTCCAAGGCCTGAGAAGACTAGACGTAAGTAGAGCAAACTATCAAGCCGAAGCGCTTCAAAGATGGACGGGAGAAGGCACTTCAAACAACTATCCTAGACTGACCTCAGACGATACGAACGGAAACTTCACGAACATGTCCGATTTCTACTTGCAAGACGGGGACTATGTGAGACTAAAAGTTCTCTCTCTAGGGTATTCTCTACCTGCGAAATTAACGAATGCCATAAGCGCTCAAAAAATTAGAGTTTATGTCACTGGAAACAACGTATGGACCCTGACCGATTACAATGGATACGATCCAGAAATTGGAGGGGATGTTATGGGGGTTGACAAAGGGTATTACCCACAACCTAAAACTTTAATCTTTGGTATCAACTTACAATTCTAAAACAATGAAAAACAAACGATACATATACATTGCTTTAATAGGAGCCCTCAGCTTTAGCGTCGGATCCTGCTCGGAGGAGTACTTAAACGTACCCAACGACGGAAAGCAGACCGAAACCAATTACTACAAAAACGAAAGTGAAGCCTTTTCAGGACTCGTTTCTATCTACGATGTTTTAAGAAAGAACACTGGAAGTTTTGACAACATCCTTACTTTCATGAATGCGGGATCGGATGATCACTTCGCCGGAGGTGGAGGGGAAACCGATGGAGTCGGAATCCACAAGTTTGAAAATTTCACAATCGATCAATTTACGATCCACAGAAGTTACTGGAGTGATCATTACCAAGGAATTTTCCGTGCAAACATTCTTTTACAGAAATTGCCAAACGTTCCTATGGCAGACACGACTAAAGAACAATTTGCAGCGGAAGCCAAAACGCTTCGTGCGATCTATTATTTCAACCTCGTGAGAATGTTCAAAAACGTTCCTTTAATCTTGGAACCGATTGATCCTGCTGCTATGTACGACATTTTACAAGCGCCAAGTGAAGAGGTTTATGCACAAATGGAAAAGGATCTTGAAGAAGCCATTCCAAACTTACCATTGAATGCCTCAGCGCAATATCCAGGTAGACTTTCTCAAGGAGCTGCAAGAGCTGTACTAGGTAAAATTTACCTTTACAACGGTAAGAAAGCCGAAGCCGCTGCACAACTTGCCTTAGTAAACGGTACGCCGGGAGGAACAAGTCAGTACGGATATAAATTACTCGATTCTTTTGATGATTTATGGGTGACAGACAACAAGTTCAACTCAGAATCCATTCTAGAATGCTCACACACCAACCTAAGTAACGCCGGATGGGGGAACTGGGGGAGTGGAACAGACGAAGGAAATACCACGGGCGTAATGGTAGGCCCAAGAGGGTATACAAAAATTGGAGCGAACGCACCGGATCTTCCTACAGGATGGAGTTTCAACAACTGGACTCAAGGGTTCTACGATGCGATTAAAGGAGATCCAAGATTTGAGGCTACTGTCCTTGACTTAAAAGCGCTTAAAGCAGCGGGGCAAGCAGATTACACTCCAGGATATCGCGACACGGGATACTTCTTAAATAAGTTCGTCCCAACCAATGATGATGTAACAGACGGAGCCGGAGATGCGGTTTTAAATTACCGTCAGAATTCTTATATCATTCGTTTGGCAGATACTTACCTAATGGAAGCGGAAGCTTTAGGCGCCACGGGCGCAAGGGCTCAGGCACTTTTGGATGCAGTTCGTAAGAGAGTAGGCCTTCTTCCTGTCCCTGTCACCATGGATGCCATTAAGAAAGAAAGACGAATTGAACTCGCAGGTGAAGGGCATCGTTTCTTTGACCTTGTTCGTTGGGGGGATGCCGCAAGTGTACTCGCTTCCAAAGGATTTGTCGCAGGGAAAAATGAAATCTTACCGATTCCTTACCAAGAATTGCAAGGAACCAAGATTGAACAAAATCCAAATTACAAAGATTAATTCCTAAGATATGAAAGCATTTAAAATTACAACAGGCCTTTTGGCCCTTGCCTTACTCATTACGGCATGTGATGTGGAGGGCATTGACCAAAACGTACCGGAATTAACCGATCCCAATTCAGGTACCTACGATAAGATTTTTGACCTAAGTACAGACAACTCTGGAACGGTTCGAATCACACCGGTAGGAACTGGAATCTCTAAATCCATTGTCGACTTTGGCGACGGTACAGGAGCTGCGGCCTCTGCCGTTGTAAACGCGGGTCAAAGTATAACGCACGTGTATCAAGAAGGAGACTATACGGTAAGTATTACCTCAATTGATCTTTCTGGAAAAGAAACGGTAAACACGTATCCATTGAGCGTAATTTACGCCACACCAACGGATCTTAGTATTGGCGTTTCCGGTGGAGGACTTACTTTAACCGTGAAGCCGGAAGCGAAGCTTGCGAGTGGTGGGTATAAAATCCTATTTGGAGAGGGAGCCACTGAAGTTCCCACTGCTATCGCGAACGGAGCGTCTGCGACCCATACCTATGCCACAGCAGGGGAGTACACCATAACTGTAACGGCATTGAGTGGGGGAGCGGCTACCGCGAGCACTACTTTAGATGTAACGGTTAACAACCCGCTTGGACTTCCTATCGATTTTGAGACCCCTTACACGAATTACGGGGTAGCAGGCGTTTTTGGCGGTATGGGAATGGGCTTTGTCGACAATCCAAACACGGAAGGCTTAAACGTTTCAAACAAAGTACTTACACTAAGCAAATCCGTTGGAGCAGAAACTTGGGCTGGTATTTATATTCCACTCGGAGAGCCAGGAGGCATTCCTATTAATATTGACAATGGAAAGGTATTTAAAATATTAGTCTATTCGCCAACCATCGGAACCTCTGTGCATTTCCAATTGGAAGATGGGAGTGATTACAAACCCTTTGTGGAGGTTTTAACAACGAAAGCAAACAAGTGGGAAGAACTTACGTTTGACTTTACAGACCAAGACATAGCCAGCGGCTATCGCTTCACGCAGGTTGTTTTCCTAGTTAATGCTAGTAGTGTTGGCAATGGTGAAGTCGTTTATTTGGATGACATTACACAAATTAATTAAAATATTATGACAACTAAATCCCTACTAAAAATTTCAGGACTCCTTTCTTTTGCACTTGTATTTTTATTCTCGTGCAAGGAGGACGAGTATACAATGGGAGCTCTTAGCTCTCCAACCAATTTAAATATTGTTACCGAGATTTCAGGACAAGATGCTCAAAACCCTAACGGTGACGGATCAGGAGTCGTGAATATTATCGCAAGTGCAGACAACGTTCTTAGCTATCGTGTCGCATTTACAGAGATTAACAATTTAGGAAGTGAACCAGAGTATGTGGTTATGCCCGCAGGCAAAATCACTAAAAAATTCAGTTCACTTGGCGATGTTAATTACCGAATTTCGGTTATGGCATACGGTGCTGGAGGTACCTCTACAGTAGCGACAAAAGATATCACTGTAAAAAGTGTGTACAATCCAGATCCTGTCGTGGTAGAAAACCTAACAGGCGGAACGTCCAAAACTTGGGTCGTAGCAAAAGCGCAACCTGCGCACATGGGAGTGGGTCCTTACACACCTGCCTCAATTGAACCCGAATGGTGGGCAGCCGCACCTTTTGAAAAAGAAGGAATAGCAGACTGTCTTTATGCCGCAAGCTTTACCTTCACGCAAGAAGGAACAACCAGCTTTAGTATGAAATCCACAACTCCACAAGGAGCCTTTACAAAAACAGGTGCGCTCGCTGGAATTCCAGGCATCCCAGGTTCTGGAGACGAAGGGTGTTACCCATACGCTGGAGGTAGCTCTGCCTTTGCTTTCATTGAAGCCACAAGTGGAGTCGCTGCTTCGGCATCAACGACCACCAGTATCTTGCTTTCGGGAAACACGACCTTTATTGGATACGCGGCCACGAAAAAAGAATATGAAATCCTATCCATTACACCTACCACCATGCACCTAAGGGTACAGGGGACGGAAACGGGTAATGCATGGTATGTAAAACTAGTTGCTGTTGAGTAACTATAGTTTCTCTCTTGGGAAGCGGTTTGAAAATAGCCGCTTCCTTTTTTATTTTTAACCGATTCAAATCATGAGAAAAAGACTGAATATAAACTTTATAGCACTTGGAACTTTCCTGGTGTTTTTCCTTGTTTCTTGCTCCTCTGGTGGCGGCGACAATCCAGGGACACCAGAACCCAAACCGACACCGAGCAACCTTGTGGTTAGTTCTTTAATTGTGGGCTCCAATGCTCAGAATCCAGAAGGAGACGGAAGTGGGGTCGTTAATTTCACTGCGAAAGCAGACCATGCCACAAGCTACAAAATGCTAGTCAACGGAGAAACCCTTAGCTCAAGCACAGGCGCATTTACCTATACGTTTACCGCTCCCGGATCCCATGTTTACAGCGTGTTTATTTCCGCCTATAACGGAGATAAATTTGCTTCTAAAACTCTTGAAATCCGAGTGAAGGTTGCCTCCAAATTAGTTTGGTCTGACGAATTCAATGTGGACGGCGCCCCGGATGCAAAAAAATGGACCCATGAGACAGGAACTGGAGATGGCGGCTGGGGAAATAACGAGCTACAATATTACACCAACCGAAGAGAAAACTCGGAGGTTAGTAACGGTACACTTAAAATTCATTTGATTAAAGAAGCATTTCAAGGAAGCTCCTTTACCTCGGCCCGAATGGTGACCAAAGGTAAATTTGATTTCAAATACGGAAAGATTGAATTCCGAGCCAAGATTCCTACCGCAAAAGGAACATGGCCAGCGCTTTGGATGCTAGGGGCCAATATAGACACAGTCCCTTGGCCTGGCAGTGGAGAAATTGATGTCATGGAACATGTGGGAAACCAACAGAACCGAATCTTCTCCACTTTGCATTATCCTGAACACTTCGGTGGAAATGCAGTAGGTGGAAGTATGATGCTTCCAACAGCATCAAGCGAATTCCATATTTATTCGGCCGAATGGACTCCAAGTTCAATCATTTTCTCCGTGGACAACAAACCTTATTTCACATTTAGCAATTCAAGTTCTTTGCCTTTCAATCATAATTATTTCATTATTATGAACATGGCAATGGGCGGAAACTTTGGAGGCGCGATCGATCCTTCGGTTCAAGGGGCTACCTTTGAAATTGATTATGTTCGCGTATACCAATAACCTTAAACCTTCCCAAATGAAAACCCGTCTTTTAACCACTATTTTCACAGGCATGCTTGTGGCAACTTCACTTTCTTGTTGCTCTCGCTCCTCGGAACCCGGAGGGAAAAACCCTCCCGTAGATCCACCCGTGAATCCACCGACCGCGAAAAATGAAGTAGATGTGTGGATTACGAAATCGGATCAGTCTGCTTTGCTCCAAAAACAAACAAACGTGATCGCCTTTTCATCCCAGACGAATTCCTATCCTTTTATTGATATCAATACCAATCAAAAATTCCAATCTGTCGATGGATTTGGATACACCCTTACAGGGGGTAGTGTGGAGGTTATTAATAAGTTAAGCGACTCTAAAAAAAATGAACTTCTGCAGGAACTATTTGGACAAGGGGATAACAGCATAGGAGTAAGTTATATTCGACTAAGCATCGGCGCATCGGATTTGAATAGTTCTGTATTTTCTTACAACGATTTACCGGCAGGTGAAACCGACGTAACTTTAGCCAAATTTTCACTCTCGAAGGACCAAGCTTTAGTGGATATGCTTAAGCGCATTCTCGCGATCAATCCTAACATTAAAATTATGGCTACGCCGTGGTCTCCACCGACCTGGATGAAAACCAATAAGAGCAGTATTGGAGGTGAACTTCTACCGGAGTACTACGGGGTCTACGCTCAGTATTTTGTAAAGTACATTAAAGCGATGAAAGAAAATGGCATCACAGTCGATGCAATCACGCCGCAAAATGAACCTTTGCACCCTGGGAACAATCCTAGTTTATCCATGTCGGCAAAGCAGCAAGCAGAATTCATTAAAAACCATTTAGGACCTGCGTTTCGCACAGCAGGCGTTCAAACCAAGATTGTAATCTACGATCACAATTGCGATCGCCCTGACTATCCAATTGAAATTCTTTCGGATACCGAAGCAGCGCAATACGTGGACGGAAGTGCATTCCACCTGTATGGAGGAGACATAAATGTTTTGCAAGGAATTCACGATACCTTCCCGTCCAAGAATCTTTACTTCACAGAACAGTACACGGCATCAACAGGAGAATTTGGAGGAGATCTTAATTGGCATGTGAAGAACGTAATCATAGGATCGATGAGAAACTGGAGTAAAAACGCACTCGAATGGAACTTAGCGAATGACGGTCGTTACGAGCCGCATACGCAGGGCGGATGTGACACGTGCAAGGGCGCAATTACGATTAACGGAAGTAGCAACTTCACCCGCAACGTTGCTTATTACATTATAGCGCACGCCTCGAAATTTGTCCCTCAAAACTCGGTTCGGATTCAGTCTACCCAAAATTCAAACCTTAGTACCGCAGCTTTTCAAACGCCTAGTGGGAAACTGGTTTTAATTGCACAGAACGGCAGTGGAAACGCTGAAATCTTCAATTTAAGAATTAATGGAAAATGGGCCACCTTATCTCTCGATGCAGGTGCGGTCGGAACCTTTGTATTTTAGAGCGTATAATCCAAGGAAAATAAGGTATGAAAAGTTTAATTGCAGTTTTAGTACTTGCCACACTCACTTCTTGTCAAACCAAAGTCCCGCTGGAGAAAGACGGCTTAAAACTCGTCTGGAGTGATGAATTCAACTACCAAGGACTTCCTGATTCATCAAAATGGGAATTTGAAGAGGGGGGAAGTGGCTTTGGAAATCATGAACTCCAGTACTACACGAAAAACAGACTCAAAAATGCGCGCGTCGAAAAAGGAAGCCTTGTCATCGAAGCGCACAAAGAGCCTTGGGATAAGAATGAGTATACGTCTGCCAAACTGCAGACAAAATCCACGCAGACATGGACCTACGGACGAATAGAAGTTCGTGCAAAGCTTCCGAAGGGGAGAGGGACTTGGCCTGCAATCTGGATGATGAGCGAGAAAATGAAATCCTGGCCTAAGGACGGAGAAATTGACATTATGGAACATGTAGGTTACAATCCTGGTTTCATTCATTCCTCGGTACATACGCAGAAATACAATCACGTCATCAACACCCAGAAAACGGATACTTTATATGTAAAAGACGCCATGGACAAGTTCCACGTCTATACGCTAGATTGGACGCCTGAAAAAGTGGATGTATACGTTGATGACGTTAAATTCTACACCTACGAAAATCAGGAAAAAACCTATGAAGCTTGGCCACTAGATCAGCCCTTTTACCTCATTTTAAATCAGGCCGTGGGAGGTGACTGGGGTGGGAAAGAAGGGGTAGACCCAAGTATTTATCCTCAGAAATTCTATATTGATTACGTTCGCGTTTATCAATAAAAAAACACCCAATCTATAGCAATAGATTTTCGAAACAAAAATGCAAGCCTTTTCGCTTGCATTTTTATTTTAATCTACTTGTACTTACCTTTTTAAGAGAGGTAATCTAAGGCTTTAGTTTCGATGCAATCAGATTGCAATCGGCCTCTGTTAAGCTATGACCACTTTCAAATTTCACAACTTTAGGAGTCGCGTAACGCTCTCCAGAATCATCATAATCACCAATTCCTTCGATGAGTTTACCGTCTTTTTGAAGAAACCAGATTTCACGCGTGGAAGTAGTTCCTTCAGCCTGAAATACATAATCCACCTTTAGGGTATCTCCATTTGCAATTCCAGCTAAATCTCCGAAAGAGCTATCTTTCTCAAAGTTTTTATACCTTAAACTCCCTGTGATTGTTCCCAGATTGTTGTTAATCTTTGCAAAGAGCGTATCCTTACCAATCACTTCAAAATAACAAGTGCTAGTACTGGCAAGTGTAGAATCGGTTACATTGGCTTCATCAATAAAAATTCCACTGGAGTCAATAGGTTCCACAGTAGTGGTTTCTGTTTTCTTATTACACGACACAACGGCTAAAACCATTGCACCTATTAAAACTAAATTTTTCATAAGTCTAGGGTTTAAATGAGTTTTCAATTTAGTAATAATCTAGAAATGCCACAAATGGGACCTGAAAGCGTCATTGTGACTGGCTTTATTTTTTCCATCAATATGAGGGATAGCATTAAAAAGATAAGTCTTTTAAGGTAACGAACATCAATGTACAGGACCATTCTCCATGCTATATATAATTCCTATAATTTATATTATGTTAAATAGGATTGGTTTCTGAATTCAAGGACCAATCTGTTTATTTCGTAAGCCAGACCCTATTTTCACGCAGACAATCCTGTGCTTCAATCTTGAATATCAAGAACATAAAAGTCGCCTTTTCACGAATAAACACCTCGAACATTGTCATCCTTTCAACTACAAATGGCGAAATTATTCTTTTTCTCAGCAATACGGTTAAATGCTTTTAATCTATTTTCTTCAGGTAAATTTAGATAGATTCGGCGATTTTTTCTGTTGTTTGTGAAATTATACCCAAGTAAGGATCTTTTTCTAAATAGCAAAGATTCCACTTGCAACTCTAGAAAGTTCACTTTCATTCACCAACCATTTTAAGGCTGTAGAAACAGCTTTATAATTTCCATATGAAAGAAAATTTTCCGTATAAAAAAGCGAACCCCTCTTCGCTTTTTTATTTTTTCAAGTATTTTAAAATCAATGCTTTACATATTTATTTTCATGCATTATTGTTGCAAATTTAGGAAACATTTGCGACCAAATTCAATTTAAATAAATAATTTAATCACCTCGATTCTTTCCCTTTCTTCAACTGATGTATTAAGTATATCAGTTGGTGTACTAAGGACATTAACTAGTGTATTACGTATATCACCTATTATCAAAAAATAAAACGGTTGTAAAGCATTTATTACAACCGTTTTTCTTGAATAATCTATAATGTATTTTACTGCAGTACTATTTTAGACATTTGTCTAGGAACTGCTCTTGCTCCCAAAGAGTGTGTAATACAGATTCCTTCGCTGCATATCCATGCGCTTCTAAAGGAAGTAATACCATTCTTACAGGCGCTCCAAGATTCTTTAGAGCTTGGAAGTAACGCTCAGTCTGCAAAGTAAAGGTTCCTGGATTATTATCCGCATCTCCGTGAATTAAAAGCATTGGAGTTTTCATTTTATCCGCATGCATAAACGGCGACATGGTGTTGTACAAATCTGGATTGTCCCAATAGTTCCTCTGCTCTCTTTGGAATCCAAAAGGCGTTAGGGTTCTATTGTAAGCTCCACTTCTTGCAATTCCACAGGCGTAGTCTTTAGAATGGGTCAAAAGATTTCCAGTCATAAAGGCACCATAAGAGTGACCTCCTACTGCTACTTTCGTACGGTCGATATACCCTAGTTTATCCACAGCATCAATAGCGGCTTTCCCATTGGCCACAAGTTGAGTAATAAAGGTATCGTTAGGCTCTGTAGTCCCTTCTCCTACAATTGGGAAGGCTGCATCGTCTAGAACCGCGTAGCCTTTGGTCACCCAATAGATAAACGATCCGTAGCTTGGGAATGTGAAATCGTTAGGATTCTGAGTGATTTGACCCGCTGTTTTCTTGTCTTTGTACTCTGTTGGGTAAGCCCAGATAAGAAGAGGTAATTTTTCTTTCTTCCCTACTCGATCGTAATTCGCAGGCAAATAAAGCGTTCCACTAAGTTGAACTCCGTCTGGACGGGTATAAGAAATCACTTCCTTATAGACATTGCCCAAACTTTCAAAAGGATTTTCAAAGTGAGTCACAGCTGTCCCTTTGCCATTCTTTATATTTCTTACATAGGTATTTGGATATTCTTTGGCCGACTGCTGAGATACGAGAATGGTCCCTTTCTTAATATCAATGATATCTATAATATCTTCTTTCGCTCCTTTTAGAGAAGAGGTGTAGAGTCTTTTCTTCGCAAGCGTTTTAAAATCCTGCTCATCTACGAAAGGCTTCTGCCCCTCTTTTGTGAATCCATCTCCAATGAGAAGAACTTTCCCATTCTGAACATCGACCACGCTCTGACCAAATTCATTCCGAGTACGGCTATAGGATCCTGGATCACTGTAAACATCCTGCGAGTTTCTATCCTCAATGACTTTAGAGTCCCCTGTCTTTAAATCCACTAAGAAGGATTTAGTATTACGGGTATCGTACCAGCCCTCATGCACAATGGCAAAATTCGAATTGGTCCAAGTAATTCCGGAATAACGCTGCTGAGTCTTAAAGAAAGGCACTGGATTTTGCGTAAAAGGAGCATCCCAAGTGGAAATTTGATCTCTGTACTCCACTTTTTTCGCAGGATCACCTCCATCAAGCGCTTCTGTAAAAACTAATGTGGAAGGTTTATCGCTTCTCCAATACATACTTCTTTTCCCCATTCGAACGGCAGAAAATCCTTTTGGCATGATTTCGTTTCTTGGGACTTCATTTACGACTTTCACTTCTTTTCCGCTCTCATCATAAACCGTACTCACCATTGGGAATCGGCTAAGAGGAACGATATAAGAATAAGGTTTTTGAATGGTCGTAGAGAGAAGATACTTTCCATCGGGAGAAAAGCTTAAAGAAGAATAAATGGCTTTGTTTTTATAAGGACTGGATTCTCCATTAAGATTCACTTTGTGAAGCTCAGAATGGGTAAGAGCATCAAAATTAGCTTCGTCTTGAGGGTTGCTTAGTAAATCCTGGTACGTTCTATTCTGAGAGACTCTTCCGTCCGAGTTGGAAACGATTGGACCCGTAGGTAAGTCTTTCGAAGGATCGATTAATTGCGGACGATTAGAAGGAATTACTTTGATCAATAGATTTTCTGAATCTCTAAACCAAAGATAAGGAGACCCTAAATTCGCATTTAGATTGTCAGGAGTGATTTTCTTTGCGCTAGCCGACTTCTTATCCACAACCCAAAGCTCTACTCCACTTGCTGTCGTGTTTGTAAAGGCAAGTTTGGTCTCGTCCGGTGAGAATCCAAAATTAGCAATTTTTGCATTCGAAGGAAGTCCTTTCACTTGAACTTCGGACTTATCACTAAGCTTTCTTACTTTGATATTGTTGACATACGTGGTGCTACTTGAGATGTTGGTCACGGGATTGATCCTTAGACCTCCTAAGCGCATTTCCTCTTGGTTTAATTCGTCAAGAGTTTTGTAGGTGTTTCGGTACGAGAATACCATCCACTCTCTTCCACTGTCCATAAAGACCGAAGGAGCTCTTTCGTAATCCGCAAGCTTAAGAATTTCTGCAGAAGGTTTTTGATAAGTAATGTTTTCCTGGGCCGTGGAAAGACCCATGAATGCCAGTAAAACGGCAGTTAATTTTAACTTCATAGTTTATACAATTTGCACGAAAATAGGAAAATTAAACCAAACTATGAGTATATGCATAACAAATTGCCCAAAACTTATCAAAGTGTCGCTAATTCTTTAGAATAGATGGGTTGAGGCCTTAAGTCAAGCCTCTAAAAAGGTTCAGGTATGCCGTCGCGAAAATGCCGTTTTAATCAAAATAAACGACTAAGAAATTCAGGCTTTGAGAGACATGCTCCCCTAAAAAGGTCAGTTAAAAAAGAAATGTAATAAAATTTTTACCAAGCAGAACTCGCTCTTTTCTTTGTAATCATTCCGTCAATGGAATACTTTCCGGGACCAAAAGCCATTAGCAAAAGATAAATGCTTAGGTAAAGAAGTCCCATTTCTTGGTCACTAAATAAATCTCCACCGTGCACCACGAAGGATATTACTGCAGTTAAAGCTATTAGAAATAAAAGTGCTCCCCTAGTGAAAAGTCCTAGTATGACAAAAATCGAACATACCACTTCTACAAAAACGCAAAGTCCTAAGGTAAACTCAGATCCTAATCCTAGAAAGTTATAGAATTCGATCGGCTCCCCAGAGGACAACTTCATAATCTTTGGAAATCCATGGGAAATCATTCCAAAGCCGATAAAGAGTCGTACCACTAGTAAAATGAAGTCATTAACACGGGGATGGGTGTGGATTGAAGTTAGAAAATTCATAGAAAGTAGTGATTTGGTAACAAAACTAAGAAAAAACCTTTAAACCGCGCAGCAAAAAAGCATTATCCTTCTAACGATAGCCGAAACTCTTGAGATCTCGCTCGTTTTTACGCCAATCTTTTTTGACTTTGACAAAAAGGTTCAAGTGAATTTTTTTATCAAAAAATTTTTCGAGATCAACCCTTGCCTGAGTCCCTACTTTTTTAATGGCTTCTCCTCTATGTCCAATGATAATCCCTTTTTGGGTTTCTCTCTCTACATAAATGATGGAATCAATGACAATAGCTCCCTCCTTTTCGATAAACTGCTCGGTAACGACTTCCACAGAGTATGGAATTTCCTTCTCGTAATTCAGAAGGATTTTCTCCCGAATGGCCTCGTTTACAAAGAAGCGCTCCGGCTTGTCCGTGTATTGCGTTTTATCGTAATAAGGCGGGCTATCAGGGAGTAATGACTTTAGTTTCGGAAGAATTAAAGCGGTGTTCACGCCTTCAATCGCAGAGATCGGAAGAATTTCTGCTTTTGGAATTTTCCCATGCCAAAAGTCGATGACAGCTTCCATTGCTTTTTGATCTGAAACATCGATCTTGTTCACAAGAATAAGGACAGGAACAGGAATTTTGTTGAGTTTGTCAATCAAAAATTCAGAAGGTTCCGTTTTGTCGGTGATGTCGACAATAAAAAGAAATACGTCTGCATCTTGAAGAGAATCCTTTACAAAATCCATCATCTTTTCTTGAAGGCCGTACTTAGGATCAAGCACTCCAGGGGTATCCGAAAAAACGATCTGCACGTCTTCTTCGTTGTAGATACCAAAAATTCGATGGCGGGTGGTTTGCGCCTTCTGCGTCACGATGGCGAGCTTTTCTCCCATCAGTGCATTCAAAAGGGTTGACTTCCCTGCATTGGGTTTCCCCACGATATTAACAAATCCAGCTTTGTGCGTATTCACAGCAATAATTTTAAGTAAGGGCAAAGTTAAGGATAAATTACCGATTTATTTTTTTCGAACGATCGGTAGAATTTCGTTCTCGCTGAGCCCATAGCGCTTTTGCTCTTGTTTTGAGAAGTTCTTAGAGTACTCAAGTACTTCCACTTCGAATCCCACGGATTCAAGACGCGTAAAGTAATCCATTCCGTACCAACGCACATGGTCGTATTGTCCAAAATGAATTTGTCTTTCTTTCGGATCGGTAATGGAAAAGTCTTCATAGGTTTGCTTTTCACTTCTTTTTAAAGGAACTTGCAAAATTCCCCAACCGCCCGGCTTTAAGACGCGATAGAGTTCGCTCATGGCCTTTCTATCTTCCACAATATGTTCAAGAACATGGTTGCAGAAAACCACATCAAATTCTTCGTTCTCAAAAGGCAATTGAAGTAAATCGGCTTTGACATCGACAATGGGTGAATACAGGTCCGCCGACACATAATGAAGGTTCTTCATTCGTTTGAAACGCTTAAAAAAAGCCTGTTCTGGCGCCATGTGAAGGACTTTCAAGGAATCCGAAAAGAACGAGGTCTCTTTCTCTAGATAAAGCCACATCTGACGGTGTCTTTCTAGACTTAAAGTTCCTGGGGCCAACGCTCCGGGTCTTGGGGTTCCATACCCATAGGGAAGAAACTTCCGGTAGGATCGTTTGTCAATGGGATCGGTAAAGTCTTTTCCCCGAAACCAAAGATAAAGCAAGGGTCTAAGTGCTAAACTCAGTCGAATTAATATCGGCCGAGGCAACGCATTTAGAAGGTATTTTGCTAGTTTCTGCATCTAGAAATCCAGCGTAAAAGGAGCTTCTTCGTCAGACTCAATTCCTAACGCTTCGTAAATAAATTTATAAGTGGACAGCAACACGGGTTTTCCCCCAATGATGCATACATCGTGTTCAAAATGAGCCGAGGGTTTGTTATCTAATGTAGTCACGGTCCATCCGTCTGAATGAAACTTCACTTTTTCAGTTCCTAGGTTAATCATAGGTTCAATAGCAAGTGCGATCCCGTCTTTTAATACTTTCCCACTCCCCTTCTTCCCATAGTTAGGGACTTGAGGATCCTCGTGCATTTTGCGGCCTAGTCCATGCCCTACCAACTCACGAACCACACCATAGCCGTGAGATTCACAATACGTTTGAATTGCATAAGAAATATCCCCTACACGCTTCCCTCTAACGCACTGCTCGATTCCTTTGTAAAGAGATTCTTTTGTAACCTTTAGGAGCTTTTTAACTTCTTCATCCACTTCTCCCACTTCAAAGGAATACGCGTGATCTCCGTAAAAGCCATTCATGTACACACCGCAATCCACAGACAAAACGTCGCCTTCCTCTAAGGGCTTATCGTTCGGAATCCCATGTACCACTTCTTCATTCGGAGAAATACAAAGGTTCTTAGGAAATCCATACTGTCCGAGGAAAGCAGGAATACCCCCGTGATCACGGATGAATTCGTCGGCAATTTTGTCTATGTAATTGGTGGTAACCCCTGGTTTTATTTCGCTGGCCACCATTCCTAGCGTTTTCGAAACCAACTGTGCACTCTCGCGCATCAGTCTTAGTTCTTCTATGCTTTTTAGTTGTATCATATTCGTTTACCAAAAAAGGCCTTTTTTCTTATCTTTTTTCATTTTTGAAAATGCGAGGACTTCTCCTCCTTCTACACGAAATTCAATCTTTTCATCGAGAATTCTGTAAATCTCACCCCAACCTGGAAATCCTCCTAGATTGCGATCGTCAATAAACAAATCTGCATCAATTTTTCGCGACGCATTCTGTTCATCAAAGACTTCCCCTTCAAAGCTTGAATTGACGCTGTAGAATTCAAGTCCTTGCTTGCGGCAAAATTCAATCGCCTCGTCGAGTTCTTTGCCGCTTCGGTAGGTCCATAGAATTAGGCGATACCCCTCACTTTGAAGTTTTTTCAAGGTGTCGAATGCAAATATTTTAGGTTTTCCGATACTAGGATAAGCATCGTCTACAATAGTACCGTCGAAATCTATCGCCAGTTTTTTATTGCTTTTCATCATGTTCAAACTATTTTCCGAGTGCAAAGGTACAAAAAAAGAGCCGGATGTTTAGGAAACTCCAGCTCTAATAGAATGTTTAGACTCGCTCTGTTAACTGCGTACCCATTTGAATTTGTACTCCTGGTCCGGAGTGGAAATTCGATCGGTTACGCGTTGAAGTCGAGAGGGCAGTTTCATTAGGTACTCCTGCGCTTTTTGAGCCGACTCATTTAAGTTGTCAAAATGCTCAATTTTCCAATCGTCAAGAAGTTGTTTAAGGATATCAATATAGTCCTGAGCCGTATACACCATGCAACGCTGCGCCGCATCCGAAAAATGAGACCAAAGCTCTCCTGCTTTCTGTCCACTTTCTCTCATCATATGGGCAGGCATGACAATTTTCTTTCTCATCATGTCTTCAAAAGCAAGCATCATTTCGGAAGGATCCATTTCAAAAATACGCGTTACAAAATGCTTGTATGCCTTGGCATGTCTCGCTTCATCCGCTGCAATGACGGCGCACATTTTGGCTAGTTTTTTATTCCCGCTTTGCTTCGCAAAAGTTCCTACTCGTCGGTGGGAGTAATTGGTGGCTAACTCTTGAAAACTTGTATAGACAAAGTTTCGGTAAGGATCGGCTGAGGTTCCCAAATCAAATCCATCTTGAATCAGGTATTGAGTGGTAATCTCTACTTCACGCATATTTACTCTTCCACACAGATACAAGTACTTGTTAAGCAAGTCTCCGTGTCTATTTTCTTCTGCGGTCCACGATCGAACCCATTGGCTCCATCCTCCACTTTTTTCTTGTTCAACGCCATCGATTCCCATAATCCAACTTTCGTAACTGGGTAGGGCCTCCTCTGTGATACAATCTCCAATAAGAGTCACAAACAAATCGTACTCCATGTCCTGCGCAAAATGCTGCAATTCTTGGACCTCGTCTTGAAAGGAGTCACTAGTTGGATCCGGTAGAAAATCAGTAGGTTGCCATATTTTTTCTACAGGCGTTAAATAAGTATCGATAAAAGAATTGACTTCTGGACTTAAGGATCGCATGACCTCTAGTCGCACTAATTTATTATACATCGGGTTGGTTTCTGAGGTGCAAGATAGTTAAATAATTATTTTTAGCATAACACATTGATGGGAATTTAAGGCTCAATCAGAACCTCTCCCGTCATTATTTCTGGAATTTCGATTCCCATAGCTTTAAGGATCGAGGGAGCAACATCCCCAAGTTTCCCTGGTTTTAAGTTCCAAACTTGGTCTTTGTCCATGACAATTAAAGGAACCAGATTGGTTGAATGCTGTGTATTGGGCGAACCGTCCTCGTTTTTCATCACATCGCTGTTCCCATGGTCGGCCAAAATAAAGACACAATATCCATGCTCATAGGCTGCAGTGGCTACTTTTTCGATGCAGGAATCGACGGTCTCGGCAGCTTTCACTGCCGCTTCAAACACACCTGTATGACCGACCATATCGGTATTGGCAAAATTCAAACAAATGAAATCCGCACTTTCGTTGTTAATCTCAACCAAAATATTTTCGGTTATCTCGTAGGCGGACATTTCCGGTTTAAAATCGTAGGTAGGAACGTCCTTCGGACTTGGGCATAAAATTCTCCTCTCCTTAGCAAAGGGTTCTTCCCGTCCCCCAGAAAAGAAAAAAGTAACATGAGGGTATTTTTCTGTTTCCGCGACGCGAATTTGAGATTTGCCATTGTTTTCAAGAACTTCTCCCAGTGTACCTTGCAAAACTTCTTCATCAAAAACCACTTTTACGTTTTTAAACCCTTTGTCGTAATTCGTAAGCGTAACATAATACAAATCTAATGCATGCATATTGTACTCTGGAAAATCCCTTTGGCACAAGACTTCCGTGATTTCGCGTCCACGGTCCGTGCGAAAATTAAAACTAATTACCACGTCGCCTTCTTCAATTAAGGCCATCGGAAGATGACTTTCCTTTTGCATTACGATTGGCTTTAAAAACTCATCTGTGATTTCCTCGTCGTACGAATGCTGAATGGATTCAAGAGCATTGTAAGATGGTTCTCCGATTCCTTTCACCATGGCATTGTAAGCTAATTTGACTCTTTCCCATCGTTTGTCTCGGTCCATGGCATAATATCTTCCTACGACAGAGGCTAACCTTCCTCCTGTGGTTTGCATATGCGTTAAAAGCTCATCTATGAAATGCACGCCCGATTGCGGATCGCAGTCTCGTCCATCTGTAAAGGCATGGACAAAGGTACAATCTGAAAGTCCATTTTCATGAATGGCCGTTAAGAGTCCTTTTAGGTGGTTGATATGAGAGTGCACTCCCCCATTGGAAACCAGTCCAATCAAATGCACTTTTTTGTGGTTTTTCTTTGCGTACTCAAAAGCCTCTGTGATTGCATTTTCTTTTCCTAACGTGGCACTTTCCACAGCCATATTTAATTTCACCAAATTCTGGTACACCACTCGGCCGGCGCCTAGGTTCATATGCCCTACTTCTGAATTTCCCATCTGACCGATGGGAAGTCCCACAGCTAGTCCGCTTGCCTCTAAGGTGGTGTGTGGGAAATTTCTATATAAACTGTCCATAAACGGAGTGGAGGCCTGATCGATGGCAGAAACGCTAGGATCCGTTCCGAGTCCCCAACCGTCGAGTATGGCAAGTATTGCTTTTTTTGACATGATGTACTAATTTTACTTTTACAAAATTACCAAAACAATTCCCAACCTTCCTACTTTATCAGCGAAAATCGAATTGGAAGAGGCGAAATAAAGAGTTGTAGAGCGTGAAAACCTTTCGCGTTTCTTGCTCTACCTTTCCATTGAAGCATAATCTTTATTAATAGGAGGAACTTTCCAGATTAATTCCTAATTTTGACTGATGGATTTAAGAGATCAATTAAAAAATTTGTTTCCCGACCATGAGGAACAAGAATTAGAAGAACCGATCGAAGTCTTTGAGCAAAAGTCAGCTTTGGTCTGCAAATTTGAAAAGAAAGCGCGAGCAGGAAAACCGGTCACGTTAATCGAAGGATTTGAAGGCCCTCAATCGGAACTAAAAGCCTTATCCAAAACCCTAAAAACTCGCCTCGCGTTAGGTGGATCAGAAAAAGACGGCGTCATCATAATCCAAGGCGATCACCGGGAAAAGATTATGACGCTTCTTAAGGAATTAGGGTACAAGACAAAACGTGTGGGAGGATAAACCCCTCTACTTTCTCTTTTTCTAATTCGAAAATAAAAATCAATTTCAACTTATGATAAACAAACTTGCAGCCTCCGAACTGGTTTTAAACCCAGACGGAAGTGTATACCATCTCAATTTATTGCCTCAGGACATTGCCACGAAAATCATTTTAGTGGGCGATCCCGATCGAGTTCCCAAAGTATCCTCTTTTTTCGATACGATTGAACTTAAGAAAAATAAACGAGAATTCTATACCCACACAGGTACGCTTCGTGGGGAAAGAATTACAGTCATGTCTTCAGGGATTGGAACTGAGAACATCGACATCGTTCTAAACGAGCTTGATGCTTTAGTGAATATCGATTTAGAGAAAAAAGAGCTTAAGACCTCTCATACCTCATTAGAGCTTTTTCGCTTAGGAACCTGCGGATCGGTGCATCCCGATATCGAAGTTGACCAAATGCTGGTCACAAAAAACGTCGTAGGACTCGATGGACTTCTTCATTTCTACCCCGATTATGAATTTGAGAATAAATTTTCAAAAGCCTTTTTAGAAGGATTCCCATACGAACGTATTAAAGGAATGCTCTATTTTGCGGAACAGTCCAAAGAAATTGCACATTACTATAAGGATGCCCCATACCATGGAAATACAGCCACATTCCCGGGCTTCTATGCACCTCAGGGAAGACAACTGCGACTTCGAAGTGTGGATGAGAAATTCTTAGAAACTCTAAACGATCTTGGCGTTTCCAATTTTGAAATGGAAACCTCCGCCATTTATGGGCTTTCGGCCCTACTAGGTCACAAAGCCTTAACCGTGAATAACGTGGTGGCCAACCGACGACGAGGAGAATTTGTTGCGGACCATCATGCCTCGGAAAAGAGAATGATTGATTGGGTGCTAGAACGAATCATTAACTAAGCAAAATAAGGATTTCAATTTTGAAATCCTTATTTGTTTTTAAAGGAGCAGGAAATCAAATGATCGTTAACCATTCCTGTAGCCTGCATGTGAGCATAGACCACTGTAGAGCCCATAAATTTAAATCCTTTCTTTTTTAGGTCTTTGGAAAGTGCGTCTGAAATTTCCGTAGTAGCGGGTACCTCACTAAGCGTTTTTGGAAAATTCACGATGGGCTTTCCGTCCACAAAAGACCATAGGTATGAAGAAAAACTTCCATACTCTTTTTGAACCTGCATGAAGCATTTGGCATTGTGGATCGTCGCTAAAATTTTTAGACGATTTCTAACGATCCCAGCATCTTGCATCAGCTGCTCTACCTTCTGCTCCTTGTACTGAGCAATTTTTTGATAATCAAAAAAATCAAATGCCTTGCGGAAATTCTCACGCTTGGAGAGAATGGTATACCAACTTAGTCCTGCTTGAAAACTCTCTAAGGTTAGAAACTCAAAAAGCTTCTCGTCGTCTCTTACAGGTATTCCCCATTCGTTATCGTGATAATCACGGTAAAGTTGATCTTTTTCACACCAAGCACATCTCTCTTTGTTCATTTTTAGTCATTGTTGTCCGATTTTAAGCGGTCTTAAATAAGTAATTGCTCCTGATAAGCATCCTTTACACCCACAGGAATTCCATTTTTATCAATACCCATTACCCCACCTTCTCAGAAATCAATAAAGCTACTACTTCTTTTTCTCGTTCGCGCATTACTATTAGTTTGAACTCAGTGTGCTAGTTTTCATTCATTTATTGTTAAGAATGGAGTTAAAACAAAATTAAGGATTATTTAGGTTAGATGAGACAAAAGATACATTCTGCACCAATTAATACTAGACGCAAGCCAAGAAAACATTAAAATATTATTGAATACTATTTGCAATTGTAGCGTTGCTGATAATTTTGAGATTCGTATTTAAATTGGTTTTTTGTTGAACTGATATCCAAATTCTTTTAATAATAATATCCATTTAAAAACCAATTCAGTTGTGTGTATCCGTTGAATCAGAATTTTGTATCGCTTTGGTTTGTAAATCAGCAATGCATTTTTCTCTGATCTTCCAAATTGTATTTAAATCAAAACGAGGATGATTTATAAGCCATTTTCTTAAAAATTTTTGATGGAGCTCAATTTTATATTGATTTACTTGATCAAATTCAATTATGAATTCTTCCACTACTTTATTTTCGAAATCTGAATATTTCGAATTTGGTTTTGTGAAGTCAAAATATTGATTTTCTATTTTCAAATAGGTGTGGGCTTCTGGAATATATGCTAATTGATTTTGACATAATGTATTCTCTATTTGTCGCGCGTAATGTTTATCCATTTTAAATATTCCGACAATGAGCTTTATCTCAAAATGGTTATTTTCAACCGCTAATTTTCGTAAAGTTGAATGTTTTGTACTGCAGGTACCCGATTGATCTTTGAAAACGCATAAAACATCTTCTTTGTTTGAATTACGTTTGTATCGCATTTGTGAAATATATCGACAAGCTTCTTCAAAAGTTGAAATTCCTAGGTCTAAGAATGCTTTGGATACCTCACCTTTATTTTTTATTTCGAAATTCATTTGTCTATATATTTTAAATTTATTTAAATACGTATAGGGGTATGTAATCTTACCTATTTCACCTCGATTTCATCTATTTAGAGATCAAATAAACCACAGTTCAAGTATAGCCCAATTTTATATTAAAGTGTTTTAATCAATTTACGTATTAATTCTCGATTGGACATACGAACTCCAAATTTTTTTGACAGGCATGATCATTTACTAAGGGCGGAATTTGTTTGCTCAGTAACCGTCCGCCAATGAGAATGATTTTTAATTATTGAGACCTCAATTTACATAATTTCCACTTCCAATAGGTTTAACATAATATTAACAATCTCAGGAATACTTCTTGCAAATCTATAACTACCAAATAACAATTAAATACATTATATTATGGACAGACAAGATTATAACAAAGCAGAAAACGCAGTGAACAAAGCAAAATGGACCGTAAACGATTATGCGGACAGAGCTAAAGATTACATTCGCGAACAGAAAGAAAGAAATGCAGAGCCTACTCAGGAAGGATGGATGGAAAGAGCAAAAGAAAATGTTTCTGATGCTTGGGAAGACACGAAAGACGCAGTAAGCAATGCTTGGGATCAAACCAAAGACTGGGCCGATAAAACATGGGAAAACACCAAGGATGCGGCAAAAGATGCAACCGACAAGGCGAAAGATGCTACGGAGGATGCAAAAGCTGAATTTAATAAGAGAACGAACTAAGGCTCTATTTCATTAAATACCTTTATAGGTATCCTTGGATTGAATGGGGAACTTCGCTACTGTGAAGTTCCCCATTTTGTAATAAAATACTTTAAACCAATTTATTAACCAATCGTTTGTTTTTAAATCTAGTCAAATACAAATTCTTTACTATACCTTAATGAGAACCGGTAACTCAAAATTTGGTTGATTATTGCTTTAATTTAATTTCGAAATAACAAACATCAGCATTTTCATAATGGGATGGTAAATTTGAAAAAACTTCTAGCTTTTTAATACCCAAGAAATCAAATCCACAGTTTTGATAGTGCTGTATCAACTTGTGGTTTTCCCCACAAGTGTCCATCCGGATAAATTTCTTATCTGTTGCAAATTCTTTAGCCCAATCCACGATAATTTTCACATAATTGTTGCCTCTAAAATTCGGGTTCGTGGCTATTCTATGAATGTAAAGTGAAGATACTCCATCGTCCTGTTTCCAAATTTCTGGATCGCTGTATGTGATTGCCCAAACACAGGCAATCTCATCATCAATCATTAACTTGAATTGTCTGTTCTCTGCAATTTCGTCTTCTATTAATTTTCTATCAAATTCTGGCCATTGGTTTTCGGGAAACCTTTCCTTTTGAAATTCGGTGGCCAATTTATAAAGTCTAAAAATTTCAGATATATCTTTTTCGGTACTATTTGCAATATTCATTATTTATAATTTGATTGATCGCATTATTCTATTATCCTAGTCATCTAGCGTCGGTTCTTCCATCGCGAAGCTAAAGTGCTCCAAGTTTGTCGATAAATTCCTGGATTTTCTCCTCAGGCGTGGCCCAAGAGGTAATCAAACGAATGGCATATCTATCCTCAGATATTTTCTTCCAATGATAAAATTCATAATCTTGTTCTAGCTTCTCGATCTCATTTATTTTCAGAATAGGAAACAGTTGATTTGTATAGGTATCACTTAAAAAAGTATAGCCTTTCGACGTAAATGCTTTTTTGAGTGTCATGGCCATTTGGTTGGAGTGAGAAGCAAGTTCAAAAAAGAGCCCGTCTTTAAAGAGTTCAAGAAATTGAACGCCCAAAGCCCGACCTTTCGCGAGCAAAGCTCCTCTTTGCTTTAGAATAAACCCAAAGTTTTTCTGAATCTCTGGGTTTACAAGGACAATGGCCTCTCCCATCAAAGCTCCATTTTTTGTACCTCCAATATAGAAAGCATCACAGAGGCAAGCGAGGTCGCTAAACTCCAAATCATTCGGTTCTGCCGTTAAAGCCTGACCAAGCCTTGCGCCGTCCATAAAGAGATAGAGATTCTTCTTTTGACAGAATTCGTAAAGCGTGGTCAATTCCTTTTTTGAATAGAGAGTACCCAGTTCTGTCGAATTGGAAATGTACACCAATTTAGGTTGGACTTGATGCGGCAAGTTGGTATGCATTTCTAGCAATTCTTCAATCGCTTGACAGGAAATTTTCCCTCCCGGACTTTCTATGCCATGAACTTTATGTCCGGAGGCTTCTATTGCACCCGCTTCATTTGTGAATATATGTCCCGTTTGTGCACTGATGACACTTTCATAGGGACGAAGTGCCGCTGCAATCACAAGTAAATTCGCCTGAGTTCCGCCGGAGGTAAAATAAATCTCAGCAGACTCCCTCTTTAACTTGTCTTTAATAATTTGTTTCGCCTCAGTGCTGTACTGATCGAGTCCGTATCCGGGTTCTTGGGTAAGGTTGGTCTCCAGTAATTTTTGTAGTATTCTTGGATGGACCCCTTCGGAATAATCGTTTTTGAAGGAATACTTCATTTGTTTTGCATTATTAACAGGGTGCGAGCCTCTCGCGAATGTAAAAGTAACAATAACTTTGTCATTTAGAAAATTAAATGTTCTTATCTTTGTTCGAATTGAATCAAAAAACTATGAAAAAATTCTCGGACCGTCTTGAGCGCTTGAGCTATTCTCAAACCTTTGTGATGTCAAATAAAGCGCGCGAAATGAAAGCAAGCGGCATCGATGTTATCAGTCTTACCCTTGGAGAACCTGATTTTGATGTTCCTCAAAACATAAAAAAAGCGGCCCAAGAGGCCATTGATCAAAACTTCTCCCACTACTCTCCTGTTCCCGGATTTCTAGATCTAAGAGAAGCGATTTGTGAAAAACTTAAAAGGGACAACGAGCTTGATTTTAAACCAAGCCAAATTTGCGTATCCAACGGGGCCAAGCAGGCTATTGTCAATGTATTGGGAGCCCTATTAAACGACGGGGATGAGGTTATCCTTCCCGTTCCCTTCTGGGTCAGTTACGATGAGATGGTTAAGTTAATGGGCGGGAAATCCGTTTTTATTAAAACCTCTTATGTGAATGATTTTAAGATGACGGCAGAGCAGCTAGAAGAGGCCATCACACCGAACACAAAAGTACTGCTCTACAGTTCCCCATGCAATCCTTCAGGAAGTTACTATACGTATGATGAGCTTAAAGCTTTAGCGAAAGTAATAGAAAAACACCCTCATTTGGTGGTCATTTCCGATGAAATTTATGAATACATCAATTACGAAACCACACACAAATCCATTGCCGTGTTCCCCGAAATTAAGGACCAAGTGGTCGTGATCAATGGAATGTCAAAAGGATACGCCATGACGGGCTGGAGACTTGGATACTCGGCTGCACCGCAATGGCTTGCTGGCGCACTTGATAAAATCCAAGGGCAAATGACAAGCGGAGCGAACACGGTAGCACAAAGAGCGGCAATTACAGCGCTAAAAACGAATCCCAAAGAGTATCACTATATGATTGAGGCCTTTAAATCTCGTCGAGATTTGGTCTACGATCGAATGAAATCCATACCTGGCTTTAAAGTATTGCTGCCTAAATCCGCATTTTACTTTTATCCAGATATTTCTTTTTATCTCGGCAAAACTCTTAATGGAACCCAAATTAACGATGCGGACGATTTTGCCATGTTCCTTCTTGAAAATGCGCATGTAGGATGCGTGGGAGGAGTCTCTTTTGGTAGCCCGGAATGTGTTCGATTTTCCTATGCGGCCTCCGAAAATGATCTTAAAAAGGCCATGGATCGAATTTCTACCACTTTAGAAAATGCAGAAATACGCTAACAAAATAAAGCGGCTTCCTTTTGGGAAGCCGCCTTACTAGATTTTTATCTAATGTTGGTTGTTCTTATTTTTTCTTTTGTCATTTGATTTCTTATAATAGGAATTGTTTTTCTTATAATTTCCTTTCTTGTAAGAATTCTTCTTCTGACCGTAGTACACGGATTGTCTCTTCTTTACTTGACCTGGCGCATAATCTTTTGCGTTACCTCCGTATATTTTCTTGGCTTGTCCTGGTGGAAGTCTTCTCGCGTTATAAGACTGAGCACGACGTATAATTCCCGGACGCCCGTATACGTTTCCACGTTCGATTACGCGTCCATCGCGGTATATGTTTCCATTCCGGTCTCTATAAACATCCCCTTGTCTATAAACCGTTCCTTCAGGAGTTCTATACACTCCTCCATTTCCGTAGGTACCAGAAGGATATCGGTTGCCTCCATAATAAGGATCCATTGCACCACAAGAAGCCACACTTACAGCAAGTGCACCGCCTAAAACTATTTTCAGTATTTTATTCATTTTGTTATTTGTTTAGCATTACAATAAATCTCAATCATTGTGCCAAACCCGAAATAGATAGACAAAAGCGTTATAATAAAACCGTACTTCTACGCTCTAGAAGGGAAACATCCCTCCATGTTTCCTCTAATTTCGCAATCTTTCTTCTTGTACCCACAAGTCTAAAACCTGCTTTTTGGTGCATTCGGATGGAGGCCTCGTTCTCAGGAAATATGCTCGACTGCAGGGTCCAGAATTGATGCTCTTCACTTGCCAGCGCCAATTGACGAAGTAGCATTGTTCCTAAGCCTTTGCCTTGAAACAAAGAATCTACATAGACACTCACTTCTGCCACGCCACTATAACAGGCGCGGGTACTAATGGGTTTGAGCGCAGCCCAACCAATGATCTTGCCCTCATCCCCTTGCAAGACAAGTCTTGCAACCCGATGGTAATTCATATCCCAACTCTCCCAGGAAGGAGCCTGCGTTTCAAAGCTTGCCAGATGGGTATCAAGGCCCTGTTGAAAAATCTCAAGGATTCTTTGCCCGTCACTGGGCTGCATTTCGCGTATGGTAAAATTCATGTACTTTTTCTTTTGAACGTGTTAAAGTCCTTGATGGACTCTAACGAAAATAGAAAAAAATCCACACTTTGCGGTATGGATTTTTTATTTCTTTTAATTAGCGTCTGTATGTAATTTGCCTATCGGTTTGCAATCAAAACTTGCACAGGCATACGGAATACAGTAAGATTGGGATCTGATTTTAAATCTTCCATTTTTACTTTATAGTGCAATTGTGAAAGCACGGTTTCCAATTCTTTTTTCACAAATTTGCAATCGCTTTTCGCATTAACATGGGTGATTTTTCCTTGCTCAGACAATACAAATGAAAGTTCTGAATTAACCAATCCTTGCTGCATCTCAGGGTTTGTAAAATCAAAATGCGTTACAATTAGGTTTCGAAGTTGATTAAATCCATCGTTATTGGATAATTCCACGGTCGCGATTTCGTTATTTGATTTTTCTGTTTGGGCATTTGCCACTGAGAACAGTGCACTTAACGCAAAAACACCAAAGGATAAAACCTTGATTTTAAGACTATTGTATTTTTTCATTGTGTTGTATTTTTTATTTGTTAACATTGCGTTCACATTAGCGTAATACAAATGTAACAAATAAATACAAACAACTGTCAAACAATCAGTTAAAAATTACCAAAAAATCAACAATTCAATGCTAATCGCTTCCAGCACTCCAAATCCCTTAAATAAATTCTTTTTGTGCACTTAAAGCTCCTCTTTCAAGAAGCGACCCGTAACCGATTTTTTGTTCTTCACAATTTCTTCCGGCGTACCTTTGGCCACAATGGTTCCACCACGCTTGCCTCCCTCTGGCCCAACATCAATAATGTAATCAGCCAATTTGATTACGTCCATATTGTGTTCAATGATAATAAAGGAATTGCCCAAATCCACAAGCCTTGCGACGGTATCCATCAAAATGCGAATATCTTCGAAATGAAGTCCGGTTGTGGGTTCATCTAAAATATAAAGGGTGCTTCCGGTTTGTTTTTTGGAAAGTTCGGTTGCTAATTTAATTCGTTGGGCTTCACCTCCTGAAAGAGTGGTAGACTGCTGTCCTAAGGTAATGTAGCCAAGTCCCACATCATGCAAAGTCTTGACTCTGCTGTAGATCTTAGGAATGGGCTGAAAGAACTCAACAGCCTCATCAATAGTCATTTCAAGAACATCGGAGATGGACTTACCTTTGTAACGTACCTCGAGAGTTTCTCGGTTAAAGCGTTTACCATTGCAGGTTTCACAGTGCACATACACATCGGGGAGAAAGTTCATTTCAATCACTTTAAGTCCTCCCCCTTGGCACGTTTCACAGCGTCCTCCCTTGACGTTAAAGGAGAATCTTCCCGGCTTATAGCCTCGAATTTTACTCTCTGGCAATTCTGAAAACAGCGTACGAATGTCTGAAAACATTCCAGTATACGTGGCGGGATTGCTTCGTGGGGTTCGTCCAATTGGAGTTTGATCCACATCGACAATTTTATCAATATGCTCAATGCCTGTAAACTTCTTATAAGGCAGAGGCTCTTGAAGGCTTCGATAGAAATGCTTATTTAAAATAGGATAGAGAGTTCCGTTGATAAGGGAAGATTTTCCACTTCCTGAAATCCCCGTGACCACCACAAGTTGTCCTAAAGGGATGTCTACATTTACATTTTTCAGATTGTTTCCACTCGCTCCCTTGAGACTTAAGGTCTTCCCATTGCCTTTTCTTCGCTCAGTGGGAACCTCAATTTTGCGCTTTCCACTTAGATAATCAGAGGTGATTGTATGGGCAGAGGTTAGATCCTTCGGATCTCCCTGCCATAGCACTTCGCCACCGTGCTTCCCTGCTCGAGGTCCAATATCAAGCACGTGATCCGCCTCTAGAATCATGTCCTTATCATGTTCTACCACCAAAACCGAGTTTCCTAAATCCCGCAAGTTTTTAAGTGAGGCGATAAGTCTTTCGTTGTCCCTTTGGTGAAGCCCAATGCTAGGTTCGTCCAATATATACAAGACATTGACAAGCTGAGAGCCAATTTGAGTTGCGAGTCGAATCCTCTGGCTTTCTCCACCGGAGAGGGTTCGAGAACTTCTATTAAGGCTTAAATAATCAAGTCCTACATCCAGTAGAAATTGCAAACGAGTTTTGATTTCTTTTAAGATTTCGGATGCAATGAGTGTATGGGTTTTAGAAAACTTCCCGTCCAGTTGGCTCAGCCACTCTTTGAGTTCGGCCAGCGGCATTGCACTCACTTGCGCGATATTTAACTCATCAATTTTAAAGCTTAAACTTTCCGTTTGCAGACGAGCACCGTGGCAGCTTGGACACACATCTTCTGTCGTAAAATGCCTTTCTAATAGGACTGCGTCATAATTTTCTTTGTTTGCAATGAGATCCTCCATGTAAGGAATTAACCCCTCAAAATTAACTTTTATCTTCTTCGAGATCCCAGCGTATTTTAGATCTTTATTGAATTCTTTATGGAGTCCATTGTAAAGGTAGTCCAATGCCTCAGCGGAGATTTCCGAAAAAGGTGTATTTAGGTCTTGTCCAAAAATCTCAAGAATCGATTTTATTTGGCCCATTAGCCATTTGTTGTTTTTGATATCCTCTAGTGGGCGAAGGGCACCTCGGCTAATGGATAATTTCGGATTCTCAACAAAATATTCTTTGTTTATTTTCTTCACACTCCCAAGTCCCTTGCAAACAGGACAACTCCCTTTTGGGGAATTGAAGGAAAATGTATTGGGTTCTGGAAGCGCTAAGGAAAGACCTGAATCGTCATCCATTAATTTCTTCGAGAAATAATGAATTTCCGTTTCGTGGAGTTTTTGAATACCGATCACTCCCTCTCCCATTTCCATAGCGGTTCTTAGCGAACTTTCCATTCGGCTTTCCGTCGCATTCTCCCCGATAATCCATCGGTCTACAACAATGTCTATATCATGCGTTTTGTAGCGATCTAATTTTAGATCGTACTCGATGTCCTGCAACTCGCCATCAATCCTAGCTTGTCCATATCCTTTCTTCGCCATTTGTACGAACAACTCATGGTAATGCCCTTTTCGGGAGCGAATCACAGGAGCCAATAGAAGTACTTTCTCTCCTTGGTAATTAGACTTGATCACCTCTAAAATTTGCTCTTCTGTATAGCTTACCAGCTTTTTGCCCGAACTTTGGGAATAAGCCTCAGAGACGCGAGCGAAAAGAAGGCGAAGGAAATCGTATAATTCGGTAACCGTTCCTACGGTGGATCTTGGGTTTTTGTTAGTGGTTTTTTGTTCAATGGCAATGACGGGAGAGAGCCCTTCAATTTTATCTACGTCAGGACGTTCTAATCCTCCTAGAAACTGCCTTGCATACGCAGAAAAAGTTTCAATGTATCGTCTTTGACCTTCCGCAAAAATGGTATCAAAAGCGAGAGAGGATTTTCCACTACCTGAGAGTCCTGTAATTACGACCAATTGATTGCGCGGAATGCGCACATCAATATTCTTTAAGTTATGCTCTCGTGCGCCGTATATTTCTATATATTCGATTTCTTCGTTCATTATTTTAGGACTTTGACTATCAGAATCAAAATCGTACAAAATTACGAAATTTAACGCGATAAGCCGTCATAGAGAATGGAAAACCCACACGTGTTTACCCTTGGGTTTTCGGAATGTCGCATGGTCAAATCGCAATCCAACACGGTCTTAGAGCCCCCTTTTCCACTCATTTAGAAGGGCGAAAGAAAAAGAAAAGCAAAAGGTGTGTAACCTTTTGGTCATCTTGAACGTATATATAAGTAGAGCCCTATAAATACCGGGCAAAAGTTTACATGAGACAGTTAAAAATTACAAAGCAGGTTACCAACCGTGAGACGGCGTCCTTAGACAAGTATCTTCAGGAGATTGGTAAAGTGGAACTAATTACGGCAGACGAAGAAGTTGAACTTGCACAGAAGATTCGTGCAGGAGACCGCATAGCCCTTGAAAAACTAATTAAAGCAAATTTACGTTTTGTGGTTTCCGTATCGAAACAATACCAGAACCAAGGACTTTCCCTCCCCGATTTAATCAACGAAGGAAACTTAGGATTAATGAAAGCGGCCAAACGGTACGACGAAACAAGAGGATTTAAATTCATTTCTTACGCCGTATGGTGGATTCGTCAAAGTATTTTACAAGCGTTAGCAGAGCAATCTAGAATTGTGAGATTGCCTTTAAATAAAATTGGGTCCATCAACAAAATCAACAAAGCCTACGCACATCTAGAACAAGAGAACGAAAGACCTCCTTCCCCAGAAGAGTTGGCAGAAGTTCTCGACATGAGCGAGGATGACATTAAAGAATCCATGAAAAACAGTGGACGTCACCTCTCTATGGATGCGCCTTTGGTGGAAGGGGAAGACAGTAACCTGTACGATGTACTTCGTTCCGGTGAATCTCCAAGTCCAGACAAAGATTTGATGCTAGAATCTCTTCAAATTGAAATTGAAAGAGCCCTTCAGACGCTAACGCCCAGAGAGGCCGATCTAGTAAGACTTTACTTTGGACTTAACGGTAAGCATCCTATGACCTTAGAGGAAATCGGAGAAACCTTTGACCTTACAAGAGAAAGAGTACGTCAGATCAAAGAGAAAGCGATCAAACGTCTTAAGCACAATACAAGAAGTAAAATCCTTAAATCCTATTTAGGGAAATAGGACTCTATCCTTTTTGAATAAATCCTTCTAAGAAAGGGTTTGAACCTAATAACAAAGCCACTCGATGAGTGGCTTTGTTTTGTTTGGGCACTTATTTTTCTTTGCTTACGAGTTCTTTTCGAACTCGGCTTAAACTCTCTGGAGTGATTCCTAGGTAAGAAGCCACCATCCACTGGGGGGCTCGTTGCATTAAATTAGGATACATCTTAAGGAAATTCAAATACCGCTGCGAAGCCGTGTCTGACAATAGAGAATTGATTCGGTTTTGAAGGGAACGAATATGCTTTTGCAGAAGAAGATCATTGTTGACAATGGTCCCTGGAAACTGCATGCTTAGGTTTGAGAAAAAGTCTGAACTTAAAAAAAGAATCTCACTGTCTTCAACCGCCTCAATGTAATAGTTGGATTTTTCATTAAAATAGAGGGAACTGCGGTCACTCATTAGCCATTTTTCAGGCGCAAATTGGATAATGTGTTCTTTGCCATTGGGGTCAATCGAATACATTCGAAGAAGTCCCTTTTCTACAAAATAGGTACTCTGGCAAATTTCCCCAGCCCTTAAAAGAAACTCTCCCTTCTTTATGTGCTGAAGGGTATAATAGGCACCGCAAATACCGATGGCTTCCATGGGTATCTCTAAAACATCAGAAAGATAGTGTTCAATATTTTCCATCGTCTAAAACTAGACCAAAGATAATGAAATTGCTTGGTGTGAACTATTTTCTGTGCACACTCCGTTCTCAATTACGAGGAGCTGTGGGCTTTGATGAATAATTTTTAGGTCACTTGCAATTTGGTTGGAAAGCTGTCGGTATTGAAGTAAGTCTAGATAATAGAAATCCAGTTCCTTGTCCTGTTCTTCCATCTCGCGTTGAAAATTTTTTAAAACCATTTTACTTACGTGGCACGCCGTTGAGTGTTTAAACACCACTACTTTCTTCTGCTTCGAAGCCTCTAGCACAGCCTTCCAGTCGGCTTCGTTTCTCAAGGCGATCCATCGTGCATCCAGTTCAAAAGAAGGGTTTGAACCCGAGCTAAACAAATTAAAAAGACTCATATCCCAAACTATTTTTTTTATTAGTTAAACAGCGACAGTCCCTCACAACCCATTTGATATTTATATTATCTACTTATGGCTAACCGCTATTTCTATGGAAGCAAGAATCAAGTAAATATCAATAATAGAGCAATTGAATTCGCCGATTTCCTTTTATTGCAAATTCGTTGCCACTCAGTCCGACAGAATGTATTATTATTCTCTTGGACTGATTTTCTTTGAAATTTAGCGATTTAAAAGAAAGCCAATTGATTGTTGCAACCTAATTGGCACCTTTGAAAAATAGTGGATTCAAAAGCCAAATAAATTACCAGCCTTCTTTGTCTTTGAGAGCGTGCAACTGCGCTAAATGATGCTCACAATGCCATGCATAGTAAGCAAGACTTTCTCTAAGTGTGAAAGAACGATCGTATTCCGAGTGGTAGAATGTACGTTTCAGTTCTTTGTTGGTCAGAGCTTTAATTTCAAAAACCCAGCGTTTGTGAAGTCCTTTAAGAATAAGCATCGAGGGCTTGATATCGATCGAAAAACTATCTTGCAATTCTGCCCATGCGCTTTCTTTGTACGTTTTAATCGTGGGATTGTCTTCCGTAAGGGCTAATTTAAAGCGCAAATAGCTATTCATATGACTATCGGCCAAATGATTAATCAATTGGCGTGCTGTCCACCCTCCTTCACGGTAGGGCGTATCGAGCTGCTCCGTGGTCCACCCCTCGACCAGATTTTTCAATTTCGGATAAAAATCTTTTAGTGTGCGTAGGTGTTTGTCTACGTCTACGTCCGTGATCTTTTCACTTTGTTTGTATTCTCCTATCGGATATCGAATGTCCATTTTATCTTTCATAAATTTGTACAAGCGACAATTTGTCTTGTCTTTTGCATTCGGTCGCTTATTTGTGTAAAGTTAGTTTAGATTCTGCTAAACGAATTACACGATTAGATTAAATATTTATAAATAAATAAGGGTGTACCCTTTACCGAAGCCTTACAGAGGTAAAAAATAAGAATATGAAAAAAGCCTTACTCGTCGTAGATGTTCAAAATGATTTTTGCCAAGACGGATCGTTAGCCGTCCCCAAAAGCAATGAAATTATTCCTTATATCAATCTTCTAATGGAAGAAAACCAGTACGACCAAATTGTATTTTCACAAGATTGGCATCCTGCGAATCACAAAAGCTTTGCTTCCAACAATGGAAAACAAGTGGGGGACACGATCACTCTTAATGGCACTACTCAGTTCATGTGGCCAGATCATTGTGTTCAAAACACCAAGGGAGCTGAATTCCATCCGGAATTAGAGCTATCTAAAGCCACTCACATTATACAGAAAGGGAAAAACCCAGAGATTGATAGCTATAGTGCATTTCAAGACAACAATCACTTTGCAAAAACAGGACTTGATGACTATCTCAAATACCATGAAATTCAACTCGTGGAAATCGTAGGCCTGGCTCTAGATTACTGCGTCAAATTCACTGCGATCGATGCCTTTGATTTAGGGTATCTCACTTGTCTCCATTTTAATGGAACACGAGCAGTCAATGTAAAACCGGACAATGGACGCGATACCATCTATGAACTTTTAGAAAAGGGAGTTACTATATTGGGGTAAAAAATCTATTTACGAAACAAAAAATGCAGCCCGAGGGTTGCATTTTTTTATTTTCTAAAAGATAGGTTTTTGCCTAGAGCATTTTCAAATTGTTCACCTCTTGTTCCGTTAGAATTCTCCAATGTCCTCTTTTGATATTCTTTTTGGTTAGCCCTGAAAACATTACGCGGTCTAGGGTTTCCACTTCGTATCCTAATTTCTGGAAAATACGACGAATCACGCGATTCCATCCAATGTGAATTTCGATTCCAATCTCATTCTTTGGTTTCCCTTCAATAAAGGAAATGCTATCTACTTCTGCAATACCTTCGTCTAGACGAACTCCTTCAGAAATAATTCTTAAATCGTCCGTAGAAAGTTTACGATCCAAAGTCACGTGGTAGATCTTCTTCACATTAAAAGAAGGGTGAGTCAACTTTTTAGTTAAGTGACCGTCATTGGTTAATAGAATGACCCCCATTGTAGTACGATCTAACCGTCCTACAGGAAAAAGTCGGTAGGGAGAGGCGTTTGCCACTAAATCCATTACGGTTTTACGAGCCTTTTCATCCTTCGTGGTTGAGATATATCCTTTTGGTTTGTTTAAAAGTACATAAACAGGTTTTTCCGGCGTAATGTTCTGACCGTCAAAAACCACTCGGTCCGTTTTCTCGACTTGGTATCCCATCTCCGTTACCACTTTCCCATTCACTTCTACAAGCCCTTGGGTAATGAGTTCGTCCGCTTCTCTTCTAGAACAAATTCCAGAGTTTGCGATGTATTTATTTAAACGGATGGTATCTTTGTGAAGGTCTTTTTCGATTTTCTTTAAACGACGTTGTTGCACAAAATTACGTCCTCTATCCTCTCCTTTGTCGTCTCCTCTCGAAAACGGCTTCCTTGGATATTTCAAATCTCCTTTCGAATATTTATCTCTAGCATCAAACGGCCTTGATCCTCCTCTTTTGGGACGTGCTGAATTAAAGGACTTTGCCTCACCTTTTGTGAAAAGTCTAGGTTCTCTAGAAGTCTGTGGCTCCTTAGGCTCTTTCGCCTCTCTTGAGAAATTGGACTCTCTCGGTTCTTGCGTGCGAGGGCGCCGATCCCCTGAAGGGCTTGGTTTGGAGGGTCTTGGTTTTCTAGGTCTATCCGATTGATTTCGATCTTGGCGCATTTAACTTATATTTTTGCAAAGATAGTGATTTTGAAAATGGCTTTTCAAGATATTTACAATCTGGACAAGAGTCTCTTCTTTGGAATCAAATCTCTACTGCTACTTAGGACTTTATCAAAATAAAAGAGACTGCGTAAAATTTACGCAGTCCTCTATTTGTATAAAAAGATTCAAGTAAATTCTTATCCCTTGAAAGCTTTAATTTTCTCTGTGAGTTTAGGAATAATATCAAAAGCATCGCCTACGACTCCATAATCAGCAGATTTGAAAAACGGTGCTTCTGCATCGTTATTCACCACTACGATGGTTTTCGAAGAGTTTACCCCGGCCAAATGCTGAATCGCACCGGAAATTCCTACTGCGATATACAAATTGGGAGCAATCGCTTTCCCTGTTTGCCCTACGTGTTCACTGTGAGGTCTCCAACCTATATCGGATACAGGTTTTGAACAGGCCGTAGCGGCACCTAGTACTTCTGCAAGCTCTTCAATCATGCCCCAATTTTCAGGTCCTTTCATTCCTCGACCGGCAGAAACCACAATTTCGGCTTCTTTTAAATCTAGCTTTCCAGAAGACTGCTCATGAGAGATCACTTTGGTATCTTCGTTTTGTACACTTAATGCTTTTTCTGTGGTTGAACCTTGCACTGGATTTTCTTTCACTCCATAGGAGTTCTGAGATACGGTTACAATCACCTTATTACTCGTCGCAACCGCGTTCATAATTCCTTTCCCTGAAAACGCTTTACGCTTTACAGTGAAGGGAGAAACACTTGAAGGCGCTTCCATTGCATTGGTAATCAAACTATATTCCTTCGCTACAGATAGCATGGGAGCCACCGAGGAGGCATCCGTCGTGTGAGGGAATACAATTACGGAACCGTCTAGTACTTCCCCAATTGCTTTTGCAACTGCTTTTGCACTAAAATTCTTTAGTCCTTCGTCTTTAATTTCAATGACTTCCGAGGCACCGTAACGGTATAACACATCAGAAGAATCACTCGGGTTAATGGAGATTGCAGTGACACTCTCACCCGATAGGTCTGCAATTGCTTTCCCATAGGAGACGGCCTCAAAAGCTGCTTTTTTATAAACTCCGTTTATTGTTTCTGCGTAGACAAATACTGCCATTTTATTTATTTTTTCTTCGTTAATACTTAGATTAGATTACTTTCGCTTCTTCATGCAAAAGTCTTACTAACTCGTCAAGATTGTCTGGCGAAACCAATTTCACAGCCGCACGAGGCGCTACTCTTTCAAAGGTTTCCGCTTTTACGCGAACGTCTTGTTGCTGGGGTTCTACCACCTCTAAAGGCTTGCTTCTTGCTCCCATAATTCCACGAATATTTGGTATAATCACCTCTTTTTCGTCTACGAGTCCTTTCTGTCCTGCAATAACCGCAGGAAGTTTCACTGAAATGGTTTCTTTTCCCCCTTCAATTTCACGAACGGCTTTAAGCTGCGCTTCTTCTACTTCTAATCCGACGCATGCATTCACAAAAGGAGAATCTAAAAGCTCGGCAAGCATTCCGGGAACGGAGCCTCCATTGTAATCAATAGATTCCTTTCCACACAAAATAAGGTCGTATGAACCTGCACCCGCCACTTGCGCAAGAGCCTTCGCCGTTGAAAAACTATCTTGAGGATCCAAATTCACGCGTACTGCTTGGTTTGCACCTGTTGCAAGTGCTTTGCGAATAATGGGTTCATTTTCTGCCGGACCTACGTTGACTACGGTGACCTCAGCTCCTGCACTGGTTTGAAGTTGAATGGCTCTACTTAGCGCAAATTCATCTAGAGGGTTAATCACCCACTGAATCCCATTCTTATCAAGAGACTCTCCTCCCGCAGTGAAATTAATTTTCGAAGTAGTATCGGGAACACTACTGATACAGACTAATATTTTCATGTATTTATATGTATTTTAATTGTTGCTAAAATAATAAAAAAAGTCTTATGCATGCATAACAAATTAAAGTTTTACTATTCAGTGCATTACGTTCAAATTTGTTTATTTTAAATCCGGTCGACTTGGCCGAATCTCGATCTTGCTTGGAAGCGCTCTTCGATTCATCTTCAGGATACTTTCAATCAGTTCTCCAAGGTCTTCCGGTTGAATCTTCCAATGGTCTTTCATCGAGGGATCGTTTCCATTAAAATGGGAGGATACGGTTCCGGGCATAATCGTGCAAACACTAATGCCGTATTTCCGTAGATCGAGCATCGCGGCCTGAGTGAATCCCACCACACCAAATTTACTTGCATTGTAGGCTGAACCGTTCTCAAAGAAATTGGTTCCTGCTAGAGAAGAAATACTAATGTAATAGCCTTTGCTTTCTTTCAAGGCTTCTACCGTAGCTTTCAAGGTATAAAACGCACCGGTCAAATTGGTGTCAATCATTTGATTCCATTCCTCGGGGGAAAGTTCATCTACCGGTTTGAAGATTCCGACGCCCGCATTGGCAATGACCACATCAATCCGGCCAAATTTATCTAGAATTGCTTTGACAGCGAGTTCTTCTTTTTCAAAATCCCGAACATCCGAAACCACGCCGATTACGTCCATCGAAATACGACTTAGTTCTAGTGCTATTTTTTGGACGTCCTTTTCATTTCGACCGCTAATGGCCACTTTGTATCCACTTTTAAGCAGAAGCTGCGCCACTCCGTAACCAATTCCTTTGGTGGCTCCGGTAATGTATATCACTTTATTTTCCATGTCCTAAAAATACGAAAAACGCCCCAAAGTAGGGGCGTTTTCCAAGAAATTAATTAAACTTTAACCTTTCGCATAATTTTCAAAGAACAAAGGAATACTCTCAATACCTTTGTAAAAATTAAACAGTCCGTAGTGTTCGTTTGGAGAGTGAATCGCATCGGAATCAAGTCCAAATCCCATAAGAACAGACTTCGCTTCAAGCACTTGTTCAAACATAGCGGTAATCGGGATACTACCTCCGCTTCGGTAAGGAAGAACTTCCTTGCCAAAGGCAGTTTCCATGGCCTGTTTCGCGGCTAAATATTCTTTCGTATCGCTAGGCAGTACATAAGGCATTCCTCCATGATGTGGAGTGACTTTCACCTTTACATTGTCGGGTGCGATTTTATTGAAATACGCAGTGAATTTTTCAGTGATTTCGTCTGGAGTTTGGTACGGAACCAAACGCATCGAAATTTTAGCAAACGCTTTGGATGGGATCACGGTTTTGGCACCCTCGCCTGTGTACCCACCCCAAATGCCATTGCAATCGAGAGTGGGACGAATGGAGGTACGCTCAAGAGTCGTGAATCCTTTTTCTCCTTCCACTCCAGAAAGGCCAATGCTTTGCATGAACTCTTTTGGATTGTCTTTAAGACGATTCATTTCGGCGCGCTCATCGCTGCTTACTTCTAAAACGTTGTCGTAGAATCCGTCAATTTTAATTCTTCCGTCCTGATCAATTAATTCCCCAATCATACGAGAAAGGACATGAATAGGATTTGGAACTGCGCCTCCATAAAGTCCAGAGTGAAGATCTCGGTTGGGTCCCTCCACTTCTACCTCGACATAACTTAGGCCTCTTAATCCTGTGGTCACGGTAGGCTGTTCTCTAGAATAAATATGCGTGTCTGAAATCAGGATGCAGTCGCAAGAAAGTTTATCCGTGTTTTGCTTCACAAATCCTTCTAAACTTTTGCTTCCTACTTCCTCCTCTCCTTCAATAATAAATTTCACATTGCAAGGCAAAGAATCGGTCTTAATCATGGCTTCAAATGCTTTCACATGCATGAAAAATTGCCCTTTGTCATCCGCAGAACCTCTAGCGAACACAGCTCCTTCTGGGTGAAGTTCCGTTTTTTCAATATAAGGTTCGAAAGGGGGTTTTTTCCATAGATCGAGGGGATCTGGCGGTTGCACATCGTAATGCCCATAAACCAATACGGTCGGCAAAGAAGGATCGAGGATTTTTTCCCCGTACACAATGGGATACCCCTCGGTATCGCAAACTTCTACTTGGTCGGCCCCGGCATCTTTTAGGAATTGTGCTACTTTTTCCGCACAATCTAAAACATCTTGGTTGTACGCTGGATCTGCACTAATGGACGCTATTTTCAAGAGTTCGAATAATTCGTCAAGAAAACGCGCTTTGTTTTGCTCAATGTAATTTAAGGTTTGCTGCATTATCAAATATTTACGTAATGTGTAAAAATAGCAAAAATGCCTTGCGGGGGCAAGACATTTCGCGAATATTTATGAGTTTAAACCCCTAACCTGGAAACGAAATCCTTAGGGACTGCTCTTTAAAAGTAAGGAATCTCCTTAGTGTGTAGTAGCCTGAGGTTCTACCTTGGTTGAATCTGCATTCATTGCAGGGGCACTTAAGGTATCTACAGCGATAACCGCAGGTTCCTGTTTCGCTTTACGAGATTCCTCAGAATCGTAACGCTCTACTCCATCCTCCATGGCTAATACTCCTTGATTACCGCCTGCAGCAATTTTTTTACAACTTACTAAAAAGGCACATACGGCCACAGCAAATACTAGTTTTTTCATACAATAGGGATTAAATTTAAGGCCCAAATAGTTTAATACAGGCCCAAATGCATTTCGTTCGCCAAAAGTAAGAAATACTTAAGACTCCGCAAAACGATTAAATTGATTTTAATACTATTTTTCCTTTTCCAGACTGCGTAAAGATAAGGTAATTCACTCCCCCATCTTTCAGTTTGTATTTCTTTTTGATTTCCTCCGGTTTTAAGGGATGATTTTTTGAAATAATATTGAATTGACTGCCTTTGGGTAGCTTAGAGGGATCTGTAATTTCCATGCGCAATACACGTCCTGGAAAGTCCTTTACGAGCCGAGTCGAGGTGTAAAGGTGGGTGTTTTTGGCTAGTTTTTCAAGTCCAAAAACATTTGCGATATGGGAAAAAGCGCCCGATTTCAAAAGGGCATTGTTCGGTATGTATATATACTCTTTCGGCTCACCATATATAGGAGTACATTCAGCATCTTCCCTAGTAAACGTGAAATCCGGTTCGCCCGATTCTAAATTGACGCATTTAAAAAGAACCGATTCTTCTCCAAATTCCTGTTCCATATGAACCAAAACTTCTTTGACTTCATTTTTTACAGCGACAATCTCTATTTTACTCACCTTCTCAAGAACCTCCGTCAAATAAGTAAGGTCAATCAAGGGGGAGAGTTTAACGAGTATTTTTTTTGAACGCTTAAGAAGCAAGGATTGAATCTCTACCAGGTTAGGGGACAAATCTTCAAGCAAAAACACTTTCTTTTTCTGCGCATCTCTACGCGCTGGATCCAGATAAATCAAATCAAAACTTTCATTTGAATGACTTAAAAAATCATGGAGATCGCCCGTTTTAAATTCCGCTTCACGCCCTAGAACTTTCCAATTGTGCTTTACGATTTCAATTAGAGCCGAATCCCTTTCGATTAAAACCCTGCGTGTAAAGTCTTTAGATAAAAATAAGGGATCAATTCCAAACCCAAGGGTCAAATCCAAAAAGGACTCTCCTTTTCGCCCCCTACTTTTGTACTCCGCTGTGGCTAGGGAAGAGCTTTGTTCTAGATTTAGATGTTCGGGAAACACAATGCCCTCGGTCCGTAAAAACGGATATTTTTTGGCTGCGATTTGCCTGCCCTTAATCTGCACCACGATCTCTCGCATACTCACCTTCTCAAAGGGAGATTTCTTTAGCATCAAAGAGCGCAGATCTTCGTTAGAATGCGTGTCTATAAAAAGTTGAACCTCGGGATCGAGAAGGGAATCGTAGTCCATTTCACCGTGGGAATAGAGGGTAATTGAACTTGATTTAAGGTTCAAACATTTCAGAAAGTCGAACTGCTTTGAGTGAATTCGGACTGTAAAGAGATTCCACCGTGCGAATTACTTCGTGCTTAGGATATAAGTTTACGCCAATGAGCTTAATTCTACCCTCCTGAACCCAACTCTGTTCTTTGCAGGCAGATTGGTAAATCTTCTGGGTAATGGATCCGTTTTCAAAGGCTTTTTCAAATCCGCCCTCCTTTTCGATTTCCAGAAACTCTGCCCATGCTTTTTCACAAAGCTGAAGCGTTAAGTCTTCTACATAATAACTCCCTCCAAGGGCATCCTCAAATACGTTGATGAGACTTTCGTAAGCGAGTACGATTTGCTGTTTGAACCCAATTTCTCGACTCCACTCTGAACCAGACTCAAGTTTATAATCACTAGAATACAGGGCATCGGCGCCCCCTACCATGGCAGAAGAGAGCTCAAGGGTAGAGCGAATTAAATTGTTTTCTATATCCAGTTTGGATTTGTTTCGATTGCTGGTTTGGGCAAATATATAAGGTACTCCCGTCTTGTCATATTCTTGACAGAACTGATTGAAAAGAAGTTTAAGTGCACGAATCTTGGCAATTTCAAAAAAGTAATTGGATCCTACCGAAATGCGAAACAGAACCTCCTCTAGACACTCAGGTCCAAACACCTCAACAAGTTCCTTTAGTTTTCCAAGGCCCACAGCAAGCTGCTGCACCATGGTTGCTCCTGCGTTCTGATAAAGTGTCAAATCGATGCAAAGCGCCCGTTCAAATCCTTTAGCTAAGAACTCTTTGACGAGTTGATCGCTAAGTTTTTGAGTGGACTCCTCAAAAGGTTCTACCAGGGGAAAGACGCGATTTAAGTCCGTCACAATATGCTCGCAAAGCTCTTTGCTCGTTACAAACAAGGTTTTGTCCTCAAGGTCCTCCACATTGTTCTCCAAGGCAAAACTATACACATCTTGCTCTAGACTCTCATGGTAAGGGGCCACCAAACTACTTGACTCTTCAAGTCGGGGCAGTACCGCTCTTTCTTTCTTTTCTTTTGCATAGATAGGCTTGACCACGAGTCCTTCTAAATTCTCTTTGGAAAGACTTTCGTATAAATTCTCAAGGTTTTGCTGTTTTTTTACGAGCTCTTCCCAGGCTTCTATGGAGATAGGTTCAGACATGCACTAAGCTTTAAGAGCACTAACGAGTAGTGGCAGGTTTAATATTACTGGAATCTACGACCAAAATGAAAATCTCCTCGTCGGGTTTACGCATAAAGTAATTCTCTCGTGCGTATTTTTCTTTTTCGTCCTTGTTATTCATTAATTTTCTATAAAACGAATCGTTCTTCTCGTATTCGGTTTTGTAATAGTCAAGTTGGGTTTCGTATTTGTCAATTTCTTTGTTCAAATCATTGATAACCAAATACGACGTACTGTCAAAAAGCGTCATCCAGACCAAAAAAGCCACAATCGTAATAAAATACTTATTCAGTACATACGTCTTCAAAAGCCTTACGGTTTTGGATTTGGGTTTTAGGTCTTTGATTTGCGATTTCGACATTACATAGATTTTTTCAAAGAATTGTTAATCACTGTGGTTAAAAAGTCAATCGCCACATTGTTGTGTTTCATATTGGGAACAATCAAATCCGCTTCGTTTTTTGAGGGCTCAATAAATTCCTTATGCATCGGTTTAAGCGTGGTTTGGTAGCGATGCAAAACCTCGTCTAAGTCCCGTCCTCTTTCCTGAGTATCACGGCGAATCCGGCGAATGAGTCTCTCGTCCGAATCGGCATGGACAAACACTTTCAAATCGTATTCTCTGATAAGTTCGGGGTGAGTTAATACCAAAATACCCTCCACAATCAATACATTTTTCGGCTCAATAGTCACATGATCTCCCGTACGGCTGTGCGTCACAAAACTATAGATGGGTTGATCTATGTTTTCTTTGTTTTTTAGTTTCTTTACATGGCTTGTAAGAAGCTCAAAATCGATGGATTTCGGATGATCATAATTCAGCGATTCCCTTTCATGCAGGGAAAGATGCTGGTTGTCATGATAATAATTGTCTTGTGAAAGCACGTTTACGCCTTCTGTGCTAAGTTGTTGAAGAATTTTGTTTACCACTGTGGTTTTTCCACTTCCAGTTCCTCCTGCGATACCTATGACCAGCATGTTTAAATATTTTTTACAAAGATAATATTTTAATTAAAACCAACGAGACTTTGTCCCTATCTCCTTAGCCAATTCCAAATACATAATGCACCACGGCAAGAACCCGAGCGAAAAACTCTCGCATTTGGTTTCGGTAAAAGCTTTCGGGTCTGGATATATCTTGCGCATCAAAACCCAGGGCATTCATTTTCATATTTCTAGCAAAAAACAAAGCTCTAAAATTGTGGAACCCTTGGGAAACAATAATCACATTGCTTTCTAAATAAAGTTCTTTGCATCGATCGATACTCTCTTTGGTGCTCAGCCCTTTGGAATCTTTTAGAATAATATTTGCAGGGACTCCTTCTTGATATACAAGAAAGTTCTTCATCGCGGTAGGCTCATCGTAGCCTCTGCTTTTCTCACCACTCACAATAATCCGTTTGATCTTGCCGTGATGGTACAAAAGGGCAGCCGCCTCCATTCTTGCAATAAAATAGGGATTGGCATTGCCGCTCATGGTTTTAGGTGAAGTCCCTAAGACCAGGGCGGAGTTGCGAGGTGGAATTTTTGAAATTTTGGTATAGGTTCTCCCATTGGTTAGGGCAAAAACCCAAACATTGGCAAACATCATCACTAGAACGGCAAGTTCTAAGACTCGAAGCAAAATTTTCAATATGTTTAAAGCGCCTCTCAAAGTTGATCGAAATCTAAGACAATTTTTTCTTTTAACGCGTAAGACATACAGGCTAATATTTGCCCTCTGGACTCTTCGCTTTGGGTTAAATATTCGTTCTCAAGAAGTTCGACTTCTCCTTCCACTAACTTGCATTGACACGACCCACAAATTCCCGATTTACAAGAAAAAGGTAGCTCGAAATTTTGAACGGATAGACTTTGCAGAAGTTTGTTTTTGTTGGAATCCAAATCGGTTTCGTGCCACTGCCCATTGTACAGAAATTTAACATGGACGGGACTAATATGCGGCAGCTCCACCTCGACAGGGTAGATATCTTCGTTATAGGATTCAAAGAGTTCAAAATGGATTTGCTTCTTGGGAATCCCGTTCTCGTAACAGGCTCTAGCGATGGATTTAATCATTTCCCCCTTTCCACAGATGAGCACGTGATCCACCGCATCCCAAAGGGTAGATTCTTCGTCCGTATCATCGATCATCATCACTTGATTAATGATTAAATGCACTTTTTTCGCATCCAGTCTTCCTTCCAAAAAAGCATTTCCAAGCTTTTCCCTCGAATAAAAATAGTGAACGCTAAAGCGCTCTCTGTTTTCCATTTCCAAGGCATCAATTTCCTCTTTGAATGCAACGTCTTTTCTTGTTTTATTGCCATAAAAGAGAAAAAGGCGCGTGCGCGGCTCTGTTTTCAGCAGGGTTTTGAAATGACTTAGGATCGGAGTAATTCCAATGCCCGCTGCGAAGGCCACAATGGTTCTAAACTCATGAGGTTTTGAGACAATCGTAAAGCGTCCTTTAGGCTCGGACACCTCCAAATAACTTCCCACGGGATGCGCATGAATCAAACTACTTGTGGAACTCAGCTCATCGTTTACTTTAATTCCTAGAGTTAAAAAAGACCCTCCGCTCATTCCGGTCATGGAATAATCGTTCAGGTACTTCTCTCCCTTATGCTCATACTCAAGGGTCACATACTGCCCTGCAAGAAATTCAAAATTTGATTGTAATTCCGTCGGGATTTCCAGTTCCAAGGAAAAAGTACTTTTGGTAAGTTGTTGTTTTTTCGTTATTTTTAGCGGGTGAAACACACCCTTTTTGACTTTCTGTAAAGTTGATTCCATAGGTGTAACAAAACTAAGAAAAATTATGAAAAGAATTTGCCTCCTACTTGTAGTATCCCTAAGCTTAGTAGCCTGTAAAAAAGAAACCACCGTGAGCGATGCGGATCTCTCTTCTAGGACTGCCGCGGATTCTGCGGGCGCGCAAACCCAAGCGGTAGCCAGCATTAAAGAAGTTACTCCTCAGGCCTTTAGTGAATCGCTTAAGCTTTCAAACGACACGCTCTATGTAACGAATTTCTTTGCCACTTGGTGTGGACCGTGCGTAAAAGAAATGCCTCACTTCCAAGATAAAATCAAAGAACTTGAGGGGAAAAAAGTAAAATTCACCTTTGTGAGTCTTGATGAAAAATCCGATTGGAACACCAAAGTCCCGGAATTTGGAGACAAGTATCAAATCTTAGACAAGATTGTTTTACTAGACGGCCAGGCTTTGGGTGAAGATTTTTTCAGATCCAACTTTGAGTCATGGGAAGGAGCCTCTATTCCTTTCACTCAGTTCCGTCAGGGAACCCAAAAGAAAGAAATTGTCGGAATGATGACCCAAGAGCATATGCAAGAGCAGTTTTCTGCCTTTACCATCAAGTAACACGGCATCCTTTTACGAAACGAACCCAATTGAAATCCCTCCTGCGAAAACAGTCCCTAAATTTTAAGACTTTATGTCTGCTGCTTGTTGTGCTCGCTATTGTGGGAGTGGGAAGCAATTTAAGCATTGGGTATTTGGATTTATCGTGGCAGGACTTCTTTTTCTCGACTCCCAACCAAAGCATTGCTTCTCTTCGAATCCATCGGGTTTTGGTCATGATTTTGGCGGGAGTAAGCATTCCCACCGCGGGGTTTTTACTTCAAGAATACTTTCAAAATCCTCTTGCGGGTCCTTCCGTTCTTGGAATCAGTTCGGTGGCTAGTTTGAGCGTTGCGCTTTATATTTTTCTTTCGTACGATCTAGAAGTTCCTGAATTCTTACAAAACGGCTTTATTTCACTCACAGCCATTGTGGGAAGCTTTCTTTTGATGCTCATTCTAATGCTTATCTCTAAGCGCTTTGAGGACCCTTCTTTCTTAATTATTTTTGGGTTCCTGATTTCTGCCTTGGCAGGAGCAGTGGTCTCAGTTCTCCAAGTTTATGCGGACAATCAAAGTTTGAAAAACTACATCCTTTGGAGCTTTGGGGCAAACAATCAAGTCAATCAAAATCAACTTCTGGTTCTCGCTTTCTTTGTAATCCTAGGGTTAGGGGTGAGTTTTCGAGCCATTAAACCTTTGATAGGCAGTTCTCTTGGACTCCCATACGCTCAAAGTCTCGGGGTCAACCTGAACCATTTAAAATACCTCGTGATTTTTGCTTCGTCTCTTTTGTCTGCGAGCGTGACGGCCTTTCTTGGCCCTATACTATTTATAGGAATTGTCGTACCTCATTTTTCAAGGATGCTTTGGAATCCTGCTAAACTATGGCACCAATGGATTTTAAATATGCTAATTGGAGTTCTTATCATGCTAATTTTCTCCAGTATAAGTGAGCTTACACTCTTTCCTATTAATGTGATTACTTCGCTCTTTGGGATTCCAGTAATCTTGCTTATGCTTCTAAAACCGAGAACTTCCTCATGAGCCTAAGTCCTTACATAGAATTAAAAAACGTCTCCATCGGCTATAAATTTCCGCTGATTTCAAAGGTAAATGCTACTCTTTTTCAAGGAGAAGTGGTTCTCTTGGTAGGAAATAACGGAGTGGGCAAAACCACTTTAATGCGTTCGCTCTTAGGACAAATACCTCTTCTTGAAGGAAGCATCCTCATGGAGGGCAAGAACTTAAAAAATTTAAGTTCTGTGCAAAAGGCTCACCATACCGCCGTGGTGTTTTCCAAGTCAAGCGTACCTCCTCAGCTTACTCTCTATGACCTTGTGGCCTTAGGGAAATACATTTACTATCCCTACTACATTAAACTAAGCCAATCTCATAAGGCAGAGGTGCAGGATATTATAGACAAGCTGGGACTTGGATCCTACCAGCATCATTTGCTCTCGCAGCTCTCGGAAGGCAATCTTCAAAAAGCATACATCGCGAGAGCTTTTTGCCAGAACTCGCCTTTTATTTTGCTCGATGAGCCTACGGCGCATTTGGATGAACTCAACAAGATCATGATCTTGAAACTATTAAGAGATCTTGCAAAGACTTACGGGAAGCTAATACTTTTCTCCTCTCATGATTTTCGGTTGGCCAAAGAATTTGCAGACAAAATTTGGCTCATCAAAGATTCTCAATTTTACAGCGGCGTTTCTGAGGATCTACTCTCTCAGCATCAAGAACTCATCCGTCCTCTTCTCTTTGATTTAAACCAAGGCTTTGTTCCTCCGGAGATAGAAGCAGGCCCACTTGAAAAGGAGCTACTCTACTCTTTTTTGCAAAAGCATTTTCAAAGCGATTTTTCTAATTTTAAGTTTCTCCGCTCCGAGGGCCATTGGCAAGTCTATTTCAGGGAAAAAAAGTGGACCTTGTCCTCCTACGAAGATTTGCAGCGGCTTCTATCTACCTTGCTATAAATCAGCCTATTACCTACTGTTCTCTAATACTATGCATGCATAGTATTATGCAATTCATACTTTTTAAATACTTGATAATCAACAATTAACAAAAGATTAACATTTAAAATATACTATGCATGCATAAGATTTTCTATATTTGAAATAACCCAATCGCAAATACAATGAAAACGACCTCAAAGGAGAAATCCGACAACATAGATTTGATCTTAAAGTCCACATGGCTCGCAGTTTCCAAGATGTATTCAGACATGGCTTCCGAATACGACTCCACCGCAGTGCAGGCACTCACTTTACTCAAAATAGATCCCAAAGACGGCACCCGAAGCACGAATTTGGGACCCAAAATGGCAATTGAGCCCACTTCCCTCACTCGAATCGTGAAGCTTTTAGAAGACAACGGGTATATATACAAAGAAAAGACGCAGCACGACAAGCGTGAAGTAATTATTAAACTCACGGAGAAAGGACTTCAACACCGGGACATTTCGAAAGATGTCGTTCTTAACTTCAATCAGATTATCGTGGATACAGTAGACAAGGAAAAACTCGATGTTTTTCGAGAAGTGATGTCCACCATCCTACGAACCGCTAAGCAATTAAACAATAAAAAGAAATAAATGAAACGCAGAATCAAACACGTGAGCGTACTTGGATCTGGAATTATGGGATCTGGCATCGCAGCGCATTTCGCCAACATTGGCGTCGAAGTCCTGCTGTTAGACATTGTTCCAAATGAACTCAATGCCGCAGAACAAAAAAAGGGCCTTAGCCTAGAGAGTAAAACTGTACGTAATCGCATTGCGAACGAAAATTTAGAAAAACTTAAAAAATCAAACCCCGCTTTATTGTATTCCCCTAAATTCGCCTCCCGAATTAAAACGGGTAATTTTGAGGACGATTTAGAAAAGATTAAATCCACCGATTGGATTATTGAAGTGGTTGTGGAACGCATTGACATCAAGCGTTCGGTCTACGAGAAAATCGAACAGCACAGAAAAAAAGGAACTCTGATTTCAAGCAATACTTCGGGTATTCCTATCAACCTTTTGGCTGAGGGTCGTTCCGAGGATTTCAAAGCGCATTTCGCAGGCACCCATTTCTTTAACCCTGTGCGTTATTTACCTCTACTTGAAATTATTCCTACAAAGGATACCCAGAGCGATGTACTTGATTTTTACATGGAGTATGGCGCGAAATACTTAGGCAAAACGACTGTTCTTGCAAAAGACACTCCTGCCTTTATCGCCAACCGTATCGGAGTCTTCTCCATCATGAACTTACTTCATTCGGTCAGCGAACTAGGTTTAAACGTTACAGACATTGATAAACTAACAGGGCCTGTCATCGGTCGACCTAAATCTGCGACCTTTCGAACTGCGGATGTCGTCGGGTTAGATACCTTAGTGCATGTGGCGAAAGGCGTTCACCAAAGTGGAGTGGAACCGAACAATTTCAACGATGTTTTTCAACTTCCTCCCTACATTGAAACGATGATGCAGAATCAGTGGTTAGGATCCAAATCCGGCCAAGGCTTCTTCAAAAAAGTAAAAAATCAGGACGGTTCCTCAGAAATCCTAGGCTTAAACCTCCAAACCATGGAGTACGAAGCGCAAGCAAAATCCAGTTTCCCGACCCTTGAACTCACCAAAGCAATTGACCGCCCCATTGACCGATTTAAAGTCTTAATTGGCGGAAAAGACAAAGCGGCTGAATTGTACCGGAAATCCTTCGGTTCCCTATTCGCTTATGTTTCTCATAAAATTCCAGAGATTTCGGACGATCTATATAAAATTGACGATGCCATGAGAGCCGGGTTTGGATGGGAAAACGGTCCGTTTGAGATTTGGGATGCCATTGGCGTAGAAAAAGGGGCAGCCCTTGCAAAAGAAGCAGGATATGAAGTCGCTCCTTGGGTTCAAAATGTCAAGTCATTTTACCAAGTCGACGGCCAAGGACACAAACAGTTCTATACGCAAGAAAATGAATCTTACAAAGGAGTCCCAGGACAAGAATCCTTTATTATCCTTGACAACATCCGAAAAGAAAAAACGCTTTGGAGCAATTCAGGATCGGCGATTGTAGATTTGGGGGACGGAGTAATCAATTTTGAAATCCGGTCAAAAATGAATTCCTTAGGAGGCGAAGTTCTGGACGGACTAAACCGCGCCATTGAATTAGCGGAGAAAGATTACGAAGCCCTCGTAGTGGGTAACCAGGGGACGAATTTTTCTGTGGGAGCCAATCTAGCTATGATCCTAATGATGGCTATCGAACAAGATTGGGACGATTTGAATATGGCCATTGCGTACTTCCAAAAATCCATGATGAGAGTTCGCTATTCCAGTGTTCCCGTCGTGGTTGCTCCCCATGGGATGACCCTTGGTGGTGGATGTGAAATGACCATGCACGCAGACCGAGTGGTCGCGGCAGCAGAAACCTACATCGGTCTTGTGGAAACAGGAGTCGGTGTAATCCCTGGCGGAGGTGGAACCAAAGAGTTCACTTTAAGAACCTCAAAAGAATTCAGCAAAGACGATGTGAAAACAAACCGTCTGCGCGATGTCTTTATGAACATCGCTATGGGAAAAGTAGCCACTTCTGCGTACGAAGCCTATGATATGGGAATTTTAGAACCTCACAAAGACCTTGTGGTGGTAGACAAAAACCGACAAATCAAGGAAGCGAAAAAAGTCGCTCTGCTTCTTGCCGAGCAGGGCTATACTCAGCCAATTGAACAAACGGTAACGGTGCTTGGAAAAGATGCCCTCGGAATGTTCTACGTAGGGACCGACCAAATGCTTGCAGGACGTTATATTTCAGAGCACGATAAAAAGATTGCGGACAAATTAGGTTACGTGATGGTCGGAGGAAACCTTTCTGAACCTACAGCCGTGAGTGAGCAGTACCTCTTAAACCTGGAACGTGAGACCTTCCTACAGCTCTGTGGGGAACGCAAAACGCTTGAGCGTATCCAGTATATGTTACAAAAAGGGAAACCACTTCGTAATTAATCTTTCATCTTAAAGAACAAAAAAATGTCAAAAGCAGCATATATCGTAAAAGGCTATAGAACAGCCGTAGGAAAAGCGCCCAAAGGAAGTCTGAGGTTCACAAGACCCGACGTGATGGCCGCAAGAGTAATTGAAAAACTAATGGCAGAATTGCCCGGTTTAGACAAAAACAGAATCGACGATTTAATCGTAGGAAATGCCATGCCTGAAGCGGAACAAGGGTTAAATGTCGCTCGTTTGATTTCCCTCATGGGACTTAACACCGAAAAGGTACCTGGAGTGACAGTCAATCGCTACTGCGCCTCGGGTTCAGAAGCCATTGCTATTGCAAGTGCTAAAATCCAGGCCGGTATGGCCGATTGCATTATCGCAGGAGGTACGGAAAGTATGAGTTACATTCCGATGGGAGGCTACAAGCCTGTGCCTGAAGCCGACATGGCCAAAGCCAATCCGGATTACTATTGGGGAATGGGCTACACGGCAGAAGCGGTAGCCACTCAATTTAACATTTCTCGTGAGCAGCAAGATGAGTTTTCATTCCGTTCGCATCAAAAAGCGCTCAATGCACTGGCCGAAGGGAAATTTGAAAGTCAGATAGTTCCTTTGCCCGTCGAGTATACTTTTTTGGATGAGAACCAAAAGGTGCAAACCAAAAAGTTTGATTTCAAACAAGACGAGGGTCCACGAAAGGACACTTCCATGGAAGGACTTGCTAGACTTCGCCCTGTTTTCGCTAACGGAGGTAGTGTCACGGCAGGAAATTCATCTCAAATGTCTGACGGAGCTGCCTTCGTGATGGTTATGTCAGAAGACATGGTAAAAGAACTTGGTCTTGAACCTCAAGCGAGATTGGTGGCCTACGCGGCCGCGGGGTTAGAACCAAGAATCATGGGGATGGGTCCTTTGTACGCGGTTCCAAAAGCCTTAAAGCAGGCAGGTCTTTCCTTACAAGACATGGACCTTATTGAACTGAACGAAGCTTTCGCTTCTCAATCCGTTGCACTAATTAAAGAACTGGATCTAAATCCAGACATTTTAAATGTCAACGGTGGAGCCATTGCACTTGGACACCCGCTTGGATGCACAGGAACGAAACTTACCGTGCAACTAATGAACGAAATGAAAGCCCGAGGAGGTAAATACGGTATGGTGACCATGTGCGTAGGAACCGGACAGGGCGCAGCCTCTATTTTTGAAATACTATAACGAATAAAAAGTAAAAACAATGAGCGATACTGAAAACCGCACAATAAAAGGGGGTGAATTCCTAATCAAGGACATCCCAGCAGAAGAAATTTTCTCACTAGAGGAACTGTCTGAAGAACAAAAAATGCTACGCGATTCGCTAAAGGAATACATGGAGCGCGAGGTCGACACAAAAAGAGAACGATTTGAGAAGAAAGATTATGCTCTGACTGAGGAGTGTATGAAACAACTTGGAGAACTTGGAGCTTTAGGAATTGCCGTTCCCGAGGTGTACGGGGGACTTGAAATGGGCTTTGTCACCACCATGCTTGTCTGCGATGTGGTCTCAGGTTCAAACGGTTCTTTGGCCACTGCCTACGGTGCTCATACCGGAATTGGAACCCTTCCTATCCTACTCTATGGAACGGAGGAGCAAAAACAAAAATACTTACCGGCTCTCGCTACGGGAGAAAAATTTGGTGCTTACTGTTTGACAGAACCGGACGCCGGATCAGATGCTAATTCGGGCAAAACTAGAGCAAAGCTCTCCGCAGACGGAACTCATTATCTTGTGACAGGACAAAAAATGTGGATATCGAATGCAGGATTTGCGGATACTTTTACTTTTTTCGCCAAAATTGAAGACGATAAAAACATCACCGGCTTTGTGATCAATCGATCCGAACTAGAAAATCCAGAAAGTCTTACTTTGGGAGAAGAAGAACACAAACTAGGAATTCGCTCCTCTTCGACTCGTCAGGTCTTTTTCAATGAAATGAAAGTTCCTGTAGAGAATTTACTGGGAGAAAGAAACAATGGATTTAAAATTGCCCTAAACGCACTTAATGCAGGGCGTATCAAATTAGGTGCTGCCAATTTAGATGGACAAAGACGCATTACGAATCTTTCTATTGCGTATGCAAAGGAAAGAAAGCAGTTCGGCGTATCGATTTCTACCTTTGGAGCTATTCGTAAAAAAATAGCAGAAATGACTACGGGTATTTTTGTTTCTGAGGCCGCCGCGTACCGCGCAGCGAAAAATGTAGAGGACAAAATTAAAGAGAATGCCGCCTCTGGAATGGACCACCAGAAAGCGGAATTAAAAGCTTTAGAAGAGTTTGCCGTAGAATGTTCTATCTTGAAGGTTTACATTTCGGATTTAACTCAACACATCGCCGACGAAGGAATTCAGATATACGGTGGAATGGGCTTCTCCGAAGACACACCAATGGAAGCGGCATGGCGTGATTCCCGTATCGGTAGAATCTACGAGGGTACGAATGAAATCAACCGTCTACTGGCCGTAGGGATGCTTATCAAAAAAGCAATGAAAGGCGAACTTGATTTGCTCAACCCTGCCATGGCTATCGGAAAAGAACTCATGGGAATTCCATCGTTTGAGGTTCCCGATTTCTCCGAATATATGTCAGAAGAAAAAGCGGTGCTTCATAACTTAAAGAAAGTCTTCTTAATGGTTTCAGGAGCTGCTCTTCAAAAATACATGACGGAGATCGAAAACCAACAGCACTTGCTTCTGAATGCCTCTGAAATCTTAAACCAGATATACATCGCTGAATCCGCTATTCTACGAGCTGAAAAGCATTTTGCAAGCGATTCTGTAGAAGCGAGCATGGCTAGACTAAATCTTTACAAAGCCGTAGAAAAGACCATCGTAGCTGCAAAAGAAGGAATTGTTTCGTTTGCAGAAGGTGACGAACAGCGTATGATGCTTTCAGGGCTTAGACGATTTACAAAATACACAAACACACCAAATGTTGTGGAGTTAACCGAGAAAATTGCGGCGCACTTCATTGACAAAGGAGCTTACTAAAAACGAGTTATCCTTTTCGAAAATTGTAGTAGCCGCCTCCGTATTGGGGCGGCTACTTACTTTTATATCTCTGGTTTTACCCGTTCCATCTACGGCGTAGCCTTCTATGGGTAAGCTCCTCCAAAAAACAGTACGGTCTCTAAGTATAAAATTTAATTACCTTTTTAGGTATTAACTTGGTAAGAAGAATTAAAGTGAAAAATTTGAATTTAGAATAAAATAGCATTGCATATTACCGTGTTTTTAGCCTACCCTATTACTTCAAAATCCTTGCAAATAGACCTCCTTCTGTTCGGTTCCATTATTAGTAAGAACAAAGTCTATTTCATAACCACGTAGGATGGATCCTCTAGAATATGAATGTCAATTACCGCATCCGCATTGCTTAATAACTTTCGACAATCCGGACTTAGATGCTTTAAGTGAACGATTTTGCCTTGTTTAGAATAGCGCTGGGTCAATTTATTGAGCGCATCGATTGCGGACATATCCACCACTTTGCTTTCTTTAAAATCGACCACCACTTTTAAAGGATCCCCTGCGGGATCAAATTTCTCGAGAAATGCCGTGGTTGAGCCAAAGAAAAGTGGGCCGTAGATTTCATAATGTTTCACACCCTCCTTATCAAGAAATTTACGGGCTCGAATTCGTTTTGCACTTTCCCAGGAAAATACCAGTGCCGCAAGTATGACACCGATCAAAACGGCCAATGCCAAATTATGACTAATGACTATGATTAGGGCCACTAACACGCCGATCAAAATATCGGCTTTTGGCATTTTACGAATAATACGAAAACTGGCCCATTCAAAAGTTCCAATGGCCACCATCATCATCACTCCCACCAAAGCAGCCATAGGAATTTGATCGATTACAGGACCCGCCACGAGAATAATTAGTAGAATGCTTAGCGATCCAATGATCGCTGAAATTCGTGTGCGCCCTCCTGCACCAAGATTCACCATGGTTTGAGCTACCATCGCGCAGCCCCCCATAGCACCAAAGAATCCATTGGTGACATTTGCAACACCTTGCGCCACGGCTTCTTTGTTGGAGTTTCCTTTTGTGGCCGTGATTTCATCCACCATGTTTAAGGTTAAAAGACTCTCGATTAATCCTACACCGGCCATGACCAAAGCGTAGGGAAAAACAACTTGAAGTGTTTCGTAAGTAAAAGCGACATTTGGCACATGAAATTTGGGAAACGAACCACTAACCGATGCAATGTCTTGAACTTGCCGAGTGTCGATTCCTAGAAAGTACACCAGGGCAAAAACCACCACAATGGCCACCAGAGAAGAGGGAACTACTTTTGTGAATTTTGGAAGCACATACACAATGGCGATCGTAAGAAGAGTTAGAAATACCATTAGGTAAAGGGCCGAGCCTTCTAACCAACTTTCCGTTCCGTTTTGGAAAACCTTAAACTGCGAGAGTTGAGCCATGAAAATGATAATGGCAAGTCCATTCAAAAACCCATACATGACAGGCTGCGGAATTAGGCGGACTAATTTCCCTAATTTTAATACGCCGACTAAAATCTGAATAAAACCTCCTAAGACCACAGCTGCAAAAAGATACTCGACGCCGTGCGAACTTGCAAGGGCCATGAGCACAACAACGGTGGCCCCTGCTCCCCCTGAAACCATTCCAGGTCTTCCACCGAGAACCGCCGTTACGAGTCCCATCAAGAAAGCCGCATAGAGTCCAGTTAAAGGAGAAAGTCCGGCTAAGATGGCAAAGGAAAGCGATTCCGGAATCATCGTCATGGCGACGGTGAGACCGGCGAAAAGTTCATTTTTGAAATTAATTTTTTTACGAAAATCAAAGAGATTGATTACTTTCTCCATACGCGCGTTCTATGGGTAGAGACTAATTTAAAAAAATCTGAGAAAAAAGACTACTCACCCTTTCCATTTCCGACCTTAGTCCATAGACGAGCATGAGTTTTAGTTTGAAAAGAATAGGTTCCATCCCTGAGCCCAGCGCAGCCCATTGGGTTTCCGGTATAATGCTATAGCATTTTCCGTTTTGTTCCACAAAAAGCGCATTGTCCACTAGCGAAACCCGAATCCGGCTTACCACTTGGTAAAACGAAGTTTCGCTAAGTCGTTTAAACCCATCCATGCTTAATTCTTGACAAAGCTTATTAAATATTATTTGGCCTTCCGGCGATAAACTCATAAGTAAATTCGTTTTCGAGTTCAAAACTACTTAATAAGATTTAATTTAAGGACCCTTGCTCCTACTTTTTCAAGAAAAAATGACACAATTAGTTTTTGTTCAAAACCAAAATAATAGTTAATTTTACTTTTCGGAACCTTTTCTTATATGACAAAACAAGAATTATTACACAAAGCAATTAAGATTGCGAACAAAGCGCACAAAGGTCAAACCGACCGCTATCACGCTCCTTACATAGCCCATGTTTTAAGAGTCTCCGCTGCGGGTCGCACACTCGACGAAAAAATTGTTGGTGCTCTTCACGATGTGGTCGAAGACTGCCCAGAATACAATTTGGAATATCTTGAAAGTGTTGGGTTTCCAAACGACATTCTCTTTGCCGTAAAATGCTTAAGCAAAATGGATCCCGAAGAAAGTTATAGCGACTTTATTTTAAGAATTGAAGCCTCTTCACTTGCCATTTCTGTCAAACTAAATGATTTAAGAGACAATATGGATCTTGCCCGGTATCCGGATGAACTTAGTTCTCACGATTTCAAGAGACTTCAAAAGTACCATAATGCGTACCGGTATTTAATTGCGAAATACTAAACGGAAAGTTAATCCGCACTTGGGAAACTATAGTCTTTTTCGTCGTCCGTGGAATCGATATTAAAATTAAGCGCGAAATAAATAAAATTTATATTTTTATTCCCCTTGGAGGCAAATTCTCTTTGCCACAAATAACCGCCTGCTAGCCCAATGGTTTCGTCAATCTGATACCCTAGACCACTATACAAACGATTTCGAGAGAAGGCATGTTCTGTTTTTGAAGGCGTAAAAAAGACCTCGTTGTAAGCGTTCACAGAAATAGTTCCCGGCTCAATCTTCTTTTTATTTAAGGGAACCGAAACGTTTAAACGGTAACGAAATCTTGTTCTGCCGCTTTTCTTATCTACGTCGGGTTCGTAAAACCAACTTTTCTCCGCTCGCACTCTATTTTCAAACTTGACGACTCCTTTTTGCACGTTCACCACGTCCTGCAACCAAATTCTAAATTCTTCTTTGTCCAAATTATGCTCTGAATAAGTGGCATACCTTCCAATTCCAAGCAAAGGTTTATGATTGGAAGTTAAATTATACCCTAACCCTCCTTTAACCTCATAGTAGTCAGGATACGAAAAATCCTCAATTCCTCTTAGTTGAATTTCTCCGAAAATAAAGAATTTCGGGTGGAATTTGTAATTAAGGCTCATCGAATTGTAGCTCGAAAGCTGCGCACTATGAAGAACTGCCCAGAAAAAAGCAAGGAAAATGGATATTTTTTTCATGGATGCAAAAGTACGTTTTTTTGTTTAATTCTTTTATTTGAAATCAAGTCTCACACTTGCTCCTATTTGAAAATAGCGACCCGGCATAGGTACGCCGAAGGCCTCGTGGTACTGCGTATTGGTTAAGTTCTGCAACAGAAGAAAAAGTTCCACCTTTGAGAGCTCGTATTGCAGTTTCGCATCTAGGAGGTGATAGCTATATCCGTCTGCTCTCGATTGAAAACGGTAAACCCATTCAGTGGTAAGATGCTTTGTCAAGCGATTTTCAAGTTTTCCGATTAGCTGATGACGCTGATGATCGAGTACGTATTTGGAAAGCTCTGCCTTCGTGTCAAGTTCTTGATTTAAATAGGTATAGCCTAGGGAATATGACTGTACGAAACGATTCGGTCTAACCGAGAGCTCAGCCTCAAACCCGAGGGTTGAAATATTCCCCACGTTTTGAGCCACCCATGGATCTGCAGGCTCGTTTTTAATCCAGTCGATTCCGTTCTTCGTTTCGCGACCAAAGACACTCGCTTTGGCAAGAATCCCTTTATGCAAATACCGATATCCAAACTCATAGCTAAATGCATTTTCAGGACTTAAATCGGGATTCCCTATCTCGGTTTTACTCACATAATACAAGTCTGTGAAGGTTGGGATGCGATGCACTCTTGCGGCGTTTGCATAAAGTTTATGCCTAGAGCTAAGATTGTACCCGAGATCAAGTCCAGGATAAAAGAAGGAACCCACACCAGAGTAATTAGCCCAAGTGATTCCAGGGACTATTTGCAATTTTTCTTCGAAGAAAGAAAAATGATGCTCAAAGAATCCTTGCGCTAAGAAACGGTTTCGTCCCCCAAGATTGTTACTCGCTAAATCTTCCTGCCTTAGTTCGATTCCAATGCCCGAATACCCAAGTTTTGATGGGACTCCTACATTAATTTCGCCCCCGTACGTATTGCCAATGTGCATATTTCGATATCCCTGCGGCATGGCGCGATCATATAAGTATAGATCTTGACCTCTTCGCCAAAATAGATTTGATTTAAGCTGGACCTTCCCCACGGCTTTCTCCAGTCCAATACTTACAACAGAAGCCTGAGTTTCTTCGTATTGTTCCGTGGCCAACGGCGAGGCATAAAACCCATTGGCTCCAAATTTCCTCTCCGTGAATCCTGCTTGAAATTTAAGTTTTCCCTCAGGGATACGAAGTTCATTTTGATAAAAAACATTTTGAATTTTATAATCGGTATTGTGTCGATAGCCCTCTGAGGCACTTGTTGAGGTTTGAAGTAAATGCCGGAAATTTTCCGTTCCTAGCGCAGCACTTGCGCTGAGTCCGTAGGAAGAGTAGTCCCCTAGTTCCGCTTTGATTCGAACATGATCCTTTTCACTTATCCTTGTGACTACATTGACAACCCCTGCGAATGCATTGTTACCAAAACGCCGCGCAGCAGGGCCATTTACAATTTCAATTCTCTCTACATTCTCTAGATCCACAGGTATGTTAAAGGAATTGTGTCCAGTTTGCGCGTCGTTCATGCGGATTCCGTTAATCAAAATCAGGGTTTGTTCAAAAGAGCCTCCCCGAATTGAGACATCCGATTGCACACCGGACACCCCTCGGCGCTGTACATCAAGCCCTAAGGTTTGCTGCAGAATTTCATCCAAACTTTGCGCAGGAGAACTTTCAATATCCCGTCGGGTGATTACCACCGTATTTTCATTGAGAGTTTTATAAGAAAGTGACATGAATTTCCCTTCAATAGAAACTTCCTCTAATTCGGTTTCTTGACTCTGCCCAAAAAGGGACATCCCAACAAAAAGGGCGAAAATCGCGACTCTGGATCTTTTCATAAATGTAAAATTTTAACAAATAATCTAAAATTGTATAATCTAATAAATTGCCAAAAACACTTTATTGATGAGTATTTTGCGCAATTTTAGGGGCAAATATAATTATGTTTTTCGCAATACAACAAGGATATTTACACTATTTATCTATGGAAATTCTAATTTAAATTGGCGAAACCTATAAGAGCACTAATTCAGAAAATGGTTCCAAAGATTCTTCCCATCAATGCATCGCACTAGGCAAATATTTTTGCGTAATTTTGTGCTCTCGAATTTCAACATGAAAACATCTGATGCTATCGATATTAAGAAGGAGCTATTTGTCAAAAATGCCCATCTTAACAATCTCAAACATATTGACGTCCTGATTCCCAAAAACAAACTCGTGGTGATTACAGGCGTTTCCGGAAGCGGAAAATCTTCTCTTGCCTTTGACACCATTTATGCCGAGGGTCAAAGGAGGTACGTGGAAAGTTTAAGTTCCTACGCAAGACAATTTTTGGGCAAACTAGAAAAACCCAAAATTGACGACATCAAGGGACTAGCACCCTCCATTGCCATTCAACAAAAGGTAATTTCCTCTAATCCTCGATCCACTGTGGGTACTTCCACGGAGATCTACGACTATCTGAAATTGCTCTTTGCGCGAATTGGAAGAACCTTTTCACCCGTATCGAACCGCGAGGTCACCAAAGATACGGTGACAAGCATTATAGACTTTCTAAAAACCCAAGAGAAAGAAACCCCTTTTCTACTTCGTGTCCCGCTTCGTTTTACAAAAGCAGATTTCAGTGAAGTTTTGAAAACCTTGAAACTCTCGGGATTCAACCGACTTGAGGTCGATGGAAATGTAGTGGCTATTGAGGATCTTGAAAGCTTTGGATTTGTTCCTGAGCCTAAAATGGAAGTAAATCTAGTCATTGAGAGGTTTTTCTATCAAGAGGAAGAAAGCTTTCTTCAACGTTTAGCCGATTCAATCCAACTCGCCTTTTACGAAGGAAGAGGCAATCTTTCGCTTAAAAACACGCAAACCCAAGAAGTTTTTGAATTTTCCAATAAATTTGAATTGGACGGCATTGAATTTCTAGAACCCAATGTTCATTTCTTTAGTTTTAACAACCCTCTAGGCGCCTGCCCTACCTGTGAGGGCTACGGAAAAGTGATTGGAATTGATCCCGATTTGGTGATTCCTAACAAAAGTCTTTCTTTGTACGAAGATGCGGTGGCTAGCTGGAGAGGAGAAAGCATGAGCGAATGGAAGAAAGAATTTATTAAAAAAGCACAAGACTTCCCGATTCATAAGCCTTACAATGAACTCTCCAAAGAGCAAAAGAATTACTTATGGAAAGGAGACGGTTCTAAAAACTTCCCTAGTATTGATCGCTTCTTTGCGATGGTGGAAGAAAACCTATACAAAATTCAGTACCGTGTGATGCTTTCGCGCTACCGCGGGAAAACCCTTTGCCCTACATGCGAAGGGCTACGACTTCGAGAAGAAACTCAGTGGGTCAAAGTAGACTCTCATTCCATTCAATCCTTAATCGAGCTGCCTTTGGATGAACTCCAAGTGGTAATGGAATCTCTTGAACTAAACCCTTATGATCAAGAGGTGGCCAAAAGATTGCTCTATGAAATTCGAACTCGAATTGATTTTCTTTTAAAAGTAGGACTAGGCTACTTAAATTTAAACCGAACCTCCAACACCCTTTCCGGTGGAGAGAGTCAGCGTATCAATTTAGCCACGAGCCTTGGAAGCTCCCTCGTAGGGTCCATTTATATCCTCGATGAGCCTTCTATTGGACTCCACTCGAGAGACACCCAAAACTTAATCCATGTTCTAAAAAATCTTAGGGATTTAGGCAATACCGTGATTGTGGTGGAACACGACGAGGACATCATGCGAGCCGCGGACTATATCATTGACATTGGTCCAGAGGCAGGCTACTTAGGAGGAGAACTCGTGTTTGCAGGGGATTTTACTGCTCTCAAAAACGCAGATACCTTGACCTCCAAATACCTAACCGGAAGACTTGAAATTAAAGTCCCAGCAAAAAGAAGAGAACCCAAAGAATATGTGAAAGTTCGAGGGGCTCGGGAAAACAACCTCAAAAACATGGATGTAGATCTACCCCTTGAGATGCTTACGGTCATTACTGGGGTATCCGGAAGTGGAAAATCCACACTCATGAAAGACATTGTGAAAAATGACATTCAAATTCAACTTGGACACGGAGGGAAACAAGGGGATTACGACAGTGTAAGTTTTCCTAAAAAATTAGTGAAAAACCTAGAGCTTATTGATCAAAATCCAATTGGGAAATCTTCCCGATCCAATCCCGTTACCTATCTAAAAGCCTACGATGACATTCGAGAGTTATTTGCAAAGCAAAAACTTTCCAAAATGATGGGATACAAAACCAAGCATTTCTCCTTCAACGTCGACGGAGGACGATGCGACGAATGCAAAGGAGAAGGTGTGATCAACGTTTCCATGCAGTTTATGGCAGACATCGAAATTGAATGTGAGGTTTGCAAAGGCGCGAGGTTCAAAAATGAGATTCTCGAAGTTAAATTTGACGACAAAAACATTTCAGACATCCTTCACCTCACAGTGGACGAAGCCCTTGCGTTTTTCCAAGACAATGAGGAAACCAAAATCGTGACCAAATTAAAACCGCTCCAAGATGTAGGTCTTGGTTATTTGCAACTCGGACAAAGTTCCTCTACTCTTTCCGGTGGAGAAGCCCAGCGTATTAAACTGGCCTCCTTCCTTGTGAAAGGGTACACGACAGACAAAACCTTATTTATTTTTGACGAACCCTCCACTGGGCTTCATTTCCATGACATTCAAAAACTACTTACTTCCCTACAAGCTTTGATTGAACTGGGCCATTCGGTTATGGTCATTGAACACCAACCCGATATTATGAAATCGGCCGATTACATTGTGGACATCGGTCCTGAGGCGGGAAAACACGGCGGTGAGCTGGTTTTTACAGGCACACCAGAGGAACTTGCAAAAAACAAAAAGTCTCGCACGGCAGAATATGTCGCTGAAAAACTATAGATAAATCATGCTGATTTACAATTTGTTACCGTAGATTAATCCACAAAATTTTGTGGATAAGACGTGAATCTTAACATTCTATTCATATGGACTTTCATTTTTTTAAGTATCTTTGAAATGTACTCGAAAAAGAAAATCAAATGAAAATTCATTTTCCCATCGTAGAAGTCCTCAAATATCGAAGATAAAATCTAGAGAGAAGCACCGTCGGCTTCTCTTTTTTGTTGTTGTTTAATCAAAAAAATGAGATGTCTTTATCTAGCAAATCCGTTCGGGCAGAACGGATTTGTTTTTCGTTGAGAATCTCAAAATAGACTTCCTTTCCAAGATTATTTCTTGAAAAGGGCAAGGATCTTTTTCTCGAATAGATTAAAGACAAGTCCACTTAATATAAAGGCCGACGCACTTAGCTTCCATGGAGTTAATTCTTCCCCAAGAAAAAGAGCTGTGCTTAGAAATCCAACCACGGGAATCAAAAGGGTGTACGGAACCACAACCGAAGTGGCATATTTGTTCATTAAAAAGGCCCAAAGCCCATACGCTAAATGGGTAGAGAAATAAACCACATATAGCACAGCCCCTATCGTTACCCACGAAATCTTCTGAATCGACTGTAAAATAAGCTCGGGCCCGTCTACAAATAACGAAGTAGCAGCCATAAAAGGAAGGGCAATCAAATTGCCCCAAACCACAAGGGCCAAAGGAGAGTCTGCATTAATCTTTTTCGTAAAGATATTTCCTAGTGCCCAAGATAGCGCAGCTAGAACTGTGAGCACCAAACCAATGAGAGTTACGCCTCCACCTACCTTCGAGGCCACGATCCCTAACCCTATAAAGGAAATAAGAGATCCTATAATTTTAATAATTCCCGGTTTTTCATTAAATAGCAAATAGGCCAGTCCAATCGAAAAGAAGACTTGGACCTGCACAACCAAAGAGGCAAGTCCGGGTGACATTCCAAAGTAGATGCCACTAAACATCAGTCCGAATTGAATGGCAAAATTAAACAGTCCAAAGGCTACCAGAGTAAGAAATGGCGCTTTGGGTCTAGGAAGAAAGAACACAAAAGGTATCGCAGACATCGCAAAGCGAATCGTACAGAAAAGAAAGGGAGGAAGTTCCTTCAAGCCTACAAATATGGCGATAAAATTGAGTCCCCAAACCAGGACCACTAGAAGTGCAAACAAAAGATGTTTTGTAGACAAATGAGTAGCTACGCTCATGGATTGAATTTCATATTAGGGTTTTGTTAGTGGGACTAAACTTGCACTTGTCTAGTTCTTTTTAGGTGGCCGTGACCAAAAAAGCTTTTACCTTCTAGCGCCACGGTTAATTCTACGGTAAAATTACGGAACAAAACCCTTAAATATCTATTTCTACCCTTCTAATTTTTCTTCTTACAATTAAGTTTGAGTTAACGCGCTCATCGTGTTGATTTTTGGAAAGTTACCTCTCGAACCCTGTTTCGTAAATTCCCTAAATCCAATTCTTATTTCTACCCTCTACAAACTAAATCCATTCACCCAATCCCTAGGAATATCGCTATGCACCGCACATCATAGCCAAATTATCATTTAATTTTTTTACCTTTAAAAAAAATTTGATATTTATGAGAAAACCAATTGTTCTATTGTTTTCCGCATTTATCCTCAGTAGTTGCGCGGTCAACATGGGGTACGACGGAAAGGCATTTAAATCTTCTTACGAATCTATTAGTGCCCAGGATTTGAAAAAACACCTTTATATCGTAGCATCCGATGAGATGGAAGGAAGGGCTACCGGCAGCGAAGGGCAGAAAAAAGCGGGAAATTACCTGATTTCTGAATATGGAAAAATAGGAGTTTCTCATCCCGCATCGATGAGCAATTTCTATCAAAAAATTCCTTCTGCTTATTTCGGAAATCGTAGAGGAGCCACGCATCCAGATTCCGAAAACATTTTAGCTTATATCGAAGGAACTGAAAAGCCTGAGGAACTTATCGTAATTTCTGCGCATTACGATCACGTTGGAAAAAACAAGGAAGGCGTCGTATACAATGGAGCAGATGATGACGGAAGTGGTACTGTCGCACTTCTTGAAATTGCAGAAGCATTTAGCAAAGCTAAAAAAGACGGAAAAGGTCCTAAAAGATCGATTCTATTCCTTCACGTAACTGCGGAAGAAATTGGACTTCAAGGATCTCGTTTCTATACAGAGAATCCTGTATTTCCTTTAGCCTCTACGGTTGTGAACTTAAATATCGACATGATCGGAAGAAGCGATCCTGAAAACGAAGGAAAAGATTATGTTTATGTAATCGGTTCTGAAATGCTTTCTTCGGAATTAAAAACCATTAACGAGGCCGCAAATAACAAAACGACGAAATTAGATCTGAACTATAAATACGACGATCCAGCGGACAAAATGAGACTATACTATAGAAGTGATCATTACAATTTCGCGAAGAACAATGTCCCTGTCGCTTTTTATTTTGACGGAATCCATGCCGACTATCACAAAACGACAGACACTCCTGACAAAATCGATTACGATCTACTTCAAAAGAGAACGCAACTGGTTTTTGCCACGGCGTGGGAACTTGCAAACCGTGACAACCGAATTATTGTGGACGGAAAGAACACAAGATAAACGAAAACAAAATAACACAAAGTCCCCAACTGCGCTTGCATTGGGGATTTGTTATTTGTATTTTTGTGTTACCTAAATTCAATAGTAGGCGCAATCTAATGCCCTTTCAAGGCTCCATAGTTCAACGGATAGAATAGAAGTTTCCTAAACTTTAGATCCAAGTTCGATTCTTGGTGGAGTCACGACGCAGGTTTGAAGCTGTTTTTCAACGTAGCAGCAAAACTAATTCACCTTGGAGTGGTTCCGAAATTCAACGGGTGTAGAGCCCACCTCATTTCGAAAGTACTTCCCAAAATGAGAATTGTCACTAAAGCCTAATTCCAAAGAAACTTGACGAACTGATAGATTGGAATGAGCCAAAAGTCGTTTGGCTTCTAAAACGGTACGGTTTTTTATTAAAGTACCCGCCGCTTTTCCTAATACTTCCTTCACTACCGCATTAAGATAGTTCGGGGTAATGGAAAGGAGCTTAGCGTAGTCTTTTGTTAGTTTCAGTTCTCTAAAATGCTGTCCAACCAGCAATACGAATTCCTGAACAAGTGCACTTTTGTGGTCTGTTTTATTATTGCGGTAGTTCGACTGCTCTGGACTTTGTTGAATCTTTAGAACACATGCTTTAAGAAAAAGGCAAATGATTTCATTTGAGAACTCTTGGCCTTTTAAAAACTCGTAATAAATACTTTCGAAAAGAACAGTCCAAGAACCCATTTCTTCTGGTGCCACATCAATATAGCTTGGCAAATTGTCTAACGCGGAGTCGCTTTTTATGGACTCATTTCCTGTATAAATTAGATTGTAGAAGGATCTGGAGAATAAAATCACATACCCTTTTAAATCTCCCTGTATGTTCCAAGAATGAATCTGATCATAATTGATAAAGAATAGTCGTCCTGCATTCAGTTCATACTCTTCAAAATCAATGACATGCGATCCGTGTCCTTTTAAAGTGAAGATGAAGGTATAGAAATTATGACGGTGCGATTTTGAGAGATGCTCTGCATCCTTCAAAAAAGTTTCAAATTCATAAATGTTAAATCCATCGAAATCGCTCGCAGAACCTCGAATTGTATCAATCGTATATTTTTCAGGTGTTTTATTCCCTCTCATTTGTGAATCAAAATTACCGAGTAAAGATAAAAAATACCATTCAATCCTAGTCTAAAACTGCAATGCAAATTTAGATTCAATCTTCAGGACCGCTAGGCTTCGTGCAGAGGTTCTAGATTTTTGTAATCTTCTTCTAGCATTTTTGCAACGTAGTCCGAGTTCATTAAACTCAAAAGCCCCATATAGTTGATCTTGAAGGTCATGAAATCCCCAACTTTGTACGGCCTATCTGAATTTTCAAGGTCCATCACAAGCATGTCCGAACTTCCGCCAATAATATTCAAATCAGAATCTATCGGGGTAAGGTCACTTGGATTCATTTCTAAAAGACCAATGTCCAGCAAGGCTCGTTTTGTGCTCTCCGAAAAATCTTGTTCACTAAAATCCTTTTGCTCTCCTGTTAAGTTAAGGCCCAAGGTTCCCTCCGGGACATTGGGTTTGTTTTTAATCTCAATGATTTCTGCATGAAGCATAAAAACATCTTGGTGCATGGCCTCAATTTCTGTACTATCAAAAACATCTGTACCAAAATAGAGACTCTCTCCCACTCGGAAGTGGTTAATGTAAGAAGGCAGCTCATTTCTAAGAATCAAGGGGATCGTTACTGAGGCCCCACCAGAGACATAAGGAATCCGGATTCCAAATTTCTGTTCAATCTCCAATTTGCTTTCGTGAAGCTCCTTCATCTTTTCGTAGTCCGGTAGCACTCCATTAAGACAAGTCAAATTGGTTCCAATACCGACAATCTCAATATTTGGAAGATCTTTAATCTTCTCAAAGAAACTTACGAGTCGGCCGCGCACAACTCCTTCTCTTAACTCTCCCATCTCGACCATGATGAGCGTCTTATGAATCTTTCCAAGCTCAACCGCTCGTTTAGAAAGGTAGACCAAAGTCTCTACTTCCGTATTAAAACTAACATCCGCATACTGCAATATATCATCCGCAAAAGTCACGGGTACTGGCTTTATGTACACCGTTTGGACTTCAGGCGAGATGCGCTTGATTGCCTGTAAATTAGAGATTCGAGAATCACAAAACTCTTCGATAGGAAGGCTAAGTACTTCTTTTAAAAAGACCTCATTGCCACAAAGCACCTTGGTCACGATACTCCATTCAATGTAATGCTTCTTAAAGAGCGAGTCTAGGAAGAAGAAGTTATGATGGAGCTTTTCTTTATTAAGGGTTACAATGGACATACCTAGGAATTAAGTCTCATTTCGAGATACTTCGAAGTAAAGCCCAGTTTTTCATAGAGCTTTCTTGCAGGATTATCGGGCTCGCAGTGTAGAGCGATACCGCCTTCACAAACTTTAATGGTCTCCTCCATAAGGCTACGACCAATTCCTTTTCCACGATAGTCTTTATGGGTAGCGATATAGACTAGAATATTAGCCGGTATATACCCATCCATCCCCGTTTGGTTCACAATGACAGCGCCTACCATGGTAGCTCCGTCTTGTGCGAGCAAAAGATGTCCGCCTTTCCCGTTAGCAAAGTCGGAGATATAATCTATCGATTTTGATATATCTTCTTTGGAATCTCCAAATTCTTGGAGATGCTCAAAAAGAAAGGACACAACCTCCTCTTGATGAGACTTTGAAATTTCAACATTTGAAAATTTTATAATTTGCATTGTAATGTTTTTTAAAGTTATACCGGGTACATTGGGTATGGAATCTGAACGTAAGTTTGAACCAAATTTTCAGGTTCATTCTTACGGTAAAAAAGCACAGGTACTTCGGATTTACTAATAATGTTTTCCGTAAAGTTATTTTTAAATAACTTCTTAAGACTTCGTTCTGTGGTCACATTTACTGCAAGAAGATCAGGACCGAATTTTGAGACTTGTGCGAGGATTTCCTTGGCAGGACTGTCGGTAGTTACCGTATCGACTCTTCCCACCGCAAGTTTTTTGCGCCTCATTCTCACTTTCAAGAATTTAAGCACATTTCCAATCGGACGTCTATCTTCCTCTCTTTTTTGAGAAGACCTCACCCCGAACAGATGCACAGTGGCGTTTTTTCGAAGCAGTATGGGCATCAATGAATTTAATTTTGAAATAACCCCGTCCACTTCTCTCACTGGGTAAATCACACTTTTAAGCTCCTTAATTTCACAGAATTCAGGAACTGTAATGACAGGCACCTCGCTCTGACTAACGACCGAATAGGCTTTGTTTGTCGAAAAAAGGTTTGTAATCTTCTTGAGCCCTACGCTCATAAGGACTAAGTCTATGTTTTGTGTAGGAACGTAATCTCTAACTACGGCCGTTAACTCTCCTACCTGAGACTCTATAATCACGGGAATGTTCACCTGGGACTCAATGGTTTCTTTTAACTTTTGTAATTTTTTTTCTGAACGTTCGAGAATTGCAGCACCATGAAAAAAGAATTTCCCAGAAAAAGCGCTACCCGAACCTAATAAATTTGAATCCACCACATGCAATAGATGCAGTGCGGCAGAATTTTGGGTTGCAATTTGCACCGCGAGATTAACCACATTTAATTGGTTCCTTGAAAAATCCAAGGGAATTAAAATCTTTTTTATATCATGCTCCATAATATCCATACGGTGCAAAGATAAAACAGACTGTCTTTAAACCATGGGTTAATCAGCACTGTTTATGGTATAATTTATCTTAATACTGGTTTGGAAGGCATTTGAATGAACCTTTCTATCTTAAACTACGAAAAGACACTCTATTTCAACAAAAGTGTGGACTGCTCGGATTTAAACGAAATCATTCTACTTTATTTTAAAATCATTCCACTTCTAATCCTTCGGCAGATTGCGGATTATAAAACAAAAACCCGAGGCCACAGCCTCGGGTTAAAGTTTTTAAGAGAAACTTAATTATTGTGCAATAGCACCTAAAACTCGCTTCATAAAATGATTTGCAGCATCACGCTCACTCATTCCACCGTCTACCATCGACTTCATCTCCATTGCGCCACAAATATTAGAAATAATCTCACCAATGGCTTCTCTTTCTTCTTCTTTCACTGCTGGGGAATCCGCATAAATCTCAAGGACTTCTAACGCATTCTCCATCGCTTCATTGGAAGCTGATTTTGCTAAATTTTTATAAACCGGCAATTTCATTGGTAATATCTTTTAAATGTTCTTCTTTAGAGGTTACGACTTGATTTACGAACGAACCATTGTTGTAAATGGCAAACGTAGGTAAATTGGTAACTTCCGCTAATTTTCTGCTTTCAGGGTATTTCTCCGCATCCACATATACAAACTGTACTTCTGGATTTGCTTCCGCTAGTCTTTTTACTTTTGGTTTAAGCAATCGACAGTTTCCACACCATGCAGCGCCAAATTGAACTAGCACTTTAGGGTTCTGGGACAAAACCTCTTGTAAATTATCTTCAGTTGCTTCTATAAACATATGAATAGTATTTGTGTTTGATTTTATTGGTGTTTTAACGAATTAGTTTAAACTTACGTTGCTAGACAGATAATCTGCAACTCCTTCTTTCGTTGCTGCCATCGCTGTTTTTCCTTCTTCCCAGTTTGCTGGACAAACTTCTCCAAATTTCTCAACGTGAATAATCGCGTCTAGAAGTCTTACGTACTCATCGATATTTCTACCTAGTGGTAGGTCATTGATGGTTTCGTGTCTTACCACTCCGTTTTTATCGATAATGAAAGTTCCTCTGTAGGCTACAGGAAGACCTTCAAATACAACTTTACCTGTTTCGTAATCACTTACATACTCTCCTGCTAATACTCCGTAATCCATGGAAATCGTTTTTGCTAAGTCTGCAACCACTGGGTATTTAACTCCTTCGATTCCACCGTTGTCTTTATTCGTGTTTAACCAGGCAAGGTGTGTTTCTTCTGAATCCGTTGAAACCGCTACTACCACTGCATCTCTTTTTTCAAATTCCGCTAATTTCGCTTGAAATGCATGAAGTTCAGTTGGACACACAAACGTGAAATCTTTTGGGTAAAAGAATAAAACGATGTTTTTCTCACCGATTGGTAATTTGAAATCAGAAACGATCTCTTCTCCGTCTAATACAGCTGGAGCTAAAAATTGTGGAGCTTGTTTTCCTACTAATGACATAATATATATTGTTTTTAAGTTCGCTGCAAATTTACGGCACTTAGGCCTCAAACTAAAACTTAATCAATAGATAAATACAATGAGAGAATTCGAATAATTAATAGGCTTTGTCTTCTTAAATCTGCGCATACCATTTGCAACAGAAGGTATGCGAAGGCAAAGACCCAATTCTTTTGCACGAAGTAAGGTCTAATTTAATTTTACTTTTATTTTAATGCAATAGAATCTGTATATCGATCGAGAGGATGTATTCCTCTCCTGTATTAGTATGAATTCCAGAACTGAATTTTAACCCCGCATTAAATTCCATTTTCACTTTTTGTTTCCCCATTTTCTTAAAATGGCTTTTTCTGACCTTAAACCATCGTCTTTTTTAAAAGATCGTTGACAGTGTGGATGCTGAAAAATCACCGGTGTTTTTGTTAAAGGTCAATGGGTTGACAAGATTTAGCGAAATGAAATACATTAAATAAAGCTAAATATGACTGGAAAAAGAGGAAGGAAATTAAAAATAAAATCGGACACGAAACAGAACATATAAATCTTGACCTATTTTGATTTTTATTGATACTGCGCCAAAAAAAACGCTGTAAACATTTAAATTTACAGCGTTCTAGCTTATTTTGGTTTCCCAACCAGCGGAGAGAGAGGGATTCGAACCCCCGGACCTGTTACAGTCAACGGTTTTCAAGACCGCCGCATTCGACCGCTCTGCCATCTCTCCAAAAAACGAATAATTTCGTTTTCAGTGGTGCAAATATAAAGAGGTTTTCACTTTTGCACAACTATTTTACAAAGATTTATTACAACACCCTTATATTCAAGGTGAAAAATTAAGATTTGCCCGTATACATCCCTAGATAGACGGCTAATATCCCTCCTATTACGCTTAGAAGTACGTATAATAAGGCAATTGGCATCTGTGAATTCTGCATCAAGTTAGTCGTTTCTGAGGCAAAAGCGGAGAACGTCGTAAACCCACCACAAAAACCACCGATCAAAAAATATTTAGCGCCTGGTTCTTTCAAGAAAAAAACAGAGAAAAGTCCAATTAAGTAACACCCTATAAGATTTACTGTGAACGTTCCTATAGGAAAAGACCCGATGGATCCTAATTTTGGTGTATAAGCGGATACTAAAAAGCGAAGTACGCTTCCAAGTCCTCCACCTAAGAATACAAGAACTAGACTTTTCATTTCTTTCTAGTCTAATTCCGCAAGATACTTCTCGGCATCCATTGCGGCCATACATCCAGAACCGGCAGCCGTAATTGCTTGACGATAGATATGATCTTGTACATCTCCGGCTGCAAAAACACCCGGTAAGTTGGTACGAGTAGAACCTTTCTCCGTCACAATGTATCCATTTTCATCTGTGGTAATCTGCTCTTTAAAGACCTCTGTATTGGGTTTATGTCCAATCGCAATAAAGATCCCATGCACCTCAATCTCCGAAATTTCGTTCGTTTGATTATTAAGGACTTTAGCTCTTTCCACCAGTCCGTTTTCTCCTTCAATTCCTACCAATTCATGAAAATATTTCACTTCGATATTCGGGGTGTTTTCCACACGGTGAATCATGGCTTTGGAAGCTCTGAATTCTCCTTTTCTAACAAGCATGGTTACTTTACTCGTTAATTTCGCCAAATAGGTAGCTTCTTCCGCTGCCGTATCGCCTCCACCGACAACGATGACATCTTTTCCCTTGTAGAAAAAGCCATCGCAGGTAGCGCATGCAGAAACCCCTCCACCAGAATAAGTCTTCTCGTCTTCCAGGCCTAAATATTTTGCTGTGGCACCGGTAGAAATAATTACAGTTCTCGCTTTCAATTCCTTGTTTCCAGCCCAAAGCGTATGAACACCTCCTCTCTCTGAAGAAAACTCCGCCTTGGTAATCATTTCATAATGCACTTTGGTGTCAAAACGCTCTGCCTGAGCCTGCAATTGAAGCATCATTTCAGGACCTGTAACTCCCTGCGGATATCCGGGGAAGTTGTCTACTTCGGTTGTAGTCGTTAATTGACCTCCAGGTTCAAGACCTGTATAAAGTTCTGGTTTTAAATCCGCTCTTGCCGCGTAAATCGCAGCCGTATATCCTGAAGGGCCGGACCCTACTATAAGGCAGTCTAAAATGCTTTCCATAAGTATTTGTCTATGTTTATATATGTTTACTTGCCCAAAATTGGGCTCATTTTTAAAAATCAACGCTCAAAAGTCGTGTTAAAATCTAACTTTATGCAGCTTTAATTCATGAATTCTGTCAATGATGCAAATTCAATAATTCATACGGTTACAAGTCGACCTTTACTTTGTCGACATTCAATATTTTGTATACCAATTCACAGAGTAACTCCCCACTGTCTACCGCGGCAGATCCCACTCCTCGTTCTCTCATGTGGTAATCTCGAATTATTGAAATCACGCGGGTCGCTTGCTTTAAGTTATAACGCGAGGCTGCATCTCGCACCTCGTTTAGAAAAAAAGCATGACCCAGCCCCATGGTTTTTAAAACATCTTGCTGAGGCAATCCTTTCATGGTGTGAAAGAAGATGATATTGCAAAAATAGCGGTAAAACAAAGTGGTAGTTCCTCCACTTGATTTCGAGGACTTACTCATGAAATATGCAATTCGCATTGCTTTTTCCTTGTCTTTTTGTCCTATGGCTTTTTGAAGTTCGAAAGTATTGAACTCTTTGCTAATTCCGATATGAGTCTCTACTATTTTCCCATCGAGAACTTGATTTTCCTTTAAAATCAATTTGAGTTTGTCTAGTTCCGAGCGGATTCGAGAAAGATCATTTCCAAGATGGTCTGCCAGTAATGCAGGAATGGAGGGCTCTACGGGAATCCCTAGTTTTTTGCATTCATTGGTGATCCACGATCCAATTTGATACTCTTTAACCGGTTCACTTAAGAAAGCCATGGACTTTAACTTAAGTTTCTTCATGAACTTTTTACGTTCGTCCATTTTCTTGTGCTTGTAGGCCAGCACTAAGACTGTCGTAGGAATGGGATTCTCTACATAGGAACTGAATATTTCGCCTGCTTTCTCGTCAAACCGAAGGTCTTGCGCCTCTTTTACAATAATAAGATTATAGTCTCCCATCATTGGAAATTGCTGCGCATAGGAGATGATTTGAGCTATGTTTGTTTCCTTACCGTAGAGCACGGTTTGGCCAAAAGCCTTTTCGTCCTCCTGCAAAACTTCATTCTCTAACACGCTCACAGCCAAATCAATATAGTAAGGCTCTTCACCGTGAAAAAAATAGATCGGAAGAAGTTCTTTATTTTTAATATTTTTGATGAGTAAATCTAATTCTTTCATACTTGTGCAAGTGCCAAAACTGAATTTTCCGAGGGATTTTGATTTTGCGATCCGTAGAGACAAAGATAAGTTTTTTATTTATGATTCAGTTCGCAAGACTTCGCTTTTACTTACCCCCGAGGAATGGGTAAGGCAGCATTGGATTCACTATTTCCTTCATGAGAAAGGCTACGCGCCTTCTTCATTGTTGTCTGAAAAAAAAATAACCCTTAACGGTCTTACCAAACGATTAGATTTGGTTGTGACTGAGAAAACACTACCCAAGATTCTAATTGAATGCAAAGCCCCTAAAATACCGCTTTCGCAAAGTACCTTTGAACAAATTGCCCGCTATAATTCTATCGTTAAAGCAGAAACCATTCTCCTCAGCAATGGGCTTAATCATCTACTCGCTAAAACCACTGATAAAGGTTACGAATTTATAAAATTTGAATTTTAATTCTTCATGAGCACTCTACCCATAAAAAATAGATTTTTGTCCATTGTACCACTTTTGGTCTTTGTCGTTACCTTTCTTGGATTTGGAATTTACAACCAAGATTTTTATGCCCTTCCTTCCCCACTCGCTGCACTCATGGGAATTGTAGCGGCCTTTGTTTTATTTAAAGGCAGCCTACAGAAGAAAATGGACACCTTTTTAAAAGGTTGCGGTGACGGACAGATTCTTACCATGTGTATTATTTATCTCCTAGCTGGCGCTTTTGCTGCGGTTTCGAAAGCGGCAGGCAGCGTCGATAGCATTGTGAACTTAGGAATGACTTATATTTCCCCGCAATATTTTGCGGCAGGTATTTTTGTGATTGCCTCTTTCCTTTCTTTTGCCTCGGGAACTTCCGTTGGATCAATTGTTACACTAGGTCCGATTGTAATCGAACTGGCAAGTAAGAGCGATTCCCCACTGGGCTTAGTGGGCGCCGCTTTGTTATGCGGAGCGATCTTTGGAGACAACCTTTCCATTATATCCGACACCACCATTGCGGCCACACAAAGTTTGGGATGTGAAATGAAAGATAAATTCCGAGCGAATTTCAAACTCGCTTTGCCTGCTGCGATTCTCGCACTTGGCTTTTTTATATTTGCGGGTCGAAACGGATCTCCAAGTCCTATCGAGACCTCCAACCTGCATTTTGACCTTTTGTTAATTCTACCCTACCTAATTGTCATTGCTTTAGCCCTTAAAGGAGTCAATGTCTTTGTGACCTTATTTTTGGGGCTATTTTCAGCCGCAATACTTGGATTGTGGAATTCAAGCTTTGATTTCCTAACTTTAAGCAAGACCACTTACCAAGGATTTACCAATATGTCCGAAATATTTTACCTATCTCTTTTGACAGGAGGTCTTGCCGCCTTAGTAGAAAAAGCAGGAGGAATTCAATATATTTTAAGTGCAATCAATCGACTCATCTTTGACGAAAAGAGCGCTTCTCTTGGAATTGGAGCGCTTGTCAGTGCCACGAACCTTTGTGTCGCGAACAACACAATTGCGATTTTAATTTCGGGTAAAGTGGCAAAGGAAATAAATGACAAGTACGAGCTAGAAGCTAAAAACTCAGCTTCCATTCTGGATATTTTCGCCTGTTACATTCAAGGGTTAATTCCCTACGGAGCGCAGGTACTCATCCTAATATCTTTAAGTGGCTTTAAAATTGAGTATGTAGATCTTCTCTTAAATTCTTACTATCTTCACCTACTACTTATTATAACCCTTGGCTTTATCTTTTTCAGAAAGAAAGAAAGAAAGAAAGAAAGAAAGGCCCATTGAACAAATAAAAACCGCTCATGATTAAAAACATCATATTTGATTTTGGAGGAGTCCTGATGGACTGGGACCCAAGATATTATTTCAAAGACTATTTCCAGGACGACGAAAAAATGGAATACTTTTTAGATTCCGTGGCCACGAATGAGTGGAATGCACAACAGGACAAAGGTAGACTCCTTAGTGAGGGAACGGATATACTTCTGAAACAGCATCCGGAGTGGGAGAAAGAGATTCGTGGCTACTACGAAAACTGGACGACCATGCTTCGCGGGGATATACCTCATAGAGTAAGTGTTCTTAGGGAACTATCTAAAACTCCTTATCAACTGTTTGGTCTCACCAATTGGTCGCATGAAACCTTCCCCTATGCCTTAGAAAACTATGACTTCTTCAAACTTTTCGATGGGAAAATTGTCGTTTCTGGTGAGGAAAAATTAATCAAACCCGATCCTGAACTCTGGCATGTTTTACGTAATCGTTACGATCTAAAACCAGAAGAATCCGTCTTTATAGACGATAATTTTGAGAATTGTAAAACGGCAAAGAGCCTTGGCTTTCTTACCGTTTGGATTACAGAATCCACGGATTTAAAAAAGGAACTGATAAGTTTAGGGGTAGAGTTTAATTAGTTTACGTTTCCTCTCGATGCACGAGATCGAGCGAAAAAGCCGGAAGGCAAATGGAAACGTATTCGCATTCCCTAGAAAAAGGATTGCTATAACGTACTCTTGCTCCCTTCTGAATTAAGATGCTTTGTCCCTCTTCTAAATCGAGGACTTCTCCCTCGATTTCAAAACGTTTTTTGCCTCGCACAATCAGGGTGTATTCATCAAATTCGGGAGTCTGGAAGGGTTCGCTCCAACCTTTTGGAGCCTTCATATGGGCTATGGATAGGCCCGGCGTTCCCATAGAATTTCCCCAATGTTCGAGAATCGTTTTCCCATCCGTGGTGGGTACGTGAAAGGGCGACTTTTGAATTTTATACTTTGTCATCTGGCATAAACGTTAATTTGGTTTCCTCCTTGATGACAGAGAGAACTATATGGCTATGGTACTGGCCAATGTTAGGAATATTCGCCACGACTTCAGTCATAAAACGGTTGTATTCTTTGATGTCTTTCGTCACCACCTTAATCATATAATCGTACGTCCCCGAAAGGCTTACTACCTCCAAGACCTTTGTCTGGGACATGATTTTGGTTTCAAATTCTTGAAGTCTCTCTAGGGACTGCTCTTTTAAGGTAATATTACAATAGGCCGTCAACTCAAAGCCCGCCTTTTCTTTGTTGATTACGGCGACGTACTTTTCAATAACCCCCGAACTTTTCATATTTTTAATACGCTCGTAGGTGGGTGAAAAGGAAAGTCCTACTTTTTCGGCTAAATCTTTTACCGAAATCGTGGAGTCTTCTTGCAATAAGTTTAGGATTTTTTGATCCGTGGCATCAAGAGGTTTCATCTTTAAAATTTTTGTACACGTCGTTAAAATCTTGGACGATTCGCTCTAAACTGAGATTCCCAATACTTCCAATGTGGGTATGAGATAGACTCTTTTTTTCATAGTGGTAAGTCCCATTTTCAATCGAATTTCCTACTTTCCGATAGGCTTCGCGAAAACTATCTCCCTGAAGAACGAGCTCATTAATTTTTTCAACGCTGAAAAGATACTCATATTTTTTCTCATCTAGAAGATCTTTTTTCACCTCCATATAGCCTAACATAAACTCCATGATTTCAATAGAATCTTTTAAATCCTCGAGGGCAGGAAAAAGAATTTCTTTGGTGAGTTGATAATCCCGATTGTACCCTGTCATTAGGTTATGACTTAGCAAAGTTAACTCTGTAGGAAGAGCCTGAATTCGAGAACACTTCCCTCGAATCAGTTCAAAAACATCTGGGTTTTTTTTATGGGGCATGATACTGCTGCCAGTGGTAAGATCATTAGGAAACTCCACAAATCCAAAATTCTGATTGCTAAAAAGACACAGATCGTTCGCTAGTTTTCCGAGCGTTGAGGCAAGAGAGGCCATGGCGAATGCGAGAGTCTTTTCCGCTTTGGTTCTTGTCATTTGAGCATAAATTGAATTGACATTCATCTTCTCTAAACCCAATTCGTTTGTGGTATAATCTCGATCCAAGGGAAAACTAGAGCCGTATCCCGCTCCTGAGCCTAAAGGGTTTTTTGAGACAATGCTATAGGCTGTAGCAAGAATTTCAAGGTCTTCGCTAAAGGATTCAGCAAAGGCACTTAGCCAAAGCCCAAAAGAGGAAGGCATTCCGATTTGAAAATGCGTATACCCAGGCATCAGTTCCTTCTCGTATTTTCCAGAGAGAGAAATTAAAGTACCAAACAAGGAGCTTGTGGCCTGTGCGAGGCCTTGCGCCTCTTCTCGGAGAAAAAGCTTAATGGCCAATAAAACTTGGTCGTTGCGAGAACGCCCTGTATGAATCTTTTCACCCGGAGCCCCTACGGCCTGAATGAGAGAAAGTTCAATTTGAGAATGAACATCTTCTACGCCAGGTTCTATTTCAAAATTCCCGGATACAGCGCGGTCCAGGAGAATCTCTAGATGCGCAAGGATTTCACTGAGCTCCTGCTTTTCAAGATATCCAATTTTAGAGAGCATTTTCACATGAGCGGTGGTTCCTATAATGTCATACTTGGCAAGTTGCAAATCAAATTCAGGATCTTTACCTAGCGTGAATTTTTCAATAATTTCTAGTCCTTTGCTCTTGGTCGAATTTTTTGCCCAAAGCTTGGTCACCTTGGCCTTCTCACTTGAATTGTTCATATTTTAATTTTTTTTCGATAGAAATAGTTCGGTCAAAAGTCCGATATACTCCTCTATTCCATTGTATAGTTCGGTTTTGTAAATAAATTCGTCTGCCGTATGGGATCTCGTGGAATCACCAATGCCCATTTTCACAGAATCGAAAGGCATAAGTGCCTGATCAGAGATCGTAGGAGATCCATAAAGCGTGTGTCCTTTCGCCTTCGCAGCAAGAACAAGTGGATGATCCAAATTAATCTTTGAGGAATTCAGTCGCAAAGATCTTGCCTTCACCTTTGCCTCCAATAACGATTCAAAATAAGCTACCACGTCTTCATTCGAATAAAACTCATTGGTACGTACATCAATGGTAAAATTCGTTTGGTCGGGGACCACATTATGCTGGTGGCCAGCGGAGACTATCGTGACGGTGGATTTCACCTCGCCTAGAAGGTCCGAGCATTTTTCAAATTTCGCGTGACTTACTTTTTCAATTTCCTTTAGGGCTTTGTAAATCGAATGGTCTGCATTGGCATGGGCTGCATGCGAGGGCGTGCCTGAAACGATACAATCTAAGACCACGAGTCCCTTTTCAGCTACTGCCAATTGCATCTGGGTGGGCTCGCCCACTAGGGCAAAATCAATTTTACCCAAGTCTTCCAAAATGCTTACAATTCCGTTCTGCCCTGAAATTTCTTCCTCGGCACTTGCCGCGAAAATAAGATTATAAGGCAGCTTTTTGCGATAAAAAAAGACAAAACTAGCCCATAATCCCACGAGAGAAGCGCCCGCATCGTTACTTCCCAGTCCATAGATTTTTCCTTCCTCTTCATAGGCCTCAAAAGGATCTCTCGAATAAGACAGGTTCGGTGCCACTGTGTCGTGGTGGGAGTTGAGCAGGATCGTTGGAAGTTTAGGATCAAAATATTTATTCTTTGCCCAAAGGTTGTTTCCTTTTCGTTGAAAAGGAATCTTCTCCATGGTAAAGCAAACTTCTAAAAAATCGGCCGTCTCATTTTCATGGGTACTGAGTGAAGGGGTTTCAATCAATTTCTTTAAAATTATCTCGCTTTTACGCTGTAATTTCTCTATCATGATTCAAGGATTAATTGGGTTCCTACCTTCCGATCAAAGAGCGCGGACTCAAGTCCTGTACTTGACAAAATTTGCACTTTCGCCACTCCTTTTTCTAAGGCCTTAAATCCCGTTTCTAATTTAGGAAGCATTCCTCCTGCCACCTTTTGGGATTCTTTTAAATTCAAAAACTCAGGCTGCGAAAGAACAGGAATAAGGCTTTCTTCCTCATTCACATCGAGCAAAACCCCTTCTTTTTCAAAACAGTAAAGTAGACTGACCTCAAACCTTTCTGACAATTTAATCGCGATTTCTGAAGCTAATGAGTCTGCATTCGTGTTCAAAAGTTCATACTCCTCTCCCAGCGTCAAGGAACAAACAATCGGAAGTACCCCCAAACTCAAAAGTTGAGAGAAGACTTCTAGGTTTACATTTTGCACATCGCCTACCTGTCCATAATCCACTATGCTTACTTCTCTCTTTTTCGATTGAACGGATTTTAGATCCGCTCCACTTAGTCCTAAAGAACTTAGTCCAGCGGCGCTAAATTTCGCTACGAGTTGTTTATTGAGAAGTCCTGCGTACACCATGGTACAGAGTTCAAGGGTTTCCCTGGTCGTTACTCGACGTCCATCTACCATTCGCTGCTCAATTCCGAGTCTCTTCGCATAGTGATTTAAGAGGGTTCCTCCCCCGTGCACAAGTACCAAGTTTTGAGGTTTGTGCTTTGATATAATCTCAATTACCCGATTTAAGGCCGAAAGAGAATTTAGAGTTTCGCCTCCTATTTTAAGGACCTGTACCTGCTGCTTTTCCATCCTTAGTTTATAAAGTTCCTTTAAGGATTCGTTCGAGTACGGTCTGCATAGCCACGGTACGATTGAAAGCTTGCTGATAGACTAGGGAATTCTCACTATCAAGCAGTGCATCGCTCATCTCTAGATTGCGTCGAACAGGAAGACAATGCATTACTTTAGCCTGAGGGTTCTTTGTTAGAAAATTCTCTTGTAACAACCAGTTTTTTTGCACCTTCGGCATGGTGCCATAATTTTCAAAAGAAGACCAGTTCTTCACATACACAAAATCCGCATTTTCAAGAGCTTCATCTTGATCGTGATACACCTTGGCTCCTTGTACAAATTCAGGACTTAAATCGTATCCTAAGGGATTTGCAATGGAGAAATCAACCTCAGCAGCATTCATCCATTCGGCAAAAGAGTTGGGCACACATTGAGGAAGCGCTTTGGAATGGGGGGCCCAGGAAAGAACCACTTTTGGTGCACGTTCTAATTTCCAGTTTTCTTGAATCGTGATTAAATCAGCAAAACTCTGAAGCGGATGCCGAGTGGCAGATTCTAAGGAAATCACAGGGACTTTTGCGTACGAGACGAAGCTTTTAAAAACGTCCTCGCTGTAGTCTTTTTCTCGGTCGCTAAGACCAGGAAAAGAACGAAGTCCGATAATATCGCAATATTCACTTAATACTCTCGCCGCTTCTTTTACGTGCTCCGAGCTACTGCCGTTCATCACTTCTCCGTCTTTAAACTCCCAAGTCCAAGCCTCGGATCCTGGACTGACCAAAAGTACCTGCATGCCTAAATTCGCAGCGGCCTTTTGACTACTAAGTCTCGTTCTTAAACTCGGATTTAAAAATACAAGACCTAAGGTTTTATTTTGACCTCCTTTTGAATTGCCGTAAAGATCTTTTTTGAGCTGATGTGCATGCAAAAGAAGCTCCTTTAGGTTGGTCACATCAGCGAGGGATGTAAAGTTTTTCATGATAAAATTTGTTTTAAAGCGTGAAGAAAATCATCTACCGCTTTTTTGTTTATAGTTAAAGGGGGAAGAAGTCGCATGGTTCGAGGGTCTGAAGCACTTCCCACCAAAATTCCATGCTCAACTCTTAATTGATGCGCAATAACAGAGGCCGGCCCTGGGAAATCAATTCCCACCATAAGGCCCCTCCCTCGAACCTGCTCAATCTGCGGAATTTTACCTAATTCTTCCAATAAATAATCTCCTAAGTCCGCAGCATTCTTAGCAAGACCTTCCTTTTCAATCACTTCTAAAACTGCGATGGACGCTGCGCAGGCTAGGTAATTCCCACCAAAAGTAGTTCCAAGCATCTTTTTTTGAGAAGGAATGCGAGGGCTAATAAGCACACCTCCAACTGGAAATCCATTCCCCATGCCCTTGGCAATTGTAATTAGATCAGGCCTAAGGGTGCTGTGTTGATGAGCGAAGAACCGACCGCTTCGAGCGTAGCCACTTTGCACTTCGTCGAGAATCGTAAGAAATCCATGTTTTTTAGCTAAAGTTTCGATCGTTTCAAGCATAGAAGAATTGGGAAGGTGCACACCGCCAATTCCTTGAATTCCTTCAATAATTACACCGGCCAAAGACTCTTTGTGCTGCTGAACAATCTGTGAAAACATAAGAGGATTATTCAACTCACAGAATATAAAATTCTCAGATTCATTGACGGGAGCCACAATGGAGGGGTCGTCCGTGGCCGCCACTGCAGCAGAAGTTCTTCCATGAAAGGCACCGTGAAAGGCAATGAACTTTTTCTTCCCTGTAAAAAAAGAGGCTAATTTAAAAGCATTCTCATTGGCCTCTGCTCCGGAATTGCAAAGAAATAGCTCATAATCCGGGTAACCACTTACTCTTCCTAAAAGTTCAGCCAACTTCTCTTGCAAGGGATTTTGAACTGAATTCGAATAGAATCCGATTGAACTCAGCTGTTTAGAAAGAGATTCTTGGTAGTGAGCATGGCTATGTCCAATTGAAATCACGGCATGTCCTCCATAAAAATCCAGATACTTCTTACCGTTTTCATCCCAGAGATAGCAGTCTTTTGCTTTCACGATCTCTAAAGGAAGTCGAGAATAGACTTCAAATAATTTCATAATTCCTTTCTTTAAGGTTCTTCTACTTTTTACTTAATACACAGAGGCTTTTAACTGAAGTCCACAGGTAGGAGCTAGTCCAAGCATGAGGTTCATATTTTGTACCGCTTGCCCCGAGGCACCTTTGATTAGATTGTCAATCGCTACATGCACCGCCAAATCCTGCCCTACTTGCTCCAAGTAGATCAAAGCTTTGTTCGTGTTTACAACTTGCTTTAAATCGATCGGACCGGGAGAAACATGCACGAAATCGGAATATTTGTATGCGTATTTATAGGCTTCAATCACTTCGGACGAGGGTTTCAGAGTTTTTAGCATTAAGGTCACAAAAATCCCGCGGGTAAAAGCGCCGCGCCAAGGCACAAATTGAAAATCTATCGGTTTTTCCTGTACTACGGAGATTCTTTTTAAGATCTCATCGTTGTGTTGGTGTGTGAAAGTCTTATACGGAGAAACATTGCCTGTACGCCAATTTGCATTGGTCGTATGAACTAGGGATTTGCCTGCGCCGGTGGATCCTGTAATCCCCACGCAGCTCACTTTGTCGATTTCTTCGATTTTCGTAAGTGGCAAGAGGCCAAGTTGGATGGCGGTCGCAAAACAGCCTGGATTCGCAATGTGCGTAGCCTTTGCGATTTGATCCTGATTAAATTCACTCAGACCATAGACAAATTTACTTTCGTCCCAAAGTTCATCCACCCGGAAATCATTGCCTAAATCAATAATTCGAGTACCTGTTCCCAAGTGCTCCTTATTTTCTGCCATCCAATTTCTGCTCTCCCCATGAGGAAGGCATAAAAAGATAACGTCTGCAGGCTCAATAATTTCTTGAAACACTAATGAAGTCTCCCCTAGCAAATCTTTGTGTACCTCTGAGACCGCTTGCCCTTGCATACTGGTTGAGGTTAAGAAGGAAATCTTTACGTGGGGATGGTAAAGAAGAATTCGTATTAATTCTCCTGCCGTCACTCCGGTTGCACCTACAATGCCAACCGCTATTTGATTTTGCTCTTTACTCATGACTGTGAATTTGATGGTATATACTTAGTGCATTGGCGTAAATCTTAGAAAATCCTTTCGCATCCTGTGCGCTCCACCCCTTATTCACTTCTCCATACACCCCTGCTGCGCTCTGCATTAAATCATTAGGAGATTCTATTCCTAGAAGCGTAAAATAATGGGGATTAAGTTGAACAAGGACCTTCCCTGAAACTTTGTCTTGGGAGCTTTCGAAAAACGCTTCGAGATCTTTCATTACAGGATCTAGCACCTGCGCATCGTGCAGGTAATTGCCATACTGAAGTGCCAACTGGTCTTTCATGAGAAGCTGAGCTTTGCTTAGGGTATGTTTTTCTAGCAGATGGTGAGCTTTTAAAAGAATCATCGCTGCAGAAGCTTGAAAACCGACTCGGCCTTTGAGTCCTATAATGGTATCTCCCACGTGGATCTCTCGTCCAATCCCGAAGGGCTGCGCTAAAGATTCAAGATACTGGATAGCCTCTAAAGGCATTGAAAACTCTTTATCGTCCACCGCTATAACTTCTCCTTTCACAAAGGTAAGACCTACCACAAGCGACTCTTTTGCTGTGACCTTTGTAGGATATGCCTCCTCAGGCAAAGGGAGGTTTGAACTTAAGGTTTCTTTTCCTCCGACAGAGGTTCCCCAAATCCCCTTGTTGATAGAATACATGGATTTTTTAAAATCCATTTTAAATCCATGGGACTGTAAAAACTCAATCTCTTGCGTTCTCGAATAGTTTAAATCTCGGATTGGCGTTAAGATTTCTACAGTAGGACAAAGAATTTGAAAAATGGAATCAAAACGGATTTGATCATTTCCGGCCCCTGTACTACCATGGGCTATATAAGTAGCTCCGATCTTCTTTGCATACTGAGCAAGGGCTGAAGCCTGATAGACTCTCTCTGAGCTTACAGAAAGTGGATACGTATTGTTTTTAAGCACATTTCCATAAATCAAAAACCGAAGGCAGTTTTGGTAGTAGGTCTTTTGCTCATCCAGTACATGAAAACTAGCCGCGCCAAGTTCAAGTGCCCTTTTTTCTGTTTCTACCAATTCTTCGGGGCTAAACCCTCCTAGGTTTACCAAAACAGCGTGTACCTCTAAATTCATATTTTTTGAAAGATACACCGCACAAAACGACGTGTCAAGCCCACCGCTGTAGGCCAAAACTACTTTTTCCATAACCATTGTTTCTTATTTTTAAATTTTGCAAACAGAGGGAGTCCTGCTTTTTTACTTTCTGTTAAGCCAGAATCCTGACGCCCTTTGTTCTTTTGGGCATGAGGATCGTAAAGCATGGCGGTGCAAAGGCAGTTTTTTCGCTCTTTGCTTTTTAGAATTTCATAATTCACGCAACTTTCGCAACCTTTCCAAAACACATCGTCCTGGGTTAACTCGTCATAAGTAACGGGAGCATATCCTAAATCGCTGTTGATTTTCATCACCGCCCGACCTGTGGTTAATCCAAAGATCTTGGCTTGCGGAAATTGTTCTCTGGAATACGCGAATGTGGCAAGTTTAATTTTCTTGGCAAGTCCCTTTTCACGGAATTTTCTTTTGACAATTAAGCCTGAATTGGCGACGTAAGTTTTATCACTCCAGGTTTCGATATAACAGAACCCTGCCCACTCTCCCTTCGAAGTAAAAGCCATGATTGCTTTGTTCTCTTCAATCTTTTGCTCCACGTAAGAGGCGCTGCGTTTTGCAATGCCGGTTCCTCTCGCAAGGGCTGATACTTCAATTTCTTGTAAAATTTCAGGCACATATATCTTATGGGATGCTTGTGCCACGATTACTGTAAATTCAATTTCTTCTTCCACTTTTATCTAAAACAAAGTGCAAATTTAGATATTTTATCTTTACCAACAAATAATAAAAGATAATTTATTTCAAAAAAATTGCTTTGAAAAGTTTTTTGATCTGAAAAAAGTGAAATTGGAAGAAATTTTATCTGTAGAAAGAACAGACACTTTTGAAGTCCGTCTATTCTTGTCTTGTAGCTAATTTTTTGGCGAATAAAGTTTCACCCCTTTACAAGCAATGTGTTTAATCTTCGGGTACAACAACTACAAAAAACCGCCTCAAAATTATAGTGAGGCGGCTGCTTTATTTTACTAAGAATTCCTTAGTTCTTTTTATTTAATTTTTTGAATTTGAAATAGGAAACGGTAGCTAAAAGAAGCATAGAAACGGTTCCTATGTAAACCCATGCCGGTACAGGAACAGGATCTCCTGCCGCGTAGGAATGGAGTCCACTTAAGTAATAGTTCACTCCGAAATAGGTCATAATAATGGAAGAAATAGCAAACATGCTTGCCACGTGGAACGCCCATCTTCCTCGAAGACCCGGTACAAGACGCATATGCAGAACAAAAGCATACACCATTACAGAAACAAAAGCCCAAGTTTCCTTCGGGTCCCAGCTCCAATAACGACCCCACGATTCATTTGCCCAGATCCCCCCTAAAAAGGTTCCTACGGTTAAAGCATAGAGCCCTATGGTGAGGGACATCTCTGACACAATAGTGAGTTCTTTAATTGTTCTTTCGTTATGCAATTTGTAGATTTTCTTATTTGCAAGAAGGTAAAACACGAGGCATATAATAGCAATCACGAAGGAGAGCCCAAAGAACCCGTAACTTGAAGTAATGATCGCTACGTGGATAATTAGCCAATAGGATTTTAGAACAGGTACAAGCGGAGTAATCTGAGGGTCCAGCGCAGAGCCTCCATGAGCAAAGCCCATCATAATCACTGCAACCATAAATCCAGCTGCCGGAATTAAGGCATTTGAATTACGGTACAGCGCAAACCCGGCTGTAATACCAACCCAGGAGATAAAGACGATTGCTTCGTATCCATTGCTCCAAGGCGCGTGTCCTGAAATGTACCAACGTCCTATTAAACCAAGAAGTTGTAAGAACCATCCGATTGCACCAATATAGAGAACCACCTTTATGAGTTTTGCGATAATGGCTTTCTTCTTAAATAGATCCACAAATCCTAAAATGATCAGGAGTCCTCCAATTAGGGTATAGAATATTAACAAACGGAAGTTGATATCCACTTGATTCATCAAGACCTCCGCCTTGACTTTTGATTCGCTAGGAACTACATTTTTCCCCCAAGTTTGTTGGTAATTCGAAAGGTCTTGAAGTGCGGCATCGGCCTGAGCCCAATTTCCAGTTTGTTGCGCATGAAGCACAGAGGAGAAATAAGGACCCATCACTTTTTGAGATTCCATGTCCGGTTCAAAATTCTGATCTAGCCAAGAATGCCATGTTGAGTTTGGATCGTTCTTCACAGGGACAATTCTCATGAATTGACCAGAGAAAAACTCATTAAATATTTGAACTCTTTCGTTTACAGAAATAACTTCTTTATCATAATTGGTTTGCTCTGCTGGTTTCTTTGCAAACGCAGCATTATAATCTTCCTCAAGAACGTAATTCAAATTTCCATTCTGATCTGATGGGAATAAATTCATAAGGGCCGTATACCCCTCGTCATTCGCTTTGGTTTTTCTCTTAAGTTCGTCTCCTCCTTTGGTTCCCACTTTAATAAGGGGCACCATAGTCCAACTTGGCGTATCGGTATTAATGGATAAAAACCACTGCTCAGGAGTTAATTCCTTATCCCCTGTTCCTTTAAATTTATCCTTTTTATAAAGTTTACGAAGTACATTTAAAGCTTGTGTACTCATCGGAACAATTCTTCCCTCGTAATTCTGTACGAGCAAATAAGCAAACTTATCCGCGTGCTCTTTCGAAATTCTAGATTTCGCGATGGCTTCGTCCGCAGAGATTACTCGTAGGGCCGTCATCGACTGTGCAACTGAATTCTGATTGGAAGCCTGAGGCTGGTTGGAAGCCGTAGCATTCGAATCGTTTGCATGAATCGTACCATCCTCAAGGGCACGGGTCGACGCATTGGCTGCGCTCTGATTCGTAGCCCTCATTTGTGGACTTCCGTCCGAGGTACCATGCGTTTCTATTTTCTGCGCATTAAGGCCGACGCTTAAAAGAAGTAAAAGCGCAAGAGTCGTATTTTTACGATTGAGGTTCTTTAGCATGGTATTTAATTTTGAAAAGTGAGTGCCTTTCCAAAAGAAGATAATAAACATGGAGGTAAAGAGTAAGAAATACCCAATGTACGTCACAAGCGTTCCCCAATAATCATGGTTCACAGACAGGTGAGTACCTCGTCTATCTTGGTCAAAACTGGCTTGGAAGAATCGATACCCCTTGTGATTGAGTACATGGTTCATGTATATTTTATAAGGCGTCTGTTTTCCCTCGTCAATAATTTGAATGTGACTTTCGTACGCACTTGGAGAAGAACTTCCTGGATAGGTTTCCATCACAAAGTCATCTAATTTAATTGCAAACGGTGTGGTGTAAATCTTAGGACCAAAACCTAGCATAATGTTTATTCCGTCCAGGGTGATTTGTTTATACAAATTAGGATTTCCTCTTTCCACGACAAGCTCGACCTGTTGGGTCGTTTTTGGCCCTTGCACTTCTACTGTAAGTGCATCTGGGACAGCTTTGTCCTTGTTTCGATCTCCTTCAAAAGCAAGAAGGGAACCTTTTGTAAGTCCTTCTGGAACCACAATTCGTATGTCGTTAATCGTATAGAGACTTCGAAGTGCTAAAGGCTCATAAACATTTGCCTTTACAGAACCACTGTCCTGCGTTGCCATAACCATATATTTAGAATCGACGGGTGTTTTCAAGGATAACTTACCGTCCGCATCTTTTTTAAATTCAATCGCTCCTTCAATCGGGTTATTGAAACTCACGAGAGTTCCGTTTAAGGATTTAGACTCTCCTTCTTTCAAATAATAATTGAGTCTTCCGCGATCGCCTGTGGTCACAAAGTGAAGATACTCCTGACCATCGGCGCTCGCCACCAAACTGTCTTTTTTTCGCTGTACATATTCAAGAGCTTTCACTTTCACTTTTTCACCGTGAAAATCATAATTGGCTTTAAAGTTATGGTGAATTGGGGACATCATATACTGCACATCCTTATAACTAAGGACATCGCCTGATTTTTCCATTTGAATCTTAAAGAAGGTCTTGTCCGTAATAATTTCGTTCGAGGTTTCCCCTTCTCTAATGAGCATAATGCCCTCAAAACTAATGTATCTTGTAATGGCACCTCCTAAAAACAGAAGGACAAAAGACAAGTGAAACACGAGTACTGGCCATTTCTCTTTACGCCACAAACGATAGCGTCCTATGTTTCCAATAAAGTTTAAAATTAACAGAACCATCACCGCTTCGAACCATTTGGCCTCGTAAACAAGAGCCTTTGCCGTTGGGGTACCGTAATCGTTCTCTAGAAATGTGGCATAGCCCATTGCGCCCGCATAAACTAAAAGAAGAACCGCCATGGTTCTCGTCGAAATTAAAATGCTTTGAATCTTTTTCATAATCTTGACATTACCGACTTTAGAGTCGATTTTTACCGTTTGGATGCAAAAATACGCCCTATAATCTTAACACACGAATTTCCATCAAGATATTTGCATCTAAATTTGAGACAAATCCCTGCAAAAGTTGGAGATTAGATATTCTACTGCGATGACCAAATTCTAAAGTAAAAACATTAAATTTGCCAAGATTGAACTTATGGAAAAGAAAATTAAAACCCCCTCCACAAGCCGCACACTTAGCGATAACAAAACGCTTTCGAAACCGCGCATCTTTTTTGGCCTGTTTTTCATTCTACTGAGCCTCATACTCTTTTTGTCCTTTATTTCCTTTTTATTCAATTGGAAAGCGGACCAAAGCCAGGCAGGTAGCATGCTCGACAAAACAATAAAATCCTCTAATTTCATTGGGAAATTAGGCGATTATCTGGGCAACTTGTTTATTTTCCAGAGCGTTGGTATCGCAGCCTTCCTCATCGCCTTTCTTATTTTAATGCTGGGTACCCTTATTTTAAAAAAGAAATATTTCAAACCTTGGAAAACCATTGGTCATTCCCTATTTTTCATTTGTTGGCTTCCTATTTTCCTAGGAGCAGTCACCCAAGGAGAAGGCGTACTGAGCGGAGTTTATGGCTATCAAATCATGGACTTTTTAGCCTCGATGATTGGAAATGTAGGACTTTGGCTTGTATTAGGTTCTAGTATAGCACTTTACTTTATTCTTGAATTCAATTTAAGACCCAGTGCGATCAAAAAAAGACTTAACGATATTAACGATAGCACTCTAGGAAAAGTCAAAGAATTTTTACCAAGTTCAAATTCGTTTGAAGATGAGGAGCGAATCGAAGATGAGACTGAGGAAGATTCGCCAGTATCTACCCTTCCCACTACAACAGAGCCTAGTTTCCCACTAAGTCCCCAAAAAGAATCCTTGGGTAGTAGTACAATTCCACTTACCTCCACTTTAAATACTCCTGTGAGTACAGTTCCAATAAAGGAATTTACTGAAAAATCAGAAACGACAAAGGAAGACTCTTTTGACTTTAACGTGGAAATTGCAAAAGAGGAAGATCAGTGGGATGAGATGGCACAAAAATCCGCAGATCTTGTCAAAGAGTATGGACTTTTCGATCACCGATTGGAACTGGCCAAATTTCAAATGCCCACCCTCGAACTTTTGAAAGACTATGGAAACGAAGAAATTTCCATTAATCAAGACGAACTTGAAGAAAACAAAAACAGAATTGTCGGACTACTTAAAAACTTTAATGTCGGAATTTCCGAAATCAAAGCGACCATAGGTCCCACGGTCACTCTCTACGAAATTGTGCCCGATGCTGGAATTCGGGTTTCTGCCATTAAAAAACTGCAAGACGACATTGCTTTAAATCTTTCTGCGCACGGGATTCGAATTATTGCCCCGATGCCAGGCAAGGGGACCATTGGAATTGAAGTTCCCAGAAAGAACCCTACCATGGTATCCATGAAAAGCGTACTCGCTTCTCAAAAATTCCAAAATACGGACATGGATTTGCCCGTGGTTTTTGGAAAAACCATTTCAAACGAAATCTTCATGGCCGATTTAGCCAAAATGCCTCACCTTTTGATGGCAGGAGCAACCGGTCAAGGAAAGTCTGTGGGGATTAATGCGATTCTAACCTCTTTACTCTACAAGAAACACCCAAGCGAAATTAAATTCGTGATGGTGGATCCTAAAAAAGTGGAGCTTACCCTTTATTCAAAAATTGAGCGCCACTACCTAGCCAAACTACCTGGTACCGACGAAGCGATCATTACGGAAAACTCAAAAGTAATTGCCACACTGAACTCCTTATGTGTGGAAATGGACACTCGATACGATCTTCTAAAAAATGCATTTTGTCGAACCATTAAGGAGTATAACAAAAAATTCTCTGAACGCAAGTTGAATCCTGAAAACGGACACCGATACCTACCGTACATCGTTTTGGTTGTGGATGAATTTGCAGATCTTATTATGACGGCAGGGAAAGAAGTGGAACATCCAATTGCCAGACTAGCCCAGCTCGCAAGAGCCGTGGGTATTCACCTTATCGTGGCCACACAAAGACCTTCTGTGAACGTAATTACAGGGATGATTAAAGCGAACTTCCCAGCAAGGGCTGCTTTCCGTGTGATTTCCAATGTCGATTCGCGTACGATTTTAGATTCCCCTGGTGCCGAGCAACTCATCGGAAAAGGAGACATGCTTTATTTTAACGGCAATGAAATCGTTCGACTCCAGTGTGCTTTTGTAGACACCCCGGAAGTAGAACGGATTGTGGATTACATTGGAGCTCAAAAAGGTTACAGTTCGGCCATGGTTCTTCCAGATCCACCCCAAGAGGAAGGTTCTTCAGGCACCGTTGAGTTTGACCCCAACGAAAAAGATGCCCTCTTTGAACAAGCGGCCAAAATTGTGGTCTCGACCCAACAAGGTTCCACCTCTATGCTCCAACGTCAATTAAAATTAGGATACAACCGAGCGGGTCGCATCATGGACCAATTGGAAGCAAGCGGAATCGTAGGAGGGTTTAATGGAGCGAAAGCAAGAGAGGTTTTGATTACCGACTTAAATGCTTTGGAACAATTTTTGGAAGAATTGCGCCCGTAAGCTTGGAAAGACTTGAAGACGCAGCTTGAGGGCTGCCGGTTTAACTTTTGAAGAAGTAACTTATCCAAGATAAAGTAATTCACAAAATTGAAAGTAACAATGATAAAAAAAATTGCCATAGCACTAGGAACCTTTGCATTTCTAGGCACCTTAAGCGCACAGACTGCGGATCAAAAATCGAGAACAATTCTCGACGCGGTTTCCAAAACCTATAAATCTAACCAAAACACGTACTTTAAATTTGCATACGGAACGGGACCTGCAGGTAAGGTCACCCAAACGCAGACCGGGATCTTCTATACAACTCCTTCCAAGTACAAGCTAACGATTATGGACACCGAGCAACTTTTTGACGGATCCAAAGTATACAACATTAGCAAGGACGATAGGGAAGTCACCATTGCGAAGGCTTCGGGGAGCGAAATGATGTTCTCGCCTACCAATTATTTAGATACTTACAAGACCAATTACCAAACTACTTATGTTGGGAAACGCCAGCTCAATGGAGTTCAAACGGACCTCATAAAGCTAACCCCCGTAAAAAAGAGTGGGATTAAATATGTTTTTATCTACGTAAATTCGCCGAAGAATCAACTGGTAAAAGTAGAACAGTATTCTACAGACAACCAAGTGGCTGTAATTGCCATTCAAGACTACCGTGCAAACCAAAAATTAGAGTCTAATTTTTTCCAATTTAACCGTCAAGCGTATCAAAACTATCTGATCACGGAATTATAATTCAAAAAATCCATAGAGAATAGAGTCACAAAGTTTTTGCTTTGTGACTTTTTAAGTATTTTTGCCCCAATGAAATTACTAGACCGCTATATAATTAAGACCTTTTTCGGGCCGTTTCTTTTTATCTTCAGCGTGCTGTTCTTCATTTTCATTGTGAACATCATCTGGATTCAGATGGCTCAGTTCATGGGCAAAGGGCTAAGTACCTTTGAAATCATCAAACTTTTATTCTACATGGGGGCCACGGTCGTGGGAATGGTCCTTCCCCTTACGATTCTGCTCTCCTCTATTATGACCTTTGGAGACTTTGGGGAGCGTTATGAACTTGCTGCCATGAAAGCAGCAGGGATTTCCCTGGTCCGTGTGATGATGCCTTTGTTCCTGGTAAATGTTCTTCTTGCGAGCATACTCTTTATCTTTCAGAACAACATTACGCCCGATTTTCAAAGAAAGGCGAAAAATATGCTGTACAATATTGCGGCCACAAAACCTGCATTAAACTTTACTCCGGGACAGTTCATTCATGAGCTCCCTGGCTTTGCTGTGAAATTTGATGAAATTTCGGGTGAAAATGCAGAGAACTTAAAAGGGGTCTTTATTCATAAATCGACCAACATCTATGAAGATCAACAGGCCATTGTAGCAAAGTCTGGAAAATTTGTTCCTGCGGCCGACAAAAATTATTTAAAACTGCTTCTTTTCGACGGCTATGTTTTTGAGGATAATTATAAAAACAAGGATTATTATCAGCGCTTAAAGCAGCCGAACCAGGCCATTAAATTTGACACCTTGGTTTCTCATTTTGACGTGAGCGAGCTCATTAGCAATGCCATCGAAAAAGAACAAATTAAAGACGATTACCGCTTCCAGACCTTCGGACAAATTAACCATACCATTGTAGAAAGGAAAAAGGAAAACAAAGAAATCGTCGAAGGCATGGGCCTATCCCTCGTTAGCCAAGCCAATAATTACATTCAAATTATTGAAGCAAACAAAAAGCAAGACCAAAAATTAAAACCTCAATACAAACTGGACACAATCAAAAGTGACCAGAAATTAGAGATGCTCTATTCTGCCTACAACAAAATAGAATCACAGAAAAACGAACTTAAGGGCAAGGAGGAACAAATGTATGGAATCATCAAATTTCAAAACAAGATGATCATGCACCAACAGCGTATCTTCGCCTACTCCATTACGTGTCTGATCTTTTTCCTCATTGGAGCCAGTCTAGGAAGCATCATACGAAAAGGAGGAGTCGGTCTTCCGGTGGTCATTGCCATCGTAATTTTCATCATCTTCTATGTCATGAATTTAACGGTCGAAAACCTATCCTGGAAAGGGAAAATGAACGCGTACTTGGCCGCCTGGATCCCGAATCTAGTGCTCTTCCCGTTTGCAGTTTGGCTCACGATTAAAGCCGTTCGAGACTCTCAATTGTTTGATGCAGAAAAGTACCGCGCCTTCTTCAAACCGCTTATTGCAAGATTTCAAAAAAAGCCTGAAGAACACAAGCGATATCAGTAGACTCGATGTTATTCCAAAGAACTCGAATGCGCAAAAGCTGCGTTCCTAAATCTTAGACTTCTGCATTCTTAAAAAAATCTCCCTTTCGTGAAATAGATTCACGGAAAATTACTACTTTAGTATGCAAACAGTTCGTCTTATGGAGATTACATAAGAATCAGCCTTTAAACTTCGCTATGCAAATGAAAATCAACAAACCTTTCAATCAGCTTCACAAAGAAGAATACTTGCACTACATACAAAACCACAAGCAATATTCTGATTTTAATACTCTGGGACTGTATCGCTCCTTATTGGAAAACGAAATGCTCACCTTGAATGAACTTCTAGAAATCCGTGATTTTGCCCATACGATTTTCCAAAAAACATTTGATTTCCTCCAGCTCAAAGATCCTAGAACCTATATGAAAGTGGTTTCCCTAGGTGAGGACTTGACCCCACAAGAGAGCCAAGTACTTTGGGAAAGTGTCCGCGACAACCAACAAAAGATCCTGAAAGAAAAACGCTTTGGACACCGTAATTTCGGCACCTATTCCAAACACGAATGCGGACTTCCCTATTGTACACTTGACGGACTGATGGTAAAGCAAAACTCACCCCTAGGTCGAGACGGCATCTGTTTTGAGAGTGATGAAAACAAAGATGAAAAACACGACAAATCAAAGCGATTGCAAAAAGAAAAGCGAAATTTCAAACAAAACAAAAGAAATTTTGAGGATTAAAAAAGGGATCTCAAACTCGAGATCCCTTTTTCGTATATAATAGGAAAGCGACAATTACACTTTCATAATATCGGCTTCTTTTACTTTGACTTGTTCATCAATTACCTTAATAAACTTGTCAGTAAGTTCCTGAACAGAAGCTTCTGTTTGTTTGATTAAGTCTTCAGAGATGCCGTCCAATTTTTTTAGTTCCTTCATTCCTTCTTGACGCGCGTTACGTACAGTCACTTTGCTTTGCTCTGCTTCTGCTTTGGCTTGCTTTGCAAGATCTCTTCTTCGTTCCTCGGTCAAAGGAGGTACATTCAAAATAATGGTATCCCCATTGTTAGAAGGAGCAAACCCTAAATTGGAATCAATAATTCCTTTTTCAATAGAACGAATTGCGGTACGGTCCCATGGTTGAATTGAAATGGTCATGGCATCTGGAACCGAAACGTTTGCTACTTGAGAAAGAGGTGTAGGGGCACCGTAATATTCCACCATTACATCTTGTACCATCGTTGTCGAGGCTCTTCCTGCGCGTATTTTTTGAAACGCGTGCTCTAAGTGTTTGATTGCGGCATTCATTTCGTCATTCACTGACTCCACAATTATATCTAATTCTTCCATTACGTATATATAATTTGATAGGTTACACATTGTTTGATGCTCTTTGGGTTCTACTCCAAAAAAAAAATTAGTTCACAAGGGTTCCGACCTGCTCTCCTTGCACCACTTTTAGCAAATTGTCCTGTTTGTTCATATCAAACACGAGAATTGGCAAATGGTTTTCGTGGCTTAAGGTAAAGGCGGTCATGTCCATTACTTTTAAGTTCTTTTCAAAGACTTCTTTAAAACTTAAGGAATTAAATTTCACAGCATCGGCATTGGTCTCCGGATCGCTGTCGTAAATTCCATCGACACGGGTTCCTTTTAAAATGACATCTGCTCCCACTTCAATCGCACGAAGCGTTGCGGCCGTGTCCGTCGTGAAATAAGGATTTCCTGTACCGGCTCCAAAAATCACCACTCGCCCTTTTTCAAGGTGGCGTGTGGCACGTCTCTTAATAAAAGGTTCTGCAATTTTATCCATTTCAATGGCACTTTGCAAACGGGTATACACCCCTAGGTTCTCAAGGGCGCCTTGAAGTGCCATCCCATTAATCACGGTGGCAAGCATTCCCATATAATCCCCTTGAACACGGTCCATTCCATTGGCAGCTCCTGCAAGTCCTCGGAAAATATTACCTCCTCCAATGACGATGGCCACTTGGCATCCTAGATCCACTACCTTTTTGATCTCTTTTGCATACTCCTCTAGGCGATTGTTGTCAATTCCATAAGCACGTTCTCCCATCAGGGCTTCTCCACTTAATTTTAGAAGGATTCTTTGGTATTTCATTTCTTTTATTTTCCTAGGTGCAAATATAAGGAAATGTCGATAATTTGTAGCCTGGCAATTAAAATAACCTTTTAATTTTTGAAGCTCTTTCAAAATGACTTACTTTTGTAAGGCATTTTTTAAAAGTCAACCACTTTGATCCCATGTACATTGATTAATACTAAACTACTTTCTTTATGAACCGCAAACCTGTCATTGCCATGGATGGATTTTCCTCCACAGGAAAAAGTTCGATTTCAAAAGAAATTGCGAAAAAGCTAGGCTTAATCCACCTCGACACAGGAGCTCTGTACCGTGGAATCACTTATTTTGCGTTAAGCAAGTGCCGCTCATCTAAGAAGTCCTTGGATCTAGAGAAGCTTTATTCCCATTTTGATCGCATTGAACTCGAGTTTAAACAAAATGAAAACGAACTAGACCTCTATCTTAATGGACAGAATATCGCAATGGAAATCCGATCTCCGGAAGTGAGCGACCATGTAAGTTACATCGCAAAACAAGCACCTGTCAGAGACTTTTTGCTTTCTACTCAGCGGCAAATTGCGCAGAAAGGCGGTGTAATTATGGACGGTCGTGATATAGGCACCACGGTACTTCCCGACGCTGATTATAAGTTTTTCCTGACCGCCAGTATTGACGAAAGGACTCTTCGCCGATACCTTGAACTGCTTTCTTTTGGACAAAAAACGAGTAAAGAGGAAGTAAAACAGAACCTTGAGCAGCGTGACAAGATGGACAGTGAACGCGAGGTATCCCCTCTTCGTAAGGCAGAAGATGCAATTCTGATCGACAATACCAAGCTGACCAAAGAGCAAACCATTGCACTCATTTTGTCTCATATCACGAAGTAAAAAGAGAATTTTTGTCTTATTTTGAGCTGAAAAGCGAAAAAATATCATAATTCCCACCTTAACATACTTTATGACCACTCGGTTTCAATTTGGCATTTTTGTTGCACCTTCACAGAAGAACCATTAAACGATTAATAACATCAAAATTCAAGAACAAATGGCAAAGAAAGGAAATAATACAGCGGCCGTATTGGCAGGGCTTTTAGCAGGAGCAGCCGCGGGCGTAGTTTTAGGAATGCTTTATGCACCTGAAGAAGGAAAAGAAACCAGAAAGAAAATCAAATCCAAAGCGGACGATCTAGCACACCAAGCGCAAGAACAGTACGGGAAAACCTCTGAGCAGGTAAAAGAGCAGTACGGTAAGACCGCAGAAAAGGTAAAAGATCAATACGGCATTGTGTCGGAAAAAGTAAAAGATCAATTCAGTCAAATTTCCTCGCAAGTCAAAGAGACGGCGGACAAAGTATCGAGTTCTGTAAAAGAAGGCTATGATAAGTACAAAAGCCAGGCTGCAGGAACGGTAGCAGAAGTCTCAAAGGACATTGAAACGGAACTGGACGCCTTAAAATAATAAAGGCGCCTTTCTCCAAGGCTAGGCATTTAAATATTCATGGGAAACTTAGCTTTTTTAAGTTTCCCATTTTTTGTAAATTCACACCAAATTTCTATTACGTATGATTCATCTCGTTAAAGAGTACGCTAGCAAACGACTCGAGCTCCTGAAATTAGAAGCGACTGAAAAATCTTCGAAAGGCGCTGGACTCCTTGTTTTCTTCGGCCTGGCAGCTTTGGCTGCTCTGTTTTTCATTCTCTTATTTAATATCGGTGTAGGACTCTATATTGGTTCTTTGCTCGGGAACTACGGCTATGGAATACTCATCGTAGCGGGTTTCTACCTGCTTGTATTATTGCTGCTAATTGTATTGCGAAAATTCATCACATCCAAAGTGGCAGGAGGAATCATCAAATTTATAAACGACTAAGATTATGGCCAAAATTACGACCATCGAGGAGCTAAGAAAAAGAAAGCTCGAACTCAAGGCCGAAGTTCAAGAACTAGAGGGCCTACTTACCTTTGAGAGTCCAAAAGAATCACTAAGTCTTCTCAGTGGAGGACTCTCCGACCAGTTTTTGACGGAAAAACCATCAAAAGACGGTCAGAAGAAACTGGCCATCAAAACGGCTCCTTTGATTAAAGGACTTGGAAACTCACTGTTAGGAAAAAAAAGCAACCGATCCCTTCTAGCTTTTGATCACACCAACGCTCAGTCCAACTTGTTAGAAACTTCTCTCAAGTTAGGCACGGCAGCCCTTGTGGGGAATCTAGCCAAGAAAAGCATCAAAAGCAAAAGCTGGAGAAATCGAATTTTAGGACTCGTCTTAATCTATGTGGCTCCAATGGCCCTTCGATTCTTGCGATCCAAACTTGAGGTATACGAGAAAAACAAAAGCGTATCTAGTTTAGAAAAACTAATCTAGAATATTCTTCTTAGGTCCCGATTATCGGTTCGAAAAATAAGCGCCTAAAATAATGCCTGTTGCCATCGAGACGTTTAAACTCTCGGTGGAGCGGATTTCGCCAAATTGCGGAATGGTAAGGGTTCGCTCAAGCAGAGGCTCTAGGGTAGATCGGATTCCATTTCCCTCATTTCCTAAAATGAGGTTTATTTTTTCAGGAAACGCAAACTCATAAAGATTTTCTCCCTGCATATCGGTTCCGACAGCTATATGTTCGGATTCCTCAAGGAAAGTAGGAAGATCCAAATAATGGACCTTCACGCGAGTAAAGGATCCCATAGAGGCTTGGATTACTTTCGGATTGTATAAATCCACTGTGTCTTCACTACACACGATTTGTTCAATCCCAAACCAATCGGCTAGTCGGATGATCGTTCCTAGATTGCCTGGATCTTGCAAACCGTCTAAAACCAAATTCAATTTAGTCCCAGTTAGCACCGAAGATTCATCTTTTTGTTCCACGAGGGCAACGGAATCTTTCGGATGTTTTAAAAAACTAATTTTCCTTAGATCGGTTGGCCCAATTTCTGTTATCAACTCCTTATACGAAGGACTTTGAGTAAGAGAGTTTGGCTCTAAGGAGAATATTTGTTTAATTTTATAATCGGAATTAAAAAGTTCAGAGATGGTTTTATTGCCTTCAACCAAAAACAAATTGTATTTTTGTCTGAACTTCTTTTTGTCTAAAGACTGTATAACTTTTATAGTATGAGCGGTAAGCATTGCAAGAAATATTTTCAAAAGTATCACATATTTTTTTCTGTCGCAACATCAATAGGTGTTCTTTATGCCTGTAGTACGACGAAAAAAGTACCCGATGGGGAATATTTACTCGTAAAAAACAAATTTGAATACGTAGATTCAAAAGAACACGCTAGTGAACTTCCCGGCTATGTGAGTCAATCTCCTAACAAAAAGACCCTGTTTCTATTTCCTATCGGTCTGATGGCCTACAATTTAGCGACACCCAAATACGACACCCTACTCTCCGAGTACATGACTTACCCTTCAGAAATTCGAGATCAAAAACTACGGGACTCGCTCTTTTTAAAATATGACATGCCCCAAGACGTAGGAAAGAATCTTTTCATGGATCGTTTTTTACACACCATTGGACAACCTCCCGTCATTTTAGACCAAAGTCAATCTGAGAACAGTGCTGACAACATAAGGAAACGACTTGTATTTCGTGGTTATTGGGATGCCAATGTCAATTTTCACCACAAGTTGGACTCGAGCGCTAAAAAAGCGGAAGTAGAATACCAAATTAAGCACAACGACCCTACGCGAATCTCTGAGTATTATTACGACATACCGGATCCAAACATCAAGGCGCAGTACGAGAGTCAATTCGAGAAAAGCAAAATTTTAACAGGGGACATACTAGACCAAACAAAATTAGAGGACGAAGTCGATCGAATTACTCAGCAGATGCGTAAAGAGGGCTACTATCGTTTTAACGCAAGCAACGAGGAAATTTATTTCACAGCCGACACGCTTCAAAGTCGTAAAAACATACCCCTTGTGATGGAGATCCAAAAGGACTCTCTTCATACTCCTTACAAGAAGGCTACCATAGGAGATATAAAGGTTTATGTGGTAGAAACCATGGAAGATGTTCCTCTAACGGTGAAAGACTCTCTAAGAGGGATTAATATCTATAAGTTGGATGATCAGTACAAGACCCCTGCCCTTTGGCGTCCTATTATTCTTCGAAATGGGGAAGTCTATGACCAAGGGAATCTTGACCTTACGAAACGAAACCTCTCGGCGATGAATAATTTTAGTATTATTAGTTACGAAGAGGATTTACGAAAGAACTCAGACAGTATTATAGACGTGGCTTATTACCTCGCTCCTCTACCCAAATACGATTTAAGAACGGCCCTCGATTTGAGTTATTCTCAAATCCTCAATTTTGGTCTCGCGCCCTCTGTGGATTTAACCTCACGAAATGTTTTTGGAGGAGCGGAAAACTTAACGGTGGGGCTTTCCGGAATTGTGGGAAGCGTGAAGGACACAAAAAACTTAGACAAACGCTCTGTGGCGTACGAAGTCTCTGCGCAAGGAACCCTAAGTTTCCCTAGGCTATTACTTCCCTTCCGTTCGTATAAGCTTTTCCCAAAACGATACTCTCCCACTTCCAATGTCAATTTAGGAGTGAGTGTACAAAATAACATTGGTCTAGGTAGAATCTCCTTTAATACGGGACTTAATTACTTCGCTAATATAAACGATGTGGTGACCCACCGACTTTCGTTATTCAATACGCAATTAAGCTTAACCCAAAACAAAGACCGGTATTACGAATACTTTCCAAAGGATGGAGAATTCAGGGACCAAATGTTCCAACTCTATTCCCCTACGCTCTATGAAGAATTCATGCAGGGACAAGTGAGTTCCGATGAAGTCTCAAGTCAAATTCTCCAAGATTTGCCTTACCAGGAAAATTTGGCAGGACCGGATTTAGACCTATTCAATAACTTCCGCCAATCGATTATAAACAAGGACAGACAAACCCAAGATGTTTTAATCTCCTCTGTGATCTACAATTTCATTTACAACGAGATTGGCAAGAAAGATAGAATCAACCCTTTCTATTTTAATGGAAAAATAGAAACCGCCGGAAACCTCCTAGGCATCCTTGCAAAAGAGGCTTCCCAAAGTGAAGGCATCGCGGCGCAAAATGAGCAAAAAGCCATTTTTAACATTCCCTATTCTCAATTTGTAAAGTTCGATTTTGACGTACGTAAGTACTTTCAATTCTTTGACAATAAACACACCCTCGCACTTCGCCAGTTCGTAGGCATTGGAATTCCGTATGGCAATTCCTCTACCATGCCTTTTGTTCGTTCTTATTTCAATGGAGGATCAAACGACATCCGAGCTTGGAGGGTTTTCGGAGGTCTAGGACCCGCCGACTCTCAATTAGACGAACGGGTAAGGGCCTATGTGATGGATAACATCAAATTAACCACCAACATTGAGTATAGAATGCCTTTTAGTTCCATGTTTGAGGGAGCTGCCTTTGTGGATGCAGGTAACATCTGGAATCTAAAAGACAGTGGCTTTGGGGATCAGTTCAAATTTAGCAAATTCATCTCTCAAATGGGAGTAGGTGCAGGGCTTGGACTACGTATCAATGTGGCTTATATTACACTTCGTCTCGACGCGGCTTGGAAAGTCCATGACCCCAACCGTCCCGAGGGAGACCGCTGGGTGATTAGCAAATGGCAACCCTTTAAGCCTACGCTTAATTTCGCATTCGGATATCCGTTCTAATGTAGAGACATAAAACTAAAAAAAGAGCCCTGCATTTCCAATGCGGGGCTCCTGGTTTTGTTTCACGAAAGGTCTTAAACGATTTCGCTTGTGAGGCCTTTGTCTAAGAGTTTTTCATGCATCGGTTTAAGTACCTCTAAAGAACCTGACTTGACGGTGCACTTTCCTTTGTAATGGATGAGAAGCGTACATTGCTCTGCTTGAATTAAAGAATGTTTACAGATACTCACAAGACAGTCAATTACAAAATCAAAAGTGTTCACATCGTCGTTCCAAACCACGAGCTTATTTTCAAACTCATCTTCCTCTAAAACGAGCACATCTTGCTGCTCCTCTTTTTCTCTTTTTGGATCGTTATAATCGCGATTTAGGGAAAGGGTCCCTAAAAGTCTTTCACTTGCCATTTTTACTCTGTCATTTCTTCGTCTATGGCCTGGTCTGTAGACTCGTCTTCATAGATTAGTTCTACTACCTCCACACTTTTATTATTCATCTTCAGGATCTTAAACTGATACCCGTTGATTTCAAACTCTTGATTTTCTTCCGGAATGTTTTCTAGTTGGTGCAAAATATACCCTGCAAGGGTATTGAATTCCCCTTCTTCCGAGAGTGGAAACTCTTTCGGAAGATTCTCGTTAATCTCTTCCAAAGGCTGGGTGGCTTGAACCCAGAAAATATTTTCTCCTACTTGGTCCACAATTTTATCTTCATCGTCTTCCTCGTCTTGAATTTCACCTACAAGCTCCTCTAGAATGTCTTCTAAAGTAATAATCCCTTCGGTTCCTCCAAACTCATCAATGACAATGGCCAAATGCTGCTTCTTCTGTTGGAAGACTTTGAGCAAATCTGAAATCTTTTTGCTTCCCACCACAAAAAAGGCATCCCGCATAAGCGAACGTAAAACTTCGTGGTCCATCGTCGCTTTTCTTCTTACATACTCCCTTACAATCTCCTTGGCGTAAAAGATGCCGACAATGTTATCGATGGAATCTTCGTACACAGGAATTCTAGAGTATCCACTGTCCATGATTTGCTCTATGATTTCCTCAATGGAATCTTCAAGATCAATGGATAAAATATTTTGACGAGGAACCATGATCTGTTTGGCAGAGTGGTCTGTAAAATCAAATGCGTTCTTGATAATCTCATAGTTCTCCTCCTGAATCTCTCCCGAATCTGCAGACTGCTTTACAAGAAGCTGCAATTCCTCCGTGGAGTGTATTTCTTGGTCTGAGGCTGGGTTGATCTTCATGAGCCTTAGACAGGCATTCGACATTTGATTCATGGTCCAAATGAAGGGTCTAAAGACGGTGTAAAACACACGAAGAGGCACGGCAATCGCCATGGTGGTCGGTTCTGCTTTCCGGATTGCGATGGACTTGGGAATCAATTCACCAAAGACAATGTGCATCACGGTCACGATTAAAAAGCTAATGACAAGCGACAACGTGGTAATGGTCGTAGGGTCAGCCATCAAATTGAATTGTATGAAGACCTTTTCAATTAGATGGTGCATCGCGCTCTCCCCAACCCAACCTAAGGCCAGTGAGGCAAGCGTAATTCCCAACTGCGTGGCAGAAAGGTACTCGTCTAAATGCTTGATGATGTGCTCGGAATGCTTGGCTAATTTGTGGCCTTCTGCAGCCTTGAGCTGAATTTGTGAATAGCGTACCTTGACGATTGAAAATTCAGCAGCTACGAAAAAACCATTAAGTAATACTAAAAATAAGGCTAATAAAATCTTGACTAAGTCTGAGTCCATTTAAAAGTTAATAAACATTGGGGCAAAGATAAACATTTTTTTAATTTCAATTTGAGGAAGTTACGCCTAATACGCCTAGGAGAATTACTTAAGTGTTTTTAAACTTAAGGCATAAAAAGTACCTCCAAGCAACCCCCCAACTAGCGCTCCATAAATCACATCGAGTGGATAATGCACGCCTAGATAAATTCGGCTGTACGCGACGACCCCTGCCCAAAGAAGAAACAAAATCGCATAGGGCTTAATTCGCTTTCTTAAATGCAAAAACATAAAGGCTGCAATAAAAAAGGTATTGGAGGCATGGGCCGAATAAAACCCAAAGGGGCCTCCACACTTCACTTCTCGAACCAGACCCTCAAGCGAAGGCTCATGACAGGGCCTAAGTCGTTCTATTCCGTATTTAAAGACGTTGGACAATTGGTCCGAGATGGTCACACCCAGAGCAATAAAAAGAAGCATAAAAGCCAAATTTCGCCAACCGAAATTGGATTTTAATAAATAGAGGAAAATTACGTAGAGTGGAATCCAAATAAAAGTTTTGGATACAAGGAGCCAAAAGGAATCAAAAGAGCTGTCTCCTAAATTATTAAGAAAAAGAAAGAGCTCTGTATCGTATTCTAAGAGACTCGTCATGATCTACGGCTTACCGGACCCTCGTGGGTGGGATCTTCAAAAGAAGGAAGGGCCGTTTTCTCAGCACCCTCGTCCTTGACTAGAGAATTGCTATCCATCGTGGTGGCCTTTTTTAAGTCTTCGATTTCCTGCTTTATTTCTTGCACAGGAGTATACTCTTTGGCCGCCATTTTCACTTTGTCTATTTCTCGTTTAATCTCAGAAACCGGCTCGTGGGTTTCCTTAAGAATTTCGGTTTTTATATCGTCCATTGCGCCTCTCATTTTGCGAACCCCAGAGCCCAGGTCTCTCGCAATTGAAGGCAGTTTGTCAGGTCCGAAAAGTACGATAATGGCCACTGCAATGACGACCATTTCCATGAATCCTAATTCCATGCTGCTAAATTAATAAAGATTTTCCATTCCACTTCTACATCGCCTTTAAAAAAGGCCTACTTCTTTTGTTATTTGGATTGTTTTTGAAACACATAATAGATAAACACAGCGCTAAGTCCCATAAGAAGAAACCCTAAGAAAAAAGGAGCTCCCGGAAATGAGAAAGGGGCCGTATCGTGCGTAAAATAATAAAAGACATTGGTCATCATAGGCGGACCAATAATAGAGGTTAAACTCACTACACTTGTAAGGGCTCCTTGCAAATCCCCCTGCTCGTTCTTAGGAACTTTGGAGGTAATTAGGGACTGAAGAGCAGGACCTGCAATTCCTCCTAAAGTATAGATTCCAAGAATGGCAAACATCATCCATGGTTCGGGTGCAAAGGCAAATAAAAGCATTCCTACCGCGTAAAAGAGAATTCCATACAAAATACTGCGTTCGCTACCAATTCGCGGATGGACTTTGGACACGAGATACCCCTGAACTAGGGCGGTCATAGCTCCCATCACCCCAAGAGAGATTCCCACCATTCGTTCGTCCCAAGAGAAGCGAAACATGGTGAAGTAAGCCCAATTGGTCTGTACCGCATGCGCAGCCACATAGACCAGGAACCAGGCAAGAAGCAGTTTGAAAATTTCAGGATGTTTTTTAATCTGATAAAGACTTCCAATCGGATTGGCTCGTTTCCATGAAAAATCACGACGGTATTTCGGCTCTAAACTCTCTGGCAAAACAAAAATTCCATAAAGAAAATTCACAAGACAAAGAACACCGGCTGCGATGAAGGGAAGCCTGGCTCCGTACACCCCTAAAACCCCACCTAAGACCGGACCAATGATAAATCCAAGTCCGAAGGCTGCCCCGATGAGTCCAAAGTTTTTGGCACGATTGGAATCGTCTGAAATGTCTGCAATGTAGGCGCTGGCTGCCGTGACACTCGCCCCGGTAATACCTGAGAATATACGTCCGATGAAAAGCCACAAAATGGTGGGTGCCCAAGCCTGAATAAAGAAGTTTATGGAAAACCCTAAGAGCGAAAGCAAAATCACAGGTCTGCGACCGTATTTGTCGCTTAGGTTTCCAAGGATAGGCGCAAAAACAAACTGCATAAATGCGTAGAGAAACCCGAGCCAACCTCCATACTTGGCCGCCTCCGATATGTCTGCATTGATCAGTTCTTCAATTAATTTCGGAACTAGGGGAATTACAATTCCCCAACCGGTTATGTCCACTAGAAGGGTTATAAAAATAAACCCCATGGCAGCGGAATTTTGCTTTTTCTTCGCCATAATAAGGCTGCAAATTTAAGTCATTTTGCGCAATTAAGAAGGTAGAATTAAATCGCTAGTGAAGTTTTTCGTAAATCCCATTGGCTAGCATGAACACTACTCCAATGAAAATCCAGACCCTAAGGGTGTTTAGAAGCAGTGGGATTCTTGCAAGTCGAACACGAACCACTCGAATGCAGGCAAACAAAAGCACAAGAATGGAGCTGCTAAAATAAAAGGTAAGGTAATTAAAGGACTGAATTCGCGCTACAATTCCTAAAGCTACCCCCATGGTGACCACAAGTAGTACAGCCACAAGTACACTGGTGTATTTCACTCCAAGGACAATGGGCAAAGTTTGGTAGTCAAATAGCACATCGGCCCTTAGCGTTAAGAAGTCCTTCAATACATCGACCACCAAAAGGATTAAGAACAAAAAAGCAGCCATCAAAAATAAATTCAGCGAGAAATGCTGATAGTAAACAAGCATTCCAAAAAAAGGATAAAGGGTCAAACTTACAAACGTAAGGTTATTCACAATCACAATCTTGCTTAATTTGTGGCTATAAAACCACATCATAAATTGATAGAATAGAAAAAAGACGAAGATTCGTGGGGAAAGAAAGTAGGCAATGCCTAGGGAGAATGCATTTAACAGCACATAGGAATACAGAAAATACTTTTGCTTCAAAAAGCCTTGCAGCTTCGTCACAAAGGGCTTTTGAATTCGGTCTTTCTCAAGGTCGTAAAATTGGTTGATGATCCCTCCTGCACCAATGCTTAGAATGCTACAAAAGATAATCCCATGAATTTTATAATCAAAGACAAATTGCTTTAAGGTTTCTTCTTGGTTGATTATAAAAAAAGTAGATACGTAAAGGGCAAAGGTAAAGAGTAGCAGCATGAAAATCCGGGCCCCAATTAGGAGACTTACCAGTTGAGATACACGGTACATCAGCGGGCTATTCTGTTTCATGGGCGAGTTAATTTTGCTTTTTCAGATTCGATTTAAAAGCGATAGATCACTTCTTTGTTAAATCCATTTAGCATTTTACTAGCTTTCTCGTAGTCTTTTGTAAATCCTAAGATATAGCCTCCTCCTCCGCTTCCACAAAGCTTCAGATAGTAAGCATTGGAATCAATGCCTTTCTTCCAAACCTTGTATAAACTCTCAGGGATCATAGGCTTGAAATGATCAAAGGCCCAAAGAGAGAGTTTCTTTAAGTTTCGGAAAAAAGGATTCATATCCTTTTTTAGGAACGCTTCTATACAAGCGTTGTTATAGCGAATGAATTCTTCTTTCAGGGTCTTTCTAAACCCTTCTGTTTTCATCTTATCAAAGAAAATTTGAATCATCGGACCGGTTTCTCCCACGGTTCCTGAGTCAATTAAAAAGATAGCTCCTTTCCCTTCGCTTTGAGAAGGTAGAGACACTTTATCGACACTTTCTTTCGATTCAATTAAGATGGGCAGGTTCATATAGCAAATCAAAGGGTCGATTCCACTACTGGTGCCATGGAAAAAACTCTCCAAAAGTCCAAAAACTTTCTTTAGCGCTTTTAGTTCATCTTTGCTAATTAAATCCGCTGGGTATTTAATTCGGCTGTAGCGCTCAAAAATAGCTGCTACCAGGGCGCCAGAACTCCCCACTCCATACCCTTGGGGAATGTTGCTATCAAAGAAAAGACCTTTCTTTAAATCCTTTTGGAATTCATCCACCTTTAACTCATATTCTGCAGGCAGTTCAAGAGTTTCCAGAAACTTCATATAGCGCTGCAAACTTTCGTTTGAACGCTTTTCAAAATCAGAATCCAAATCAGAGAACTTTAGCGTGCCTTTATAAAAACTATAAGGTACCGTTAAGCCTTGGGAATCTTCTATAATTCCGTATTCTCCAAAGAGAAGTATTTTCGCATAGAATAAAGGACTGGACATACGCTTCAATTACAGGTCTTAAACCTTGCGGCAAAGATACGATATTATATTTTTAGTGCAGGATGCAAAAACCGGGCCTAAATCATCCGCTAATCCACTGATATAATGAAGGTATAGCTTTTTACAATTTTTTAAATCACTCTCGTTTAAAGAACTTCCTTATTTGGGCTGTTACTGCCTTTCACGAACCGTATTAAAACCAATCCAATCAAAAAGAACAGAACCATGGAGAGAGCGGCATAACGCATGTTATTAAATTCTTCAATCAGCGTCGCAAAGATAAAAGTCCCCAGAATGATCGCTAATTTCTCAAGCACATCGTAAAAACTAAAAAACGTGGTATTGTCCATTGAGTTTTCAGGAAGTAGTTTCGAATAGGTAGATCGAGACATGGCTTGAAGTCCACCCATCACAAGTCCTACAATACCCGCTACAAAATAGAATTGATACTCTACATTTGGATCTTCGCGGTTCAAAAAGAAGGCGGCGAGACAAGCCACGATCCAAAGACCCACGGCAATGGAAATCACGTTCTTATTCCCGATTCGTCTCGAGAGTCTCGAAAATAAGATCGCCCCGATAATCGCTTCAATCTGTATCACCAAAAGAGTGGCAATTAATCTTCCCTGGTCCAAATTGATTTCACTCTTCCCAAAGAGCGTTGCCATCAGAAAGATGGTTTGCATTCCCACACTGTAGAAGAAGAAACTCGAAAGAAAGAATTTAAGGTTGGTGTCTTTAAACAAAATATTCCCCACTTTAAAAAGTTCACGAAAACTTTGTCTTGCAATGTCCCAATAGAAATTCACATTGTCTTTTAGAACTTCAAAGAAACCACCATTCTCCTCGTGCTTTTTAAAGATGTTTTTATAGTTCAAAAGCACTAAGTCTTTCGGTAGTTTTTCTTTGATATCCCCAAAGACAGGCAAATGTTTAAAGGTGTATTGGGAGAAACCAAACCACCAGGCTGCGGTCAGTAAGAAACTAACGCGGGTATAAATCAACTGCTCCTTCGGTCCCTCGGCCACAACCATAATAAGAAGTAGGCAAAGAACCACCAAAACCACGGATCCTATGTATCCATAGACGTACCCTCGCGCCGAAAGCGCATCTTGCTTGTCCCGAGTGGCAATATCGGGTAAGAAGGAATTATAGAACACCAAAGAGCCCCAAAAGCCTACGCTCGCGGTAATGCTAAAGAGAAGCCCTAAAAACACGTTCTCCATTCCCGTAAACATGGCGAGTCCCATACAAGAGGTCGCTCCTAAATAACAGAAAAATTGCAAAAACGATTTCTTATTCCCTATGGTATCGGCAAGGGAAGAGAGAAAAGGAGAGATCAAAACCACGATGAAAAACGAAATCGTTAAGGAGTACCCATAGATTGCATCGGGATGGTAGGACTGACCAAAGAGTTCAATTTCATGACGAACGGGAACGTTGATCCAACGATTCTGATCCGCTAAAAATTCCTTTCTTTCGTACTGGGTCGTAAGGATGGAGTAATAGATTGGGAAAATCGTCGAGGTGATCACTAAGGAATACACAGAGTTTGCCCAATCGTAGAAGGCCCACCCCTTCATGATTTTAGGATTATTCTTTATAACCCCTTGTGGGGAGAGAGAGGAATTTGACATGAAATTAGTATAATTTAGACAAAAGTAAAAAATCCATTAAGAACTCAACCTTTTTTTTAAGTCTTAATGGATTTTTAATTAGTGTGTAGCTTTTTACGCTAAGTTTTCGATCACGATCGCAGAAGCACCTCCGCCTCCATTGCATATCGCTGCAGCACCATAACGAGCCTTGTTTTGCTTTAGAACATTTACCAAAGTGACCACAATTCTCGCACCGGAACTTCCAAGTGGATGCCCAAGGGAAACAGCTCCCCCATTGACATTGACTTTCGCGCTGTCTAAACCTAAAATTTTATTGTTTACGAGTCCCACAACGGAAAACGCCTCGTTAAATTCAAAAAAGTCAATCTCATCAAGGGAAAGACCTGCCTTCTTAAGGGCTTTAGGAAGAGCTTTAGAAGGTGCCGTGGTAAACCACTCTGGCTCGTGCGCAGCATCAGCATAGGACACAATTCTTGCTAGAGGTGTTAGCCCTAAACTTTCCATTTTCTCTTTTGACATTAAAACCAGTGCGGATGCCCCGTCGTTTAAGGTGGAGGCATTGGCCGCCGTCACGGTTCCGTTTTCTCTTTGAAAAACGGTAGGAAGCGTGGAGAGCCTGTCAAAGTTTACATTTTTGTATTCTTCATCTTCATTCACCACAATCGGATCCCCTTTTCTTTGAGGTACTTCCACAGCGACAATTTCTTCACTATATTTTCCTTCGCTCCAAGCTTTTGCGGATCTCGTATAGGACTCTACCGCAAAGCGGTCCTGGTCTTCTCTTGAGAACTCATATTCGGCGGCGCACTTCTCAGCGCAAACTCCCATATGAACTTTTCCATATTTGTCAGTCAGACCATCGGTCAATAAACCGTCTTGCATCTTCACATCCCCTAATTTGGTTGCGGTTCGCGCATGGTAATAGTGAGGTACTTGAGACATGTTCTCCATTCCTCCCACCACGACCACTTCAGCATCGCCTGACTTGATGGTTTGCGCTCCAATGGAAATCGCTTTCATTCCGGATGCACATACTTTGTTCACGGTCGTGGCCGGAGTCTCGGTAGAAAGTCCTGCTCCTAGAGCCACCTGACGGGCAGGTGCCTGTCCTTCCCCAGCTTGCAGTACATTTCCCATGAAAATTTCTTCTACTTCGCTTGGCTCTAACTTAATTTTATCCAATGCGCCTTTAACGGCCACCGAACCTAGGGTGGTAGCCGGTACACTTGATAAGCTTCCATTAAAACTACCCATTGGGGTTCTTGCCGCGGCGACTATAAATACTTCTTTCATTGCTCTTTATCTATTTAAAATTATAAATTTTCGTTAAAATTGATTCGGCTCTAAAATACAAAAAAAAATACACTGCGAAAGAGTGTATTTTTTTATGTGTTTCGGCTCTGTAGTAAGCCTTAGTGTGTAATCGTTTTTAAGGCTTCAGGGGTGTGTTTATGCTTAAATAGCGCCCAAAAGGCAATGGCAATTACAAAGGCGTAGAGAGCAAACACGAGCCATATTTCATGCCACATTTTTCCTCCGCCAGGAAGTGTAAAGTATGTGTCAATCATCCAACCACTCACAAGACTTCCCATCACCGCTCCAAATCCATTGGTCATCATCATAAAGACCCCTTGCGCAGAACTTCTAATTTTATAATCGGTGGTTCCTTCCACAAAGAGAGATCCAGAAATATTGAAGAAATCGAAAGCCATTCCGTACACGATGCAAGAAACAATGATGAACACAAGACCCATTCCTTCTGGCGTTCCGTATCCCAGTAACAAAAAGCGAAGAACCCATGCAAACATGGAGATAAGCATCACTTTTTTGATTCCGTATCGCTTAAGGAAGAAAGGAATTGCTAGGATGAAAACCGTTTCTGAAATTTGAGAAATAGACATGATAATGGTCGACCGCTTCACGACAAAACTATCGGCATAGTTAGGATCGTTTGCAAAATCAGATAAGAACGTATCGCCGTACATGTTGGTGAGTTGAAGCGCAGCTCCAAGGAGCATGGAAAAGCAAAAGAAAAGAGCCATCTTATAATCCTTGAACAAGGAAAAAGCCTTCAGCCCTAATTTTTCACTTAGCGGTGCGTCTTTCGGGATTTTGTTTTGCGGTGGACAATCCGGAAGTGTAAAGGCATAAATCCCTAAGATAAAAGCCACCACTGCTGCAATGTAAAATTGATCCGCGGAATCTTTACTGCCCGTAAGGTTGGTCACCCACATCGCGATGATAAATCCAATGGTTCCCCAAACCCGAATGGGTGGAAAATCTTTGAGAACATCGTTTCCACTGTTTTTTAAAACGTTGTAAGCGATCGAATTTGAAAGTGCGATTGTAGGCATGTAAAAAAGCATGGCTAAAAGCATAACCCAAAAAAATTGGTCAGGATTGATTAGCGAAGGCATTAACAGAAGACTTCCCCCATAAAGGAAATGAAGCACTCCATACAGCTTTTCTGCATTCACCCATCGATCGGCAATAATCCCGATTAAGGCCGGCATGAAAATCGAAGCGATTCCCATGGTTGAGAATACAGCTCCAAATTCGGCTCCACCCCACTGTTTGGTTGAAAACCAATAAACAGCGATTGTAATTAGCCAAGCTCCCCAGACAAAAAACTGCAAGAAACTTAAAATGGTAAGTCTTAATTTTACATTCATAAGATGGTCAAAATAAAAAGCCCTTTTTGGGCAGCGGTTCTTTTAATTAATTGAAAGAAAGCATGCCTTAAGGGCGTTGGGTCATTAATCTAGGTTCTTTTTCCTTCTTTTGATTTCTTCTTGCAATTCAAGAGCAGCATCAAAATCTTCGTCTTTCACGGCCTGTTCTAAAAGAAGTTTTAGTTCTGCTAGGGGTAGGTTGTATATATCTTGAGAACCCAACTCACTGGGAGAAGGGCTAAATTCAGGCTCACTTGACTCCTCTTTTTGAATTTCGAGCAGGATTCCGGCTTCTTCGAGTACTTGCGAGGTGGTAAATATCGGAGCGGAAAAACGAACGGCCATCGCCACGGCATCTGAAGTTCTTGCATCAATCACGATTTCTTTGCTGGTACCGAATTCCCGAAAGACCATATTGGAAAAAAAGACGCCGTCTACAATCTGGTAAATTAACACGGAGACCATTTCATAATTCACGGTAGAGACAAATGTCGCAAACAAATCATGGGTCAAGGGCCTAGGCGGCTGAATGTCTTTTTCAAGTCCAAGAGAAATGGCCTGCGCCTCAAAATTTCCGATCACGACCGGCAATTTAATTTGGGTCGGAATGTGTTCCAAAAGTAGCGCATAGGCTCCAGACTGAGTCTGGCTATAGGAGATCCCTCGGATATTTAACTCTTTGTAATCCATCTTACAAATATAAAAAATTATTAATTGGATAGCATCGCTTTCCACTTGCAGTTTCAAGCCCGATTCCTCAAAGCACAATGTCCCTCATTCGAAGGACATTGCGCATAAAAATCAAACTTGATTTTTACTTATTTTACATGTTTTTTTGTCTCGCCATCTTCTGGCTTAAACCCTTTTTTAAGGAAAAGGTCATAGGATATTGCTGAGGCAATAAACCAAGTGGAATACGTACCAAATCCAACCCCGATCAGAAGAGCAAACATAAATCCTCTTAAGTTCTCACCTCCTACAATGAAGATCGCAAGAATCACAAGGAAGGTCATAAAGGCAGTGTTAAAGGTTCTACCAAGTGTGCTTGAAATAGAATCGTTAAATAGGCTCTTCAAATCCGCTGACTTCTTATCTTGGAGGTATTCACGAATACGGTCAAAGATAATTACCGTGTCGTTAATGGAGTACCCTAGAACGGTAAGGATTGCTGCGATAAAGTCCTGGTTAATTTCCATACTGAACGGCATCACATTTTTCAAAAGAGAGTACGCTCCTAGAATCACAACTGAGTCATGAATAAGGGACGCCACAGCTCCTGCAGAGAACTGCCATTTTTTGAATCGAACCAATATGTATAGGAAGATACCCACTAAGGAGATTATTAGAGCAAGTGCGCCCCCTGTCTTAATGTCATCGGCCACGGTAGGTCCTACTTTAATAGAGCTTACAATACCGTATTTTTCTTGTCCTGAACTACGGAATGATTCCAAACTTGCATCTTTTGGAAGATACGGCTGGAGTCCTTCGAACAATTTAGCCTCTACATCCTGATCTGCTGCAAGACTCTCTTCATTTACACGGTAGTCCGTCGTAATTTTCAGTTGTTGTTCGTTACCGAAAGTTTTCACATCGACGGCATTTTTTTCACCTTCTGCATCGACAAATTTCCCTTCCAAGTTGGTTTGGGCATCGTTTGCGACCACAGGCTGTTCAAATCTTACTACATAGCTACGTCCCCCATTAAAGTCAACACCAAATTTAAATCCTTGCGTGACAATCGATACGATACATACCACAGTAATAATTGCAGAAATGATGTAGGCATATTTTCTTTTGCCAATGAAATCGACCCAAGTATGTCTGAAGATATTTTTGGACAAAGAAGTCCATACAGAAAGTCCTTTCCCTTTGTTCAAACGACTAAAGATCATGACACGTGTAAGAAGTACACAGGTGAACATGGACATTAAAATACCAATCCCTAAGGTGACAGCAAACCCTTTAATCGGACCTGTACCAAAAATATATAGTACCACCGCCGTCAAAAGTGAGGTTAAGTTTCCATCAATAATCGCAGACAGGGAGAATTTGAATCCTTCGTTGTAAGCTTCTTTAATGTTCTTCCCGGCAAAAAGTTCCTCCTTGGTTCGTTCGTAAACAATTACGTTCGCATCAATCGCCATGGCCATCGAGAGCACGATCCCTGCAATCCCTGGAAGGGTAAGGGTAGCATCCACCGAATCCATGATTCCCATAAGGTAGAATAGGTTAATCGTCATGGCAATAACAGCGTATATACCGGCACCACCATAATAGAAGATCAAATATAAAATTACGATCCCAAAGGCAATGATAAAGGACCACAGTCCTGAGCTTACAGATTCAGCACCGAGTGAAGGTCCTACCACCTCTGCTTGCACGATTTTCGCGCCTGCTGGAAGTTTACCTGCTCCAAGTACGTTTACTAAATCTTGCGCATCCTCTTGGGTGAAGTTCCCAGAAATCTGAGTTCTACCGTTCGGGATTTTATTTACTACGTTGGGCGCAGTATAAACTACATTGTCTAGAGTCACCGCTACGGGTTTTCCCACATTCTTCTCAGTCAAAGTAGCCCAATCACGAGACCCTTTGCTGTCCATTTGCATATCGACTACAATACGACCTAATTCATCGTAACTAATGTTAGCCGTTTCTACTGCTCCGTCTACCGGTGCTTTCTGGTTGATATTTCCTCTTACGGCATAAAGAACCAAATTGTCTTGGTCTCCCGCTTCCGGCTTGTATCCCCATTCAAATTTCGTGTATTTAATATGGTTAGGTCTTGCGTCCTTGGCCACTTTGCTTGCAAGAATCTTATTAATTTTTGCTGTATCCGAGAGTTTTACATTCGCAACTCCATTGGATTTCAACGTATTTAATTGAAGTAATGATTCAAAATTCAGGTCTTTTGCTACCCCCATAGAATCCCCTTTGGTTGCCACCAAAGTCTTAAGGGTTTGGAAATACGGGAAAATCTCCTGAATTTCTTGCACTTCCCAGAATTGCAGTTTTGCAGAGGTCTGCAACATTTTTTTAACTCGGTCAATGTCTTTTACTCCAGGCATTTCTACAGAAATCCTTCCCGTTCCTGGTACTCTTTGTACGTTCGGTTGAGTCACCCCCATTTTGTCAATACGGGTTCTAATTACTTCGTATGCAGTACCCGTGGAAAGATCAATTCGAGTGCGAACCACATTACGAACATCTTCGTCAGTTGAGTTGAACTTTATCTCCGTTAAATTGGTGTTCCCAAAAATCTCTGGATCTGCCAACTTCAAATTCGCATTTTTCTCCTTGTTTACGATCTCAAACTGGTCAAAGAATAAGTCGACATACGTTTTGGTCGAATTTTTCATTCCCTCGTCGGTGCGGTCAAGCGCCTCGATAAGCACAGGGTTGGTGGAATAATTGGTTAGGTTGTTGATCAGATCTCTCTGGTTAATTTCCAAAAGAACGTTAATCCCGCCCTTAAGGTCAAGACCAAGTTTCATTTCCTTTTCCTTCGCTTTGGAATAGTATAATTTGGTGAAACCTAGATTTAAAGTGTCTTTGGAAAGCCTTGTGAGTTCATTTTGGTATTTTACCGGATCGTCTCCCGCCACTAGTTCGGCTTGCTTTTCAATTTTTCCTGAGTACCACGTCGGCAAAAGCTCGTTTAGACAAATAAGTCCTAGAACAATGGCCACGAGTGTGATGAGTCCTTTTCCTTGCATTTTAATTACAGCATTAATTTTTCGTGGGCAAATATAATGATTTCCAAATCAATTAAGGATTTTTTAACAGCACTTTTGCGATTTGTTCCCTCTGTTAAAGTAGCAAAGTTAGAATCCAGAAAGCCTAGCAGTTGCAGGATTTTCTGGATTCTAACTTCGAGTACGCTTTCAAAACGTCTGAAACTAGAAAAATGTCGCTTCTAAATGGTCATGGAGAAAATCCTCGTTTCCGGTTTGTTGCGAAGCATTCTTAAATCCAGAGTCATGGCTACATTTCGGGTAAAGGCTCTTCCTTTTTCCGTGATTTTAATTTTGTTATCACTTAAATCCACCAGTCCGTCCTGCTGCATTTCAAAGAGTCTCTCTTTTGCATTCTCTAATTCAGGAAGGTAGTTATCCCCGTTCCAACTCGTTTCCAAACGACACATTAAATTCAAAATATGCTGACGCACAAGCAAATCCTCAGAGGTTAAAATGTGTCCTTTCACCACAGGAAGTTTCCCTTCTTCCACGCGTTTTTGATAGGCCTCTACGGACTTATCATTTTGCGCGAAGGCGTACCAACTATCAGAAATTGCGCTCATTCCAAGTCCCACCATAAGCTGGGTTTTGCTAGAAGAGTAGCCCATAAAATTCCGGTGGATTTCACCCGATTTTAAACTTTGGTAAAGATCGTCTTTCTCCAAAGAGAAATGGTCCATTCCGACTTCTATGTAGCCCAAGTTTTCAAGAAGATTCTTTCCATTTTCATACAATTTGCGTTTTTCTTCACCACTTGGTAGGTCATTTTCGTCAAATCCTCTTTGTCCCACTCCTTTTATCCAAGGCACGTGCGCATACGAATAAAATGCAATTCGGTCTGGCTTTAAGGTCATGGTTTTTAAAATGGTCTCGTTCATTTTCTCCCAATTCTGGTGAGGAAGTCCAAAGATTAGGTCATGGGACACACTGGTGTATCCTATTTCTCGCGCAAGGCGAGTTACTTTCTCCACATTCTCATACGATTGAATTCGGTTGATTGCCTTTTGAACTTTGGGATCGTAATCCTGCACTCCAAAACTACAGCGTCTAAACCCTAAATCGTAAAGAGTTTGTAAATGTGCCTCAGTGGTATTGTTGGGATGACCTTCAAAACTAAACTCCGGATTCTGTGCAATTTTTGCCTTTTTAAAAATCCCTTCTAAAAGAGATCTTAAATTTTCAGGAGAGAAAAAAGTGGGAGTTCCTCCTCCCAAATGAAGTTCTTTAATAATTGGAACCTCATTTTCGAAAAGACCCAAATAAAGATCCCATTCTTTTAAAACCGTTTCTAAATAAGGAGTTTCTACCGTATGCTGTTTCGTGATGCGTTTGTGGCAGGCACAAAAGGTGCATAAACTTTCGCAGAATGGCAAATGAATATAAATAGAAATGCCCTCGGAGGCATTGCTTTCTTTGTAAGCTTTAATCACAGAGCTTTCCCATTTTTCAGTGGAAAACTCAGACTCTTCCCAAAAAGGGACCGTAGGATAAGAAGTATACCTAGGTCCAGGAATGTTGTATTTATCGATGAGCGTTTGATTCATGAGGCAAAAATACAAATTATAATAGAGTCTCAATTTCAAAACTGAATAATATCATCTATCAGCCTCATGCGAGAAGTTGGCTCATTTGCCTAGAGTCCTTTAAAATCAAATTTTACAATTTTGCCACGACCCGCGGCGATCAGCGTATTTGAATTTTGCCATTCGCAGGCGTAGAGTCCTTTCTCATTGGAAAGCACACGCCAGGTTTTACCTGCGTCTTCTGAAAAGGAAAGGTGCTGGTCTCCAAGGGCCACAATTTGTTTCCCCTTGGACCCTGGTCTGTATTTGACGCAAGTGGAATACCCTGCATTTTTTCCCTCGGCCTGTAGTTCCCAAGTTTCCCCTCCGTCTCTCGTCGTTGCAATCACCCCTTTATTCAAAGTCTGGTTTGTGTAATCTCCTCCCACGGCAATTCCAAGGGTTTCAGAATAAAAATCAATTGAATACATTCCACTCGAAGAAATGCCTTGGACAAACGGTGTTTCAAACCTTTTCCATACTCCCTTATCACGTCGCAAGATTCTAGACTTAATTCCTCCCGTTGCAATCCATAGCCGATCTTTCTTCGAAGCAATGTTGGTATTGCTTGCAGCAAAAGCAGCTTCTCCTATGGCTAAGGTAGGAAGCTCATCGCACGACTGCATATCCCAAGTTTCCGTAGCGAAATTAAATTTTGCGATTCGAGGACAACTCGTGTCCGAATCACTGAAGGTCCAACCCTCTCCTGAGTTTGTAAAATGGATGGCATCGTAAAATGCAGATTTAGACTCGTCTTTTCCAAGAAGTGTGGCTTCTAGTGTTTTCACGTTTATCTTATAGAAAAAAGCAGGCGTATCGATGGAGGTCGCATAAAAGAATTTCCCATGGCGCCCCAGAGATCGAAACTCTAAGTTGGGCTGAGAGACCTGAATTTGCTTTTGATCGCTAGGCCTGTGAAGGCTCACATACCCAATCTTGGATTTAGATCCCGCATAAAAAACCTTTCCCTTGTAAATTGAAATACTTCGAATGCTGATGTCGTCCTTCAAAAGAACGGAGCTTTTTTGGGCCCATAGGCCTTGGCTTAGGAGTAGTAAAAACACCACTACTCCCATTGGATATCTATTCTTCATACTAAAAAAGCAATCCTAGCTTTAGGAGCTAGGATTGCTGCATTAAGTGAAACTTATTTTCTATTTTTAAAATACTGGTAGGAGTAGTAGATTGAATGGATAACAATCATCCCTACTGAGAATATAATAAGACCTGAATCGTCCGTTTCTGCATTTTGATGATGCAGGTATGTGAGAACCGCTAATGCAAGGGTTAAAATCACACCTGAAAGCGCTGTAATTCGATAATTTTTAGGATCGTGCGTCGTTTCATTCTGTTTTCCAAGGAAGGAATTACGAATTCCTCTATATAGATACACATCCAGACCAATCATCATCCAGCACACAAGTCGAATCCAGGTGTCAAAAGGAAGGAAAGCCATCATTCCAAAACATACCAAAATACCAAGAATTGGAATAAGGGGAACCAAAGGAGTTCGGAATCCACGAGGCGCATCGGGCTGCGTTTTACGCATCACAAGTACACCCACACAAACCAAGATAAAGGCAAATAGAGTTCCAATACTGGTCATCTCTCCTACCACTCGTCCCGGAATGAAAGCCGCAAATAGACTCACAAACACAAGGAAAAACAAATTGGCTTTAAATGGAGTTCTAAATTTTTCATGTATTTCTGAAAACGCTTTGGGAAGCAGTCCGTCCTTACTCATGGAGTAGAACACACGGCTTTGTCCCATTAACATCACAAGGATCACGGAAGAATATCCAAGCAAAATCGCTACGATAATAGAGGTGTTAAGCCAAGGATAAGCAGGAACCACCACTCCATTTACGACGTCACCCATCGCTTCAATGGCAATGGCCACAGGCGCTAAGTGATCGCCACCGCCACCGGCGGTAAATTCTTTGTAATGCACGACTCCTACCATCACATAAGCGAACACGATATAGAGTACAGTACAAATAATAAGCGATCCTAAAATCCCAATAGGCATGGCTTTCTTCGGATTTTTGGTTTCCTGCGCTGCAGTGGAAACTGCATCAAAGCCTATATAGGCAAAGAAAACAATGGCCGCCGCCCGTATGACTCCCGACCAGCCGTATTCTCCAAATTTTCCGGTATTCTCCGGAATTAGCGGAGTTAAATTCTCAGGTTTGATATAATTAAATCCAATGACAATAAAGATAATCACAATGGCTACCTTCAAGATCACGATCGCTCCATTGACCCATGCGGATTCACTGGTTCCTTTGATGAGCACCAGGGACATAATCACCACAATAAACACAGCCGGCAAATTGACCAGACCGGCTTCTCCTGCGGAAGTAATATCAAAGGGGGTCATCATAAATCTCTCGGGGAGTGCGACTCCAAAATTGGAAAAGAACTTTCCTAAATACCCCGACCAACTCGAGGCGACCGTAGCAGCACCCACCGCATATTCTAAAACAAGATCCCAACCGATAATCCAGGCGATAAATTCACCCATAGTGGCGTACGAATAGGTATAAGCACTACCGGCCACAGGAATCATAGAGGCAAATTCTGCATAACACAATCCTGCGAAGGCACAACCCAACGCAGCGATGATGAAGGACACCATAATTCCAGGCCCTGCATGGTTGGCTGCTGCCATTCCGGTGATCGAAAACAATCCAGCACCGATAATTGCACCAATCCCTAGGGCTACAAGGGAACTTGCGGTTAGTGTTTTCTTAAGTCCTTTTTCAGACTCCTCTGCCTCTGCTAATAGTTGATTAAGAGGTTTAGTCCTCCACAAATTTGACATGTTTAAATATTTTGATTTTCCAAAAGTATAAATTTTTACGAACTATTAACTATTTTATCCCATTATTATTGAAAAAAAATTGAGGGAAGGGTATTGAATAATTTCTTTGGTTTCGATTAAGGAATTTGCCCTTTTGCGGATGTTTGATAATTCAATTTCAAAGAAATTCTAATATATTTGACTAATGAATTTCTACGAACTTTTAATCTCCCCCTACGAAAGTTATGAAGCCTACCAGATCGTGCTTGAAATACTAGCCGCATTCTTTGGTCTTCTCAGTGTTTTCTTCTCCATTAAAAAAAACATTTGGGTGTATCCCACAGGAATTATTTCCACTGCAATGTATGTGTACATTCTTTTTGTCTTCGGACTTTTGGGCGACATGATGATCAATGTCTATTATACATTTATGAGCGTATACGGCTGGATTCTTTGGTACCAAAATTCAAATGATCACGTGCACATTGAAGTAAAAAGGACTTCGAAAAAGGAGTGGATTTTTAGTTTTGGACTTTTTCTTCTCAGCCTCGTGCTTGTGACCCTCGTTTACTATTACAAACCGGCCATTGACCAGGGCTTCTCTACTGAGGGAGTCTCCTTGGGACTCTACCATTTGGATTGGGCCAATTGGCTTGATGTCTTTACGACCTCTGTCTTTTTAGTGGGAATGTGGCTCATGGCCAAACAAAAGGTAGAAAATTGGATTTTCTGGATTCTAGGGGATTTAATTTGCATTCCTATTTTCATCTATAAAGGACTTGCAATTACCTCCTTCCAATATTTTGTTTTCACGCTAATGGCCGTAATCGGCTATCTGGAGTGGAAAAAAAGCGCAGCATTAAGCAAAACCTCTACTACACTAGAGTCATCGCCCCAATAAAACTCTACTTTTTAGTATATTTACCCCCTCAATAGCATAATATAAGATGGCTCAATTTACATTCTACAAATACCAAGGAACCGGCAATGATTTTATTCTTGTGGATCACCGCCAGGGCGGTTTTCCTAAAGAAAACAAAGCACTCATTGCGAAATGGTGCGATCGAAGGTTCGGAATTGGAGCAGACGGGCTGATCCTTCTGGAAGAGGATGAGGCTTTGGATTTTAAAATGGTGTATTACAATGCAGACGGCAGTGAAAGCACGATGTGCGGGAACGGAGGTAGATGCATTGTTGCCTTTGCAAGGGATTTAGGAATTATTCAGGAGCAGTGTAAATTTAGCGCCATTGACGGACACCACGAGGCTTCTATCGCCGGAGACATTGTCACTTTAAAGATGATTGATGTAAAGGAAATTCAGACGCTAGAAAAGGCAAGCATTGTGGACACAGGCTCCCCTCATTACGTAACCTACGTAGAGAAGTTAGAAGAGTACCCTGTTTTTGAGAAGGGTCGTCAAATTCGAAATTCCGATCTGTTTAAATCCCAGGGAATTAATGTGAATTTTGTGCAAGTTTTAGGAACCAATTCTCTCTTTGTTCGGACGTACGAACGAGGGGTCGAAGACGAAACTTATAGCTGTGGAACGGGAGTCACAGCCGCAGCCCTCACCTATTTACAAGACCAGGATCTGGAAAAGGTAAATATAAAAGTTAAAGGAGGAGAATTAGTCGTAAAGGCGGAAAAGAATGGCACTGAATTTTCTAACATTTGGTTAGAGGGTCCTGCCCTTAGAGTTTTTAAAACAGAAATTCAATTGTAAGGATCTTTTTAATTTAATCGAATGAAAAAAAACAGCAAACTAATTCTTGCCCTCGTCCTGGTTCTACTTGCCTTCTGGGGAGTTCAATATTTTTTAAATTTCAAGACCAATAATGTAAAAAAAGAAGGGTACTTTCATGTGGCAAGTAACGCTTCCTACGCACAAATCCTAGACAGCATTCGACCCTTTATCCAAGACATGGATCGCTTCGAAAAAGTGGCCAAAAAGGAGGATTTGGAAAAAAGACATCACGCCGGCCGATATAAAGTAGTGGAAGGAAAAACCTCTCAAGAGTTGGTTCAAATGCTTAAAAATGGGAACCAAGTAGACATTACATTCCGAATTGGAGATTTTAGTGATGTATACCAAATGATGGGGCGTGTGGCGAGAAAAACACAGGCCGATTCGCTAACGTTCATTAGAGAATTTGATAAAATTGCAAAATCCAAAGGACTTTCGAATGCCGAGGATTTAAAAAAATACTTCTTAATCGATTCTTATAATTTCTTTTGGACCGTGTCCCCACAAGAATTTTTTGAGCGATTTGAAACCCAGTACAATTCCTTTTGGACTCCTGAGAGAATCGCAAAAGAAAAAGCCCTTGGGTTAACACGAAATCAAATCTACGCTCTTGCCTCGATTGTTTACAAAGAATCAGGAGGAAAACCAGACGAACAAAAAACCATTGCAGGACTCTATTTAAATCGCTACCGAAAAGGAATGAAACTTCAAAGCGATCCCACCGTAATCTATGCGCACCGAAAAGACACAGGGTTCCAAACTGAGATCAAACGTGTCTATTATAAACATCTTCGCTACCCCTCTCCCTACAATACGTATGCGAACGAAGGAATTCCGCCCGGTCCGATTTGCGTGGTGGATAAATCTTCTCTTGATGCAGTACTAAATCCAGAATCACACGGATACATCTTCATGGCCGCTGATCCTCAGCGTCCTGGACTCCATCGTTTCACTTCGAGCGACATCGAACATGCCCAAAATGCGCGAAATTACCAGCAGTGGCTTGATCGACAAACCGCATCAAAATAAACTTTAACACATTTTAAGAATTTTTGTTTTTAACATTTAGGGGATTCTTACGTCTAATGGGGGTAGTACGGAAATCGGGAACGATCCGTGCAAATTAAAATTACTCTTATTTACATGTAGAACTAACAAAATTCACTTGAATTTTGCGTAAAATTAACTTGATGATTCAGACAGAAATTACTCAAAAACTAACCAGAAAAACTCTGGGGTTAACTCTTTTACTTTCGGCGGCCGCTTTTGCCTTTGCACAAGAAAAAGTAAGTGTCAGCGGAAATGTAGTGGACAAGGCAAACAACCCCGTACCCTATGCTTCAATTGCATTCTCTAGCAAGAGCGATTTATTATATAGCGATGCTACGCTGACCGATGAAAACGGTCATTACGAGCTTCAAATCGTCCCAGGACTTTTCGATATCACGGTCGAGGCTATCGACTTTAAAAAGTACGTATCTTCAGGACGAACCCTAAATGCTGGGGTCCTAGGATCGATCGTTTTAGAACCTGAAAGCAACATGACCATGGCGCCTACAGCCAACATTGAGGGAATTACTCTGACCGCCACCACAAAACCTTATAAGGTGGAACTAGACAAGAGAACTTACGATCCATCTAGCGACGTGATTAGCAAAGGAGGAAACTTGCAGGATGTTCTTCAAAACGTTCCTTCTGTTTCTGTGGATACCGATGGAACAGTCTCCATGAGAGGAAACTCAAACATTCGTTTTTTAATTAACGGAAAACCGTCCGCTTTACTAGGAATTGACGACGGGGCGAATGCTCTTCAAACCATTCCTGCAGATCAGATTGATCGAATTGAAGTCATTACCAACCCTTCTTCTAAATACGAAGCCTCTGGAACCGCAGGGATTTTAAATATCATCTTAAAGAAGAACAAGAGAATTGGATTTAACGGGAGTGTAACCGGAACGCTAGGGTACTTGCCTAACACGAGTCTTAATACCAATTTAAGCTGGAGACGTGGGAACGCGACTTGGTTCCTAAATGGCGGAGGAGGATACCGTAAATCAGAAGGAAACAGCTATAACAATGCGACCTTTGACGATCGAGGTACCCTATATCAACTTCTACGTTCCAACAGCAATACCGTGACCAACAACGAAATGAAAAATTACAACGGTACGGCTGGATTGGTTTATGACCTATCGGATCGAACGTCTGTAAACGGGTCGGTAACTCTTCGTCATTACGAAGGAGAAAACGAAAGTGTAATCTCAACAGAAAGTGATTACAGTGGAATTACAAGGGACAACGCAACGGCGCAGTATCCGATCAGCAAAGAAAGAAGAACTAGTGGAATTAATAACAACAACGCCTTCCAAGCGGATTTTGGTATTGACCACGAGATTGGGGACAAAGGATCCACAATCGCTGCCTCGGTAAGTCTTCAAAATAACGAGTCCACGAACTCAAGCGATATTTTTGAAACCAGAATTCCAGCGTATAATACAATGGACCAAACGGCTCAAGAAACAAAAAACCGCTCTGTGGTCGCAAAAGTAGATTATGAGCTTCCGATCGGAGAGTATTCAAAAATTGAGGCGGGATACCGTTTTGACTCTCGTAACAACGATTACGATTACGCTGTATGGAACGAAGGCGTCGTGAATCCTGATTTCACATCCGTGACGAACTACAAAGAAATGTTCAATGCATTTTACGCTCAATTCAAAAGCAAAATTGGAGACAATTTCGCATACCAACTTGGTTTAAGAACGGAGCTTTCAAAAATTGACGTGGATTTTAGAAGTCTCACCAATACAGAACCGGCCATTAGTAAATCGTACAGCAACTTCTTCCCTTCTGTGTTTTTAAGCTACAATCTAACCGAAAACAATCAGTTGTTATTAAACTACTCAAAACGGATTAACAGACCCAGATCTTGGTTCCTAGTTCCGTTTAACAGTTACAACGACAGTGACAACATCTTTAGCGGAAACCCAGACTTGAACCCTTCCTATGTAGACTCTTTTGAATTTGGGTACAGTTTCCAAAAATCAAAAATAACCTTCAACCCGACGCTTTATTACAATCACGAAAAAGACGAAACGCAAATGGTCAACATTTACAATTTCGAGCGTCAAAGATTTGAAACCAAACCCTACAATATCGGATTCGAAGATCGCTACGGTTTAGACATGAACTTTACTTACGATCCTTTCAGCTGGTTAAAGCTAATGGGTAGTTTAGACCTCTATGGATACCGTTCTGAAGGAGAATTTAATTATACAACCCTAATTGACGGTGTTGAAACTCCCACTTCGATGTCCTTTAACGGAAAAGGATTCTCACAAAGAGCTAGACTTAATACCACGTTTAAAATTGACAAGACTCTTAATGTACAATTGCAAGGATTCTACAGAGGAGGAGAAGAAACAGACACTTCCAAAAGAGATGCAATGTACGCTCTTAATTTAGGAGCTTCCAAAACGATTTGGAACGGAAACGGTACGTTTAGCTTTAACATCCAAGACATCTTCAATACTAGAAACAGAACGAACTTTACGTACGGAGACGGATTCCAAAGAGAATCTTACATGCAATGGCAGCCTAGACAATTCTCTCTATCCTTTACATATCGATTTAGAGAAGGAGACCGAGTGGATCAACCTAAGAGAAAGAAAGACATTAATAGCAATGCAGAGGCTGGCGAAGACGAAATGCCACCGATGTAATCAAATGCTTTAGCAAGCTCATGCTAAAGGAAAACAAAACTGGCCTAGAGAATCTCTCTAGGCCAGTTTTCGTATTTGTAGGAAGAGTGAGTTTTCTATTAAAAAGATATCCCACTGCTATCACTTGCTCTCGATTTGAGGTATTTTTGCCACTCCCATGTTGTTTTAAGCGCATCGCGCAGAGAGGTATTTGCTTTCCAATTTAATTCACGTTCTGCCTTAGACGCATCCGCATAAGCAGAAGTAATATCGCCTGCTCTACGAGCGGTGATTTCATAGGGTACCTTGATTGAATTTGCCTCTTCAAACGCATGCACTACTTCCAAAACTGAGGATCCTTTGCCTGTTCCTAAATTGTAAATATCAAGCACGGTGGAGTTAGGGTTCTGCATTAACTTTTGCAAGGCTGCCACGTGCGCTTTGGCTAAATCCACCACGTAGATATAATCACGTATTGCGGTTCCATCTGGGGTTGGGTAATCGTCTCCGTAGATCAGTAGTTTTTCGCGAATTCCAGCAGCAGTTTGCGTGACAAACGGCACTAAATTATTAGGAATTCCTATTGGAAGTTCGCCAAGTTTTGCTGAGGGATGAGCTCCAATTGGATTAAAATACCGAAGTAAGGATACTTTGCGCTGGTGCGCTCGAGCGAAATCCATCAATATCTCTTCTCCCATCTGTTTGGTCTTCCCGTAGGAACTCTCTGGGGTTTTAAGCGGAGTGGATTCTTCTATGGGCATTTGATCTGCTTGCCCATACACAGTACAGGAAGAGCTAAAGATAAAATTACCCATATTTCTCTCTTTAAATTCTTGCAAGAGATTGAGCAGTGAAAACAAATTGTTTTCATAATAGTCCATGGGTTTCACTTGACTCTCTCCTACCGCCTTAAAGGCCGCAAAGTTGATACAGCCTTCAATGGTATGCGCATCGAGAAGCTGGCTTAGCAATTCTCGTCGTTTTAAATCAAAGGGATAAAACACCGGTCTTTTCCCACTAACTTCTTCAATATTATCAAGGATAAACTTCTCAGAGTTGGACAAATCGTCCACGATTACGACCTCAAAACCAGAATTTAGAAGTTCAACCACTGTGTGCGAACCAATATATCCGAGTCCACCGGTCACTAAAATTGCCATCGTGTATGTTCTTTAATTAAAAAATTCTAGAATACTATCACAAATGTATTTCAGTTGCTCGTCATCCAGTTCCGTATGCATCGGAAGCGAAATCACCTCGTCTAAAAGACGGTCTGTGTGAACGAAATCTTCGTCATTGCTAGGTTGATAGTATGCTTTTTGTTTGCGAAGGGCAACTGGATAATAAATCATGGCAGGAATCTCCTTCTCGGCTAGGAATTCACGAAGTTCATTTCTTTTGCCGTTTGTCACTCTTAACGTATACTGATGAAAAACATGAGACGAATTCTCATTTCGTGCTGGAATTAAAACAGACTTATGATCTTTAAATGCCTCGTCGTAATAATCCGCTGCTTTTCGGCGAGCCTCATTGTACAAATCTAAATTGGGTAGTTTGCGACGAAGTACGGCCGCTTGAATGCTATCCAATCGAGAATTCACACCCACCTCGTCATGGTAATAACGTTCGTACATACCGTGGTTGACAATGCCTCGAATTTTATAAGCTAAATCGTCGTCCTGGGTAAACAATGCACCCCCGTCTCCGTAACAACCTAGGTTCTTGGAGGGAAAGAAAGAGGTGGTTCCAAGAGTTCCCATGGTACCCGATTTTTTCACATCACCGTTTGCGAAGGTATACTCTGCTCCAATGGCTTGGGCATTGTCCTCAATGACGTAAAGCTGGTTTGCTTTTGCAATTTCTAGTATCGATTCCATCTCACAGCATTGTCCAAACAAATGCACAGGGATGATGGCTTTGGTTTTAGGAGTGATGGCTTTTTTCACAGCCTCAGGATCTAGGGTAAACGTATTGTAATTCACATCGACCAGCACCGCTTTCAATTTCAACAAATGAATTACCTCCACCGTAGCAGCAAAAGTAAAATCTGCTGTAATCACCTCATCTCCTTCTTTAAGACCTAAAGCCATTAACGCAATTTGCAATGCGTCTGTCCCGTTTGCACAAGGAATCACGTGGCCCACTTCTAAATATTCTTCCAGTTCTTTTTGAAACCATTCCACTTCAGGACCGTTTACAAACGCTGCTGACTTCATTACGTTTAGAACCGCATTATCTACTTCCGGTTTTATTTTAAAGTATTGACTCTGGAGATCAACCATTTGAATCTTTTTCATCTTTTGCTCTTTTTTTGCTGTTCGTCCTTCGACGTATCTGTCTTAATTGCTCAAAAATACGTTTATTAAGGCAAGTATGAAAATTTTCTTTGGATTTTCTCCCTTGATTTTCTATACCTGGAACTGAAAGGATAAATGCGCTGTCGAACTGCCGGAAAGACGAAAAACCCTCCTCGAATTGAACATCGAAATTAGCCTCGCAAGAGCGTAAAAAATCTTAAGACTTTCCTAGATTCCATGATTTAATGCATACACTTTCAGTCCACTTCCAATCGTATCTATTAATAAACTTCTACTATAGTTCTTATATAGTTGTAGTATAGTAATAATGGTTTAATAAGATTTTAAAAAACACCGAGGGATGCCACAGATTCTTAAAAATACTTCGTAATTTTGAACAAAAAGATACAATGTTAAATTTTGACTATAAAAATCCGACGAAGATTTTATTCGGGGAAGGACAAATTGAAAACCTAGCAAGGGAAATTCCTGCAGACGCAAAGGTTTTAATTCTCTATGGAGGCGGCAGTATTAAGAAAAATGGAATTTACGATCAAGTGAAATCGGCACTGAAATCCCATGAGGTTCTTGAATTCCAAGGCATTCCTGCCAATCCCGAGTATTCGGTACTTTTAGAGGCTTTAAAAGTGATTAAATCGAACTCGATTGATTATTTGCTTGCCGTGGGCGGAGGCTCTGTGATTGACGGCACGAAATTTCTTGCCGCGGCAGCGTGCTACAAAGGGGAACCTTGGGACCTTGTGAGTAAGCGGGTTCGCACCCATACAAATGAGGCGTTACCGTTCGCCACCGTTTTAACGCTTCCTGCCACAGGATCCGAAATGAATTCCGGATATGTGATTTCAAGAAAAGAAACGAACGAAAAATTATCTTCTGGGGGTCCGGGTCTCTTTCCTACGGTCTCTGTGCTTGACCCGACAGTCATTAAATCTCTACCCACAAGACAAATTGCCAACGGAATAGCAGATGCCTACACCCACGTTCTAGAACAATACCTCACCTACCCTACGGATGCAAAACTACAAGATCGCTTTAGCGAAAGCATTCTCTTAACGCTTCAAGAAGTTAGCACTCCTCTATTAAAAGGTCCGTTTGATTATAAGAACGCATCCGATTTCATGTGGGCCTGCACGATGGCGCTTAACGGACTCATTGCAAAGGGGGTACCTACGGATTGGTCTGTACATGCCATAGGGCATGAACTGACAGCGCAGTATGGAATTGACCACGCAAGAACACTTGCCATTATTGCCCCCTCACACTATCGAACTATGTTTGAAAACAAGAAAGAAAAACTAGCGCAATATGCCGAGCGTGTTTGGAATATAACGCAAGGTTCACTTGAAGAGAAAGCAAAGCAGGGAATTGAAAAATTAGAAGAGTTCTTCCATTCCTTAGACATTCAAACCAAATTATCAGAGTACACAAACGATTTTCAAGACTCGGGCGAGAAGGTGGAGAAAGCTTTTACCGACCGAGGTTGGCTATTGCAGGGCGAACGAAAGGATTTAACCCCTGAAATCGCTCGAAAAATTGTCGAAAATAGTTATTAACCTACGCCGAAGAGCAAAAATAAATAAAAATGAAAAAATACATCTCCTTTCTATTACTGCTATGCTTTACATTTGCCTTTACGCAGGAGAAGCCCGCCTTTTGGTCTGATATCCAATCGCTTAATTCAAAGAAAACCACTGAAAACCTGCCTTCTGATGCCATTCTGTTGCTAGGCAGTTCATCCTTTACCATGTGGCAAGATGTTGGAGACTATTTCCCGACTAAAAAATTCATTAATTTCGGGTTTGGAGGGTCAAGACTTGTCGACGTAAATTTTTATATTAAGGAACTTCTAGAGGTTCCCACGCCCAAACAAATACTGGTGTATTGTGGAGAAAATGACATTGCCTACGATGTAGAACCTGCAAAAGCAGAGCAAGTACGAGAAAGATTTGAAACGCTTTACAATACCCTTCGTACGAGGTATCCTGAGGCTCAAATCGATTACCTATCCATGAAACATTCACCGAGTCGCGAATCGCTGTGGCCTGAAATGGAAAAAGGAAATGCTCTAATCAAACAGTTTGTAGAAAGCAAAGAGAACTCTTCCTATATTGAAATTAACCCCTCGATTGAGGACAAAGATGGAAACCCTCGAACCGAACTCTTTTTGAAAGACCTTTTGCATTTAAATCCAAAAGGCTACCAGAATTGGGCGAAGGTCATTGCTCCCTATCTAAAATAAATGTAGCAAAGGACGGTTACAAAGAATCAAAGCAATAGGGGAATTATTTTTTCCTATTTGCTTTGGATTTTGCTTTGGCCTGTGCACGGTTTGCACCGGGTTTGGATTTTGGGACTTTACGCTTGCTTGGACCTCCTAGGTTGATTTTCCTGTTCTTTTCCTTTTTTTCATGAAAGGCGCCACCTCCTTCTTGTATTTTCACCGTGTGCGCATTCTTCATTTTGACTTCGTCCTCTTCGGATGCGATTTTCTTCGGATTTACTTTTACTTCTTTTGGAAATTCCATCTCGAGGAGTTCTTTGTCCATTAGAACCACGATCTCAAGAAGCTGCGGCTCTTCTTTTTTGGTATAAAACGTAATGGCTTTCCCATCTTTATCGGCACGACCCGTACGTCCAATTCTGTGAATGTACTGCTCGGGTACTGCAGGAACCTCAAAGTTGATTACGTGGGTAATGTCCGAGATATCAAGCCCTCTAGCCATAACATCCGTAGTAATTAACCCTCTTACTTCTTGATCCTCAAAGCGTTTCATGGCTCGAAGCCTATAATTTTGAGATTTGTTGGAGTGGATTACATCAAATTCTTCCGGCAATACTTCCTCTATTTTAGAAAATAGAAGGTCTGCGTGTCTTTTGTTATTCGTGAATATAAGAACCTTGGAAAGATCCTCGCTCGTTTCAAGCAAATGCTTTAGGAGATTAAATTTCGTATTGAAATTCTCTACTTTGTAGGCGCTTTGCTCAATTTTTTCGAGCGGTGTTCCTGATTTAGCCAGTGAGATCTCCATTGGACCCGCAAAATATTCGGCAAGCATATCATCTACAGCTTCCGTCATGGTAGCTGAGAAGAGGATGTTTTGCCTTTTTTCTCGCATCATTTCGAAGATATGCGTAAGCTGCGGTCTAAAACCTAAATTAAGCATCTCGTCGAACTCATCAATGATCAGTCTTTGGACCTCTTTTAGCGAAATTGCATTGTCAATCGCTAAATCCATCACCCGTCCTGGAGTTCCAACTAAAATATCACAGCCCGTATTAAATAACTTCTTCTGCGTATTTATGTTCTTACCTCCATAAATCCCAATGACTCTTGCCGATAAATTTTGAGTTAAATTCTCAACAATTTCAGCGACTTGAACCACTAGTTCCCTTGTAGGAACCAGAATAAGCAGTGTAGGATTGCCGTTTTTGTTATACTTCCACTGTTTGAGAGTAGGTAGTAAATACGCTAGGGTTTTCCCCGTTCCGGTTTGCGCAATGCCCATCACGTCTCTTCCCGATAAGATCGGTTTGAAACTTCTTGTCTGGATGGGTGTGGGTTCAAAAAGTTCGAGATCCGCAAGAACATCTAATATTTTCTCTGGTAAATCGAAATCGGCGAAAGTTAAATTCATGGAGTAGAGTTAAAAAAAAAGAACTTGTGCAGTTCTTCTCTCATGTTTTACTCGGCAAAGATAAGGTATTTCCTTAAAAAGGATTGATTTGGTTTTACTCTGAAAAATAATATCGACAACAAAGCCCATGAAACTTGCAAAAGAATCTTTCAACCTCAACGCAATCCCTTGTCATTTGCAGAGGATAAATTTCCACTGGAAATCCTAAAATGAATAAAAAAGCTTGCCCTGCAAGAACATAAATGCTGTGAGAAATGCACAAAAATACGGTAAACAAAAGAGTCTAAAATTGCAGGTTTTGGCAAAACGATGAGCTAAAATTAAATTCCTTACACAAACTATCATTACTTAAAGTAAAAATCAGTTAATTCTATTAATTAACTGATTTTTAATATTTTACTTTTGAGTACTTAAAGTATATTTTGGATTACTTTTTAAGTTTATTCCTTAAGTTTTTGATCATGTCGCTAGCCATTTCTTCAATGCCAAATTCATAGTGAAGTCCCCAATCCTCTTTCGAAGTACGGTCATCAATGGAAGCAGGCCAAGAGTCCGCAATCTCTTGTCGGAAATCAGGTTTGTAAGAAATCTCAAATTCAGGAATTTCTTTCTTGATCACCTCTGCAAGTTCCGCCGGTGTAAAGGACATCCCTCCGAGATTATAAGAAGTTCTCACGCTAAGGGATTCTTTTTCGGCTTGCATTAACTGAAGAGTAGCATTGATTGCATCGTCCATGTACAGCATGGGCATCGCCGTATCTTCTTTTATAAAGGACGTGTACTTTGCATTTTCAACCGCTTCGTAGAATATTTCTACTGCGTAATCTGTCGTTCCTCCTCCTGCTGGGGTTTTCCAAGAGATAAGACCTGGATACCGTATGCTTCGTACATCCACTCCGTACTTGTCAAAATAATACTCACACCATTTCTCTCCTGCCAGTTTAGAAATTCCATAAACCGTGGTTGGATTGAGCACTACGTCTTGTCCTACGTCTGTTTTGGGAATTCCTTTTCCGAAAACAGCAATGGAACTCGGCCAAAATATCTTTTTAAGAAGTCCTTCTTTGGCCATTTCGCATAAATTAATGAGCGGCTCCAAATTGAGCTTCCACGCAAACAAAGGTTGTTTTTCGGAAGTTCCCGAGAGCAAGGATGCTAAATGGTATACGGTTGTGATTTCATATTCCTGGATCACTTGTCGCATGAGTTGGGTATTGGTCACGTCCATTCGCTCGTAAAAGCCTGCGGAGGTCAAATTTTTGTCGAATCGATCAAGACCAGAAGCGACTACATTTTCTTTTCCGTATAGGCTAACCAAACGGTTGGTAAGTTCTGTACCTATCTGACCTAAAGCGCCTGTAATAAGAATTTTTTCCTGCATCGGGGGATTAGTTTAATTGATTAGTTATTCTTACAAAAGTAGAAAATTACGCCCTATAAAAAAAGCAAAACCTTTCAAAGCCTTATGTAGGCGATGATTTCAACCCGATCTGTCCAGAAAAACCACTGCTTTTTGGATTTTGCCTTTTTTTAATACCTTTTTCAAACTTCTTCTTATCTTTATCCATCCGTTTCTCCTTAGAAGCGATTAAAAACGATTTGAATTCATGAAAAAATTACTTTTTCTCTTCACCCTTGTTTCTACTCTCGCCTTTGGACAGGCCACTGAGCATACGATCTACAAGGAAATCCATGTAAAAAACAAAGGGCTAGTCGTCTCCGCCCATCCGCTAGCAAGCGAAGTGGGAGCCAAAATCCTTCGAGAGGGAGGGAACGCATTCGATGCGTCCATTGCTACGCAACTGGCTCTTGCCGTAGTTTATCCTCAGGCGGGGAATCTTGGCGGCGGTGGTTTTTTGGTTGGAATGAAAAACACAGGTGAAAAATTCACAATTGATTTTCGAGAAACAGCGCCCGAAAAATCCACAAAGGACATGTATTTGGATTCAAGCGGAAATGCGGACACGAGCTTGTCTCAAGACGGAGGTCTAGCCATCGGCATTCCCGGTTCTGTTGCGGGTATGTTTGCAACCCTTCCCTATGGAAACTTGCCGATGGAAAAACTAATCGACCCTGCCATTGAACTTGCCGAAAAAGGATTTGCCATCACCAAAAGGGAAGCAGATTTACTCAATGCACATCGCGAGCAATTTCTAAAACACAACTCTCATCCCATTGCTCTGGTGAAAAAAGAGCCTTGGAAGCCAGGCGACCTTTTGATTCAGAAAAATCTAGCCACCACGTTAAAGTTAATAAAGAAAGAGGGAGCCAAAGGTTTTTATGAGGGAGCGACCGCTGAAAAGGTCGCAAAAGGAGTTCAGTTGCAAAAAGGAATACTATCTCTTGACGATCTGAAAAATTATAAAGTAGTCTTTAGAACTCCTTTGGAGTTCGACTATAAAGGATACTCAATACTCACCATGCCCCTGCCTTCTAGCGGCGGAATTCTTTTAGCTCAAATGCTAAGAATGAGCTCCTTTGCCCATTTAGATCAAATGGGTTTTCAATCGCCAGAAGCCATGCAAGTTATGATTGAAGCGCAGCGTCGCGCGTACGCAGACCGAGCAGAATTTATGGGGGATCCAGCTTTTGTCAAAGATCCCACCGAGCGTCTTATTTCAAAGAGCTATCTGAAAGAACGATGGAAGTCGTTCAATCCCCTTTTGGCCACACCAAGTGCGGAGGTGGGAGAAATTATTAAGCAGCCTGCAGAAAGCACGGAAACCACGCATATTTCCATCCTCGATCGGGATCACAATGCCGTGTCTGTGACCACCACATTAAACGGACTTTATGGAAGCAAAGTCATCGCGCCAGGAACGGGGTTTCTACTCAATAATGAAATGGACGATTTCTCCATCAAACCCGGTGTTCCCAATATGTTTGGTGCTGTGGGAGGCGCAGCCAACGCGATTGAACCTGGCAAACGGATGCTTTCTTCTATGACACCCACTATCGTTTTAAAAGATAACAAACCCTTTTTAGTGGTAGGAACTCCCGGGGGCACTACAATACCCACTTCCGTGTACCAAACAATTGTCGGATTGATTGATTTTAAACTTTCTCCAAACCGCGCCGTAAATGCACCGAAATTCCACCACCAATGGTTACCCGAATCGGTGCAAGTAGAAAAAGGATTTAATACAGCGCCTTTAAAGGTTCTAGAATCCAAGAATTATGTATTTAAAACGGTCAACCAGATCGGCAGAACTGAAATCATAGCGGTACAAGAAGATGGAAGCGCCGTAGGGGTTGCTGATTCTCGAGGAGACGATTCCGTTTCACGAGAATAAAGGATTAAATCAGAATATTCAAACTCTGAGGCAAGACTTCAATCTCTATGGGTGAATTCAGTTCTACAAATTCGCCATCCATTTGAAAAACCGTGGTATCTAGGGAGAACTCCGCTTTTGATATGGGAACGTAGGTTAGATAGGAGTCTTGTTTCAAGGCTTTGGTAAACAATCGAAAAGCAAACAATAGGGTGTACGGTAAAGGGAATTTCTTAACCAGTACGAGATCGACAAGACCATCGCTTTTGCTTGCTTTCGGCGCTATGTACGCGAAATTACCAAATTGCCGAGTATTAGCTAGATTGAGCATCATATATTCTCCACTGTATTTCACTAACTCCTTCGTATGGAAAACCACATGAATTGGGCGGTAATTGAAAAAAGTTTTAAGCGTGACTTTAATGTAGTTTTTAAACCCTCGGGTTGTGTTTTCAAATTCTTTTGCAACGCGGGCATCTAATCCTGCTCCAGACACGTTGATCGACAAATATGGACCTATTTTAAAGGTATCAATTTTACGGCTCTTACGCGCCTTAAGTTTTTGCAAGAGCACCTCCAGGTTCGTATTAAAGTGTGTTTCATTCGAAAATCCATTGCCGGATCCTGCTGGAAACACCGCTAATATTTTAGAGGAGTGCACTAAACTTTTGGCCACTGACGCAATGGTGCCGTCCCCTCCGACGGCCACATACACGTCATACTGATCTTTCGTTTCCAAAATAAACTCAGCAGTCTTTTCGACCGACTCAGAAAGGTAGTAATGCAAAGGGTCTACCTTTGTTTTAAGCTTTTTGATAAACAAATCCGACTGCCTTTTGGCCGAAAACGGATTGATAATAAATACGGTGCGATCCATGGGTGGAAAGTACGATTTTTACTTGATATTTTTGAGTAAGATCAACCCTACTACTGAATTCCCATTCTCTCTTTAAACTCAGGAGTAAGAGCTGAAGAAATAGCCGCGTACGGAACCGTGATTGTTATGATGCCATACACATAGGCTGCAATCTCGTACTGGTTGTAGGTAAAGCTAAGTCCTTTCTCATCGAAGAAAAAATTCTTGTTGTAAGACAATTTCTCAGGCTCAAAGAAATTTTCTTTTCTTTCGTCCGCTTCTTTTAGAAGTACCTTGTTCCAATCTACTTTGTCGAGTGCCACGATGTCTTTTAATTCTACTCTTTTCTGATTTTCGATGTCGACCACTTTATACAAATCGTAGGCGTATCCATGCGCACCTCCTGTATACCCGTACCCCGTATAATGGACCGTAAGGTATCCGTTCTCATTTCCTACCACATTCATTTCAGAGACTCGATCCCAAACTTGACGAGAGCCGGGTCTAAAGTCCAAAACATCGGCTTTGGTCTGGGTATAATACTGACTTTTTCTTTCTTCTAGTAGGCTTTGTACTTCGGGTCTTGAATACGCGACATCCGGTGCAATGCTATCGTAAAGCTCTGATTTGTATAAGCTATCCAGGACAGGCTTATCGAGTCCTGTAAACACAAGTACTTTTTGCTTGAATTTCGCACTCACAGAATCACTCACATTGAGGGAGTCCATCGCGACAAGAGAATCGTAAGCAAACTCGATCCTTTGGTTCTTGACAGCGAGAGTATCGCTGGCTTGATTGGTTTCACTGGTAGAAGTTTTCGTACAGGACACTAGGGCAATACCTAGTGCAAATGCGGAGATAAAGATTGATTTCATATTTATTTTTTATTTCGGTTTCCTTCTAAGTCATACAAATAATGCTCCAAAAAAATAAGGCTATTCGAATGAAAAAAAACAATGCTCTGCGCGAGGCAGAGCATTGTATTCAATCGTTTTAACATACAAGACAAAATCTTAGACGTCGATCTTTGCATATTTTGCATTTTTCTCGATAAACTCACGACGTGGAGGCACCTCATCTCCCATTAGCATAGAGAAGACGCGATCTGCTTCCCCCGCATTGTCAATGGTCACTTGTTTTAAAGTTCTAGATTCAGGATTCATTGTCGTATCCCAAAGTTGTTCTGCGTTCATTTCTCCAAGACCTTTGTATCGTTGTATATCTACTCCTTTCCCGTCTGGTGCTATCTCGAGGGTTCTTTCTTCCCTTTCTTTCTCATCCCAAGCATAATGCTTTTTGTTTCCTTTTTTAACGAGGTATAACGGTGGAGAAGCAATATACACATACCCATGTTCAATTAATTCTTTCATATAGCGGAAGAAGAAGGTCAGAATCAGGGTCGAAATATGCGCACCGTCGACATCGGCATCGGTCATGATCACCACTTTATGGTAACGAAGTTTGTTCAAATTCAGAGCTTTGCTATCTTCCTCAGTTCCTACAGAAACGCCTAACGCAGTATAAATGTTTTTAATCTCTTCGTTGTCGTACACTCTATGAAGCATCGATTTCTCCACATTTAAGATCTTCCCACGCAAAGGTAGAATCGCTTGAAAATGTCGGTCCCGACCCGCCTTGGCGGTTCCCCCTGCAGAATCTCCCTCGACAAGGAACAATTCAGAAATCACAGGATCTTTTGAAGAACAGTCCGCTAATTTCCCAGGCAGTCCAGATCCCCCCAAAGGAGATTTACGTTGAACCATTTCCCGAGCTTTCTTCGCAGCTTGCCTTGCTTTGGCTGCCAAAACTACTTTTTGGACAATTAGCTTGGCTTCGTTTGGATTTTCTTCAAGGAAATTGGTAAGCATTTCACCGACGATTTTATCCACCGCACCGGCCACCTCCGAGTTTCCTAATTTGGTTTTGGTTTGCCCTTCAAATTGAGGCTCCATCACCTTGACAGAAATAATTGCAGTAAGACCTTCTCTAAAGTCATCCCCTGTAATTTCTACCTTTTCTTTGGCAGGAAGTCCAAGTTCATCTGCAAACTTTTTAAGAGTTCTCGTAAGGGCTCTTCTAAACCCTGTAAGATGGGTTCCCCCCTCGTGGGTATTAATGTTGTTTACATAAGAGTGCAAGTTTTCATTAAAAGACGTGTTGTAACGCATGGCTACTTCCACAGGGATGTCATCTCTTGACCCTTCCATGAAAATCACACTGTCCATGATGGATTCACGGTTCCCATCGATGTATTCAACAAACTCTTTTAGCCCTCCTTCCGAATGAAAAATTTCGGATTTGTAACTGCCGTCTTCTAACTTCTCTCTTTGGTCGGTTAGCGTGATGGTAATTCCTCTATTTAAGAAAGCAAGCTCACGCAGACGCGTGGCTAGGGTATCGTAATTGTATTCTAATTCCTGAAAGATGGTATCGTCTGGCTGAAAAAACACAGTAGTTCCTGTATCGTCGGCCGTTCCAATTTCTTTTACATCCGCTAAGGCTTTACCTTGCGAATATTCTTGCTCGTATATCTTTCCGTCTCTGTGAACGGTGGCAATTAACTGGTTCGACAAAGCGTTCACACAAGAAACCCCTACTCCGTGAAGTCCTCCGGATACTTTGTAGGAATCTTTATCAAATTTCCCTCCGGCACCAATTTTAGTCATAACCACCTCTAAGGCGGATTTTTGCTCCTTTTCGTGAAAGTCTACAGGAATTCCTCGACCGTTGTCGGTCACGAGAACTCCATTCCCTTCATGAATCTCCACTTCAATTCGATCACAGTGTCCAGCTAGCGCCTCATCGATAGAGTTATCGACCACTTCATAAACCAAATGGTGTAGACCTCTTGCACCGACATCGCCGATGTACATCGAGGGTCTCATCCTCACGTGCTCCATCCCCTCAAGGGCTTGGATACTGCTTGCTGTATATTGTTTTTGACTCATATTCTATTTAAAAACCTAAATTTATTACTAAACTTTTTTCGTCTACTTCGCCTTTCATTTTCAAATGCAAAGACTAGCAAATTTACGAAAAATATTGCTTTTTTCAAAGGAAAATTAGACCTGAATAAGGCAATATCAAAACAAATGTGATAAAAGCAGTAGCCTCCTCTCAAGCTTTTCATTTTATAGGCCTCTTTCTTGTGCTTTTCAGATCCCAAATCCCTTACAAGTTGAAAAAAGGAACCTATCGTTTTTTCACCAATATCCTTTCAAATAGAAAAAAGAGATCACTACAAACAAAAACTGCTTCCCCAAGGAAGCAGTTCGTACTATTGATTTTATTTTAAACGAGAGTGGCTGTTAATACCTCTTCGATTTTTTCAATCTTAATGAGATTATTTTTGGTAAGCAGCTTGGTGGCTTTGTCCCATTTTTTACCTGACAATTGGCTTGCCACTTTAAGATCTTGCAAAGGTTGGCTTTCCGGTCCCTTTTTAAGAAGATCTAGAATGAGAGTTTCGTCCTCTCCTAGCTCTACGGTCGGGGTCACCTTTTCTGGTCTCATTTGTGGAAAGAATAGGACATCTTGAATCGATTGATTGTTTGTCAAAAACATAACGAGTCGGTCCATCCCAATTCCAAGTCCTGCCGTAGGAGGCATTCCATACTCGAGGGCTCTTAAGAAGTCCTGATCAATGAACATCGCCTCATCGTCTCCTCTTTCTAAAAGGGACAGCTGCTGTTCAAATCGTTCTCTTTGATCTATTGGGTCGTTTAGTTCCGAATAGGCATTGGCAAGTTCTTTTCCGCATACCATTAATTCAAAACGCTCGGTTAGCCCTTCTTTGAATCGGTGCTTTTTCGTAAGTGGCGACATCTCTACGGGATAATCTGTAATGAAGGTAGGCTGAATGAAATTCCCTTCGCATTTCTCGCCAAAAATCTCGTCAATTAATTTCCCTTTCCCCATGCTTTCGTCCACTTCAATCCCAATGGACTGAGCGAATTCACGAAGTTCTTGTTCACTTTTCCCTGTAATATCAAAACCTGTATATTTTAAAATTGCCTCCGTCATAGAAACTCTAGGGTAAGGTGCTTTCCAAGAAATTTGATGTTCACCAAAAGTGGACTGGGGTTCCCCATTCACTTCTGTAGCACAAAACTCTAGGAATTGCTCCGTAAAGTCCATCATCCAGTTGTAATCCTTGTAGGCCACGTAGATTTCCATAATGGTAAATTCTGGATTATGGGTTCTATCCATTCCTTCGTTCCGGAAATTCTTTGCAAACTCGTAAACCCCTTCAAAACCACCGACAATCAATCGCTTTAAATAGAGTTCATTCGCAATTCGTAAATACAGTGGAATATCTAGTGTATTGTGATGCGTCGTAAAAGGTCTTGCCGCAGCTCCTCCTGGAATCGCTTGCAATACCGGAGTCTCCACTTCAAAATAACCCGCCTTATTAAAGAAATAACGCATTGCGTTATACACTTTGGTTCGTTTTATAAAGACCTCTTTTACATGCGGATTTACGGTTAAATCCACGTAACGTTGGCGGTATCTAAGTTCTGGATCGTTAAATGCATCGTGCGTGACCCCATTTTCATCCGTTTTTGCTTGGGGTATAGGACGCAGTGCTTTAGCAAGAAGCGTAAATTCTTTCACCATCAGGGTCATTTCGCCTACTTGAGTTTTAAAAAGCTCTCCTTTAATCCCGATGATATCTCCAATATCAAGGAGATGTTTATAAACCTCATTGTACAAGGTTTTGTCGTCTCCTGGACAGATTTCGTCCCGATTGAAATAGACCTGAATTCTTCCTTCAGAATCTTGAAGTTCGGCAAAACTTGCCTTTCCTTGTATACGTCTAGACATTAATCGACCTGCTACACTCACAGAAAGACCCGGTTCAAAAGACTCCTTAATCTGTTTGGTAGAATGGGAGATTTTATATTCTGCAGCTGGGAATGCTTCGATTCCCATCGCACCTAGTTTTTGTAGTTTTTCACGTCGGATAATTTCCTGTTCTGATAATGACATAGTTAAGAATTTTGAGAATGCAAAAATAGGGAAAATTTACGGATGTCGAGTCGTTTAGACCGAAGTATCCACGCCTTAATTTCCCTTAAGAATTAAAATGAATTCCATGAGTCCTTTTGCCTCTTGCAATCTAATTCTTAGATTTGCTTCTATTTTTAAAAGTGAAAGTATTACTTATTGACAATTACGATAGCTTTACCTATAATCTCGCCCAGCTTATAGAAAGGATACTTGAGCAGCGAATTACCGTTGTGAAAAACGATGAATTAAGTTCACAGCTTATAAAAAAGTTCGATAAAATAGTGCTCTCCCCAGGACCTGGAATCCCCTCAGAGGCCGGTTCACTTTTAGAGGTAATTAAAGAGTTTTATAAGGAAAAATCGATTCTAGGTGTTTGCCTAGGCATGCAGGCAATTGCGGAGAGTTTTGGGGGAAGTTTACGAAATGGGGAGAAAGTATACCATGGAATTTCAACCCAGATAAATATCACTAGGCAAGAAGCGAAACTTTATAAAAACCTATCCAATTCAATCCGTGTAGGACGTTACCATAGTTGGACAGTGGATCCCCATACCCTTCCTGAAGACTTAGAAATCACAGCTGAGGATGACCACGGAACCGTTATGTCTTTGCAACATAAAAAATACGATTTGCACGGCGTACAATACCATCCTGAAAGCATTCTCACGCCTGAAGGCAAAACCATTGTGAGCAACTTTCTACTCAATTCGTATTCATAGCATACTATAATTTTCATAAATTTGTTCCCAAAATAGCGAATATGACAACCCAAAATAAAGAACTTATCTTTCGAGACCTAGGAGTAATGGATTACCCTGATGCCTTCGAGTATCAAGAAACCCTCATGAAATCCATTATTGATTTAAAATTAAAAAACCGAGATCGCACCGACGGAATCCAGGAAATTACTCCAAACTATTTCCTTTTCGTTGAGCATCCTCATGTCTATACCCTTGGGAAAAGTGGCGATGAGCACAATATGCTGATTGACCAAGATAAATTGAAGCAAATTAATGCCTCCTTCGTCCATACGAACCGTGGAGGTGATATCACCTACCATGGATTTGGTCAAATTGTGGGCTACCCTATTCTAGATCTTGACAATTTCAAATCGGATATCCATCTCTACATGCGCAATTTGGAAGAGGTCCTTATTCGGGTCATCGCAGAATACGGTTTAAAAGGAGAACGTAGCGAGGGAGAAACCGGAGTTTGGCTTGATGTAGGAAGACCGTTTGCTCGTAAAATCTGCGCAATGGGAGTGAAGACCTCCAAATGGGTCACCATGCATGGCTTTGCCCTCAATGTCAATACAGATTTGCGTTATTTCGAATACATCATCCCATGCGGCATTAAAGACAAAGCCGTGACCTCTTTACAAAGAGAACTAGAGAAAGAATTCACCCTAGAGGAAATCGCTGAAGTAAAAGAAAAAATTCAAAAGCATTTTAACGATGTTTTTGGGTCGGAATTCCTGCTTTACTCAGAGCAGCACTCAAAGTCAACTGAGATTTGATTGTATTTTTCTGAATCTTTCCAAAAAGACATTCCTTCCGATCCGCAATTTAAAGCAGGCCATAAAACTTCGATTTTCAGTGCCTGCTTCTTTTATTTTAAGAATGCGATACAGGAACTCCAGCGTTCATTTTTAGGCACCTTCTGCTCAAATCTCCAACTTTTTTTGCCTTCTATTTTTGAGAAGAAAAACCGTTTTTAAATTGAACTCTCCACGCCTACATCTATTGCAATTCCTTATTTCCGAATTGCTTCAAATTTAAAAATAAAGACAATCTTTTGTGAATTATTAATTTCACAATTTTTATAACTGAAAATTTATATATTTGTAAAATTCCAAAATCGAAAAAAATGGCAGAATACAAATTATTACTTCCAAGCATGGGCGAAGGCGTCATGGAAGCCACAATTATCACTTGGTTATTTAACGAAGGAGATCAAGTTGGAGAAGACGATTCCGTAGTGGAAATAGCGACGGATAAAGTGGACTCGGATGTCCCAACCCCCGTTTCAGGAAAAATAATCAAAATTCTTAAGCAGAAGGACGAAATCGCAAAGGTAGGCGAAGCCATTGCTATACTAGAAACCGAAGGAGGGAATTCCATCGAAGCAGAGCAAACGCAGGAGCAAAAACCGATCGAAGAGGTAAAAACGCAAATCCCAAGTTTAAATGAAGAAGAGATTAAGGAACTTGAAAAACCATTAAGTAGCGCTAAAAATACGGAAGGAAGCAAAGGACAATACCTGTCCCCTCTGGTAAAAGCCATAGCGGAACAAGAAAAAATAGAAACAAGCGAACTTGAATCTGTGCAAGGAACAGGACTCGAGGGAAGAATTACAAAAGAAGATATTTTAAAGTACATTTCCACTCGAGGTGAAAAGAGAGCAGAATCGAAAGATTCCGCACCTAGTTCAGCACCAGCTGCCGCAAAAGCACCTGCAAGTCCAGTTGTGAAAACAGCCCCTATTCCCGTGGGCGCAGGAGATGAAATCATCCCTATGGACCGCGTTCGCAAGATCATCGCAGAGGCCATGGTAAATAGCAAACGTATTTCTCCACACGTCACGTCCTTTATTGAAACCGATGTAACAAACGTGGTGAAATGGAGAGCGAAAAACAAAGCCCTCTTTGAACAAAGAGAAGGAGAACGACTTACCTTTATGCCTATTTTCGTGAAGGCCATTGTGAAAGCCATTCAAGACTTCCCAATGATCAATGTTTCTGTGGATGGTGATAAAATCATTAAAAAGAAGAACATCAACATTGGTATGGCCACGGCCATGCCGGATGGGAATTTGATTGTTCCTGTCATTAAAAATGCAGATCAGCTGTCCTTGTCTGGACTAGCAAAAGCCATTAATGACCTTGCAAGCCGAGCTCGAGCTAAAAAGCTTAGACCTGAAGACACGCAGGGAGCCACTTATACTATTTCAAACGTCGGAAGTTTTGGAAACCTAATGGGAACCCCTATTATACCACAACCTCAAGTAGCGATTATGGCCATTGGTGCGATTGTGAAAAAACCAGCGGTCTTAGAAACTCCAGACGGAGATGTAATTGCGATTCGTCAATTAATGTTTATGTCGCACTCTTACGACCACCGTGTGGTAGATGGCTCTCTTGGAGGCCTATTCTTAAAGCACGTAAACGATTATTTAGAAAACTGGGATATGAATACGGAGGTTTAATCCCCTCTTATCCTTAAAGAATAAAAACCCTACTGCCTTTCCTAACCGTAAGGCAGTATCTCTTTCCCTTATCACCTTAGACTTCATTCTTATGTTAAACCTACGAGACGCAAAAAAAGAAGATTCCACTCTAATTTTCGAACTAATTAAAAAATTAGCACAGTATGAAAAGATGGAAAACGACGTGAGCACTTCGCCCGAAGAACTGGAAAAGCAATTGTTCGATTTCACGTATGCACATGTCATTATAGTAGAAGAAAACCAAATTGCAATTGGTTTCGCACTCTACTTTTTTAATTTCTCCACCTTTGTCGGCAAACCCGGTCTCTATTTAGAAGATTTATATATTGAACCGCAGCATCGAAACAAAGGCTACGGCAAGAAGGTTTTGAAAGAACTAGCCCAAAGAGCGAAAAACAAAGGGTGTGGACGTATGGAATGGTCCGTACTCAAATGGAACTCTCCTTCGATCGCCTTCTACAAATCCTTAGGTGCTTCTGCCATGGAAGAGTGGGATGTATATCGCCTAACGGAGTCTCAAATTGAGGATTTAGCGAAAATCTGATCCTTTACTCCCTCTCTCTTCCCTAAGTCTTACGCATAAAAGGTAAAAACCTGCGAAATAATTCATATTATGCAAAGAAACTTTGTGCGATTAAGAATTTATAACTAATTTTGCACCTCGAAATATTTATCAATTATATTAACATTATGAACAACTACGAAACTGTTTTCATTTTAACTCCCGTTCTATCTGATGCTCAGGTGGAGGAAGCAGTGAAAAAATTTGAAGACTTACTTAAGTCAAACAACTGCGAAATTGTAACCAGAGAAAACTGGGGACTTAAAAAATTAGCTTACCCGATCCAACTTAAAAAGAACGGGTTCTACACTTTGATCGAATTCAAAGGAGAAGGAACTGTAGTAGCAGATTTAGAAACTGCTTTCAAACGTGACGAAAGAGTAATTCGTTACCTTACTACAAAACTTGACAAGCATGCAATTGAATACGCCGTTACAAGAAGGGCTAAAAACAAATCTGCAAGAGCTTAATTTTTCACCCTTAAAAATCTATTACAATGGCAATTGACGACATGGCAAAACAAGCCTCCGCAGGAGGTGAATCAGAAGTTAAATTTTTAACTCCTGTTGATATCAATACGAAATCTGAAAAAAAATACTGTAGATTCAAAAAATTCGGAATCAAGCACGTAGATTATAAAGATGCAGATTTTCTTATTCAATTCGTAAACGAACAAGGTAAAATCTTACCAAGACGTTACACAGGTACTTCTTTAAAATACCAAAGAAAAGTATCTGCTGCAATCAAAAGAGCAAGACACTTAGCACTTATGCCATACGTGGTAGACATGCTTAAATAACATTAACAATTGTTGGTTGCATAGCGCACCTAACTTTAAAAACAAAAAGGACAACAATGGACATTATTCTAAAACAAGACGTTGAAAACTTAGGCCTTGAATTCGATATCGTATCGGTAAAACCAGGGTATGCAAGAAACTTCTTACTACCAAAAGGAGTCGCTTTACTAGCCACTCCAAAAAACAAAGCGACTCTAGCAGCTACGCTTGAATCTAGAAAAGAAGAAGAAGCAAAATTAGTTGCAGACGCTCAAGGTAAAATCGAACAATTGAAGAAAACTTCTCTTACGATCGAAACTAAAGTGGGATCGGGAGATAAATTATTCGGTTCAATCAACAACGCAAATCTTTCTGAAGAACTTGCTAAAAAAGGTGTTGAAATCGATAGAAAATACATCAAAATTCCTGGGAATACAATCAAAAGAACTGGTAAATTCAGCGCTTTAGTAAGATTGCACAGAGATGTTGAGTACAACTATGAATTCGACGTAATTTCTGATGCTCCGGTAGTCGTGGCTCCAAAAGCAGCGGAAAAACCAGCAAAAGCAAAAGAAACTGAAACAGAAGCAACAGAAGAAAAAGAAGCTTAATTAAAAGCTTACTTTATACCTAAAAATAGCCCGAGTTTTTAACTCGGGCTATTTTATTTTATTCAATATATCTCTATTTCGTATCTCTTATTACGCTTTTCGGTGGATATAGCGAGAAAGTTTAATTCCCAAATCGGTCCACACAATATTTTGATTGCCGTTGCGCTTTAAATGAAAATCGGCTTCACTAATTTGAATTAAAATATCCTCAATGTTCGCACCGTGGATAAACTGTGAGAACTTTTCCCACTGAAAGGTTCCTTCGGTAATCTTCTGATAAACCAACTCCGAATTCCCATAATTCTGAAGCAAAGCAAGTCGAAAAGTGTCTGCACAATACTGCAAAAAGCGCAATTGCTTTTCGATCTTCCACTCTGCGATTTGACGTGCCCACAAAATCACATTCCGTAGCATCTCTGGTTTTTTTCTAACTTGAAATGCCTCTCTAACCCACTGGATAAACAGGGTCTCAAATTCGGATCCGTTGTGCTGAGAATCCATCAGGTTTTGGAGCTCTCGCAAATTTCCTTGCGCTTTGAAAAGCAATGCCTCTCGCCGGGCATAATCCAGTGAACTGTGCGTCTCTAAATAGTTTGAAAGTGCACTGGATTCGATCGGTGGAATCTCCACGATTTGAGTCCTCGAGAGAATCGTGGGTAAGAAATCATCGAGAGATTCTGCCAACAGGAGTATATAGGTGTCTTTTGGAGGCTCTTCTAAAAACTTTAAAAATTTATTTGCAGCCTCCCTATTCATTCTCTCCGTTCCCCACACAATAAGGATCTTACTTCCTCCCTCTAAACTTTTCAGATTGAACTTTTCGATTTGGGCTTCCACTTCCTTCACGGAAATATAAAATTGTGCACTTTTGTCAAACTGCTCTATCCAATCAATATAATCCACATACGGATTGGTTAGTATAACCTCACGAAATTCATTATACAAACGGCTACTTACCGTTTTATCCTTCTCTGAGAAAACAGGAAAACTAAAATGCAGATCCACATGATTGAGACTCTCCACCTTGGAGGCTCCGTTTTGCGTTTGACTTCCGAGGATCTCTCTTGCAAAAGCGAGAGCCAAAGCAAGGGTGCCATACCCCATCTTTCCTACAAACAGTTGCGCATGACTTACGCGTCCATCCTTTATGGAAGCGCGAAGTTGCTCAATGGTCTTTTGTTGACCTACAATATCTTCCCAATTCATTGGTTCAAATATACTGAAATCTCTTAAATCTAATCTCCCTAATTTCGCTCCAACTGCGCAAGTAGACGGCAAAAGAAAACTTTTGCACTTAACAAACTTTAACGGCGCTAAATTTTCAGATTTCAGTAATAATTAGGATATTTGCTTTCTGAACTTATATAACTAGAATGAAAAGAATTTTTGTACTGTCTTTCATAGCATTGGGAGCGAGCATTTCTGCACAAACCATCGGAAACACGCCGTATGCCGCTTTTGGAATTGGAGATATCAAATACGACAACACAATCGATATCGCCGCTATGGGAGGAATTTCCACCGCGTACATCAACGATTTCAACAACAAGTTTAATTTCTCAAACCCGGCAGCGAACGCAAATCTGGGACTTACCTCTTTCACTATCGAGGCGAGCAATGAGAATAACTACTTCAAGAGCAATTACCAAGACGGTAAATCCACGAAGCATTCGACTTATTTGTCTAATATTTCATTAGCCTTTCCGATTTCTCCGAAAGTGAAATTTGGACTAGGCTACCAACCTTACAGTTCTAAAAATTACGACATCTTAGTAAACACACCTCTAGAAAATGATGTCGTGCAAGCGAACCGCTTCCATGGTAAAGGAACCCTTTCTACTGTGCAAGCTGCCTTGTCTTACAACATTACAGATGCCTTCGCCCTTGGATTAAGAACCAACTATTATTTTGGGAAACTATACGACATTGAAGAGCTAACCTACTCGAATGCTGAGTTGATTAGTGGATTCGAAACCAGTAGCCGAATCAGTTCTTTTAACTTTACAGCGGGAACTACCTACCAGAAGAAATTAGAAAACGACAAAAAGATTACCGTTGGAGCCACCTATACCTTTGGTACGACCGGAGATTTACTAGCTAGGTACAAGAACAGCACCTACTACTATGCGGCTTCCGATGAGCATCTGAATGAATCCATCATTGAACAAAGAACAAGTAACGATACCAACCTATTACCTCAAGAAGCCTCCTTAGGACTTGGATACGGAAAAGATGGGAAATGGTTCTACAGTGGTCAGATCGACTACAAAAAAGGAGAAACCATTGATTTTGTCGGACATCCATTTGCTTACCAAGATTCTTACCGAGTATCTGCAGGGGGTTGGATTCTACCTAACTATAACAACTTTAGAAATTATTTCTCCCGTGTAACCTACCGATTTGGTGCTTACTACGAAAAAGGAGATTTAAGCCTATCTCCTCAAAATTCAACGAGCGCCACCAACGTTAATAAATTTGCGGTTACCGGCGGTATGTTCTTGCCTTTCGCCAATGCCAATGTGAACCGTTTAAACGGTATGGACGTAGGTGTGGAAATTGGAAAACGAGGAACCATGGACAACAACATGATCAGCCAAACCTTTGTTAACCTAAGAATCGGACTTAATTTTGCCGACAAGTGGTTCCAAAAAAGACAATACGATTAACCCATGTGCTTAGGCCTCGGGAAATACTCTAAAAATATAGCCATCCTCTTTGGGTGTGCTATATTTTTTATTCCTCAATCCTGCGACGAATCGATCGCAGAAACACCTGCCAAAAAAACTCCCAATTTTGCTTCCCAGATTCTCTACAATGCCGACATTGTTCGTAGAGACAGTGGCCAAATCAACCTTCGATTTAGAGCTCCAATCATCGAAAAATACGAATACATAGATTCTCCATACATTGAGGCGACCAAAGGAATTTACCTGGAATATTTTGATAAAAAAAACCCAAAGATACCGGGCAAAATATGGTCTGATTATGCTCGTTTTAACGAACTAAGACAGTTTTACACGGCAAAAGGAAATGTAAAAATCATCACCAGCGAAGGCCAAAGTTTTGCGATGCAATCTATTTACTGGGATCGGCGCAAGCAAAAAATGTACACCTCGGACACAGTTTACGTTTCCGACAAGGACGGCTCTATGCTTGTAGGAGCCAATGGAATGGTAGCCAAAGATGATTTCTCAGAATATACCTTTACAAACAATTCAGGAAGTTTCCCCGCAACGGAGATTCCCAAAGCAGGAAAATAGAGCTCTTTTTTCTTTAGTTCTTTAAATATCTTTAACTTGGGGTCTCAATCGCCCACAAGAATCACTAAAAGTAGCAAAGTGCAGCATTATTACGCCATCGGTCTTATGTCTGGTACAAGTCTTGACGGACTTGACCTATGCTATGCTCGATTTACCAAACCCTTCGATCTTCCTTGGGAATACGAAATCTTAAAAACGGCCACGCTTCCTTATTCGCCTACCTGGCAAACCCAATTAAAAAATGCCCTAAACTTGAATGCGGAATCTCTACTAGAACTTAATTCTAGATATGGATTTTATTTAGGAGAAAAAACAAAGGAGTTTCGCGAAAACCTAGGTGCAAGTCCAGTGGATTTGATCGCTTCGCACGGTCATACGGTTTTTCACCAGCCTCAACTCGGGTTCACGTATCAAATCGGTGAGGGCCGTGCAATCAAAGTGCTAAATCCTTTGCCCGTAGTGTATGATTTTAGAAGCCAGGATGTCCTTATGGGAGGGCAAGGAGCTCCCCTAGTCCCTATCGGAGATCAATTGCTTTTTCCTACCTACGATGCCTGTCTCAATCTTGGAGGGTTTTCAAACATTTCTTTTGTGCAAGAAAACAAACGGATTGCTTTTGATATAGGACCTTTAAACATAGTCCTAAATCATTTTGCAAACCTACTATCCAAACCCTACGATCCAGAAGGAAATATAGCACGAGAGGGCCAAATAAACTCTTCAATACTCGATCAGCTAAATGCGCTCGATTATTATCAAAAGAAAGGTCCTAAATCTTTAGGGAGGGAATGGGCAGAGAAAAACATTTTCCCTTTGCTTGTGGGTTTAAATCCAGAGAATGCAATCAGCACTTTTACAAAACATGCTGCCATGCAACTGTCTCAAGTTTTAAAGCAAAATGACTTGCAGAAGATTTTAATTACAGGAGGAGGAGCCTACAATCTCTATTTGCTAGAACAAACCGAGGCTTTCTCAGGCAAAACTCTCACCCTACCCCCTCGGGAGTTAGTTGAATTTAAAGAAGCATTAATCTTTGCCTTTATGGGGGTTTTAAGATTACGAGGCGAGAACAATGTCCTTTGTTCTGTCACCGGAAGTACAGAAGACCACAGCAGCGGACTTTTAATCTAGAAAAGGACCGTTCAAACCCACCGACTTATACTTGATGACTCAAACTAAAAAAGCACCCTTGCGGGTACTTTCTTATATCGGAATTAGAGCTTAAGTAAATCTAAGCGTTTCTTGCCTTACAATTGCTCTAATTTATCAGTCAAGGAATTAATGAAATTTTGAAGCGGTTTTTCCACCATCATCTTAATAAAAGGATTGAACTTCCCTTCAAAAAGCAATTGAACTTCTGTTTGGTTCTCATTTACAGCATTCATCATTCCATTCAGAGCAAAATCTAAACTAGAACTTGCCGATACCAAGGCTACTTTCTCCGGCGTCACCGAATCAATTTTAAGGGCAATTTCAGGCATTCCTTTTAATCCAAATTTAAAACCGTCTCCACGAGTTTCAAACTTTTGGAGTCCTTCGGGCATCAACTGCTCATAATCCGATGGGTTTTTAAGTAGCTCCATTAACTCATTAACGGATTTATTAATTGTAATTTTTCTTCCTTCTAGATTCATTTTTATATTTTTGCAAGATTAATTAAAAGCCTTGCAAATGTATAAAGTTTTTATCAACGAAAAAAGCCTTACTTTAAGTAGGTATCCCTATGACATTGAAAAAAACCTTAGGTTTGAAGGCTTTGCTACTCTTGAGATTGCAATTGATCTCCTCGAAAATACCTCCTGCCCCGAAATTAATGTTTACGGAGAAGATTTAGAAGAAATTTGGGAAGATTTCACCCACATGTTCAAAGTCATTGAAGCTGCAGGTGGACTGGTGAAAAACCAACGCGAGGAAATTCTCTGCATCCATAGACTCGGAAAATGGGATCTACCAAAAGGGAAAATTGAAAAAGGAGAATCCTTGGAACAAGCGGCACTTCGGGAAGTAGAGGAAGAAACCTCTTTGCAAGAACTCGTGCTCGAAGAGTTTATTAACAGTACGTTTCACACCTATACTGAACGTTCGGGTACTCGCATCTTAAAAACCACCTATTGGTTTCATATGAGTTATCTCGGCAGTAAGTCCCCTATTCCACAAGCTGAAGAAGGCATTACCAAAGCAGAGTGGAAATCGCAAAAAGAACTCCTGAGTGAGGTCGTTCCTAGTACATTTAAAAACATTGAGTTAATCCTGACTCAGGGTGGGATACTACCCGATCCTACGCTACAATAAAGGTATTAATTTTTCGAGTGCCACTCCTCTCGATCCTTTTAATAGGATCGCATCCGCTTTGATAGGATTAGATTCAAGCCATGTGGCCAGCTCTGAAGTGCTTAAAAATCCGTTGGGATTTACTTTGCTAAACTCACGGCCGACCGTGAGAACCTGCTGAAAAGAAAGGCTCTTGACGAATTCTAAAATCTCCTTATGTTCCTTCTCACTTTCGCGGCCTAACTCTAGCATGTCTCCAATGATAATGGCTTTCGAGCCTTCAAAGGATTTAAAGTTTTCCAGGGCTACTTTCATACTGCTCGGGTTTGCATTGTACGTGTCAAGGACGAGGGTTCGATCTTCCTTTTTCACCACCTGAGATCTCATATTGGAAGGCTCATAGGATTCAATCGCAGTAGAAATCTGCTCAAACTTAATTCCAAAATAAAGCCCTAAAGTGACAGCTGCACTTAGATTTGAGAAGTTATAATCTCCCGTGAGTTTTGACAGAAATTGCATTTGCTTATACTTAAGACCGATAAAATGATCTTGAACAACTTTTTCAAATTGGTACTCTTTTTCTTGGGAACCAAACCTTAAAAGCGATGTAGAGCCATTCGACTTCTCAACTTGTATGGAATCGTCCGTGTTGATCACTAATAGACCTCCATTTTCTTTAATATAAGTATAGAGTTCACTCTTTCCTTCAATCACACCCTCAAAGCCCCCAAAGCCTTCTAAATGGGCTTTCCCAAAATTAGTAATGTATCCAATGGTTGGTTTTGCAAGAGTGCATAAAAATTCAATTTCCCGCTTGTGATTTGCCCCCATTTCGACCACGGCTATTTCGTGCTCGTCTCGAATAGACAAAAGAGTAAGGGGAACTCCAATGTGATTGTTGAGATTTCCTTTTGTATACTGCACATTAAATTTCATTTGAAGTACAGAACTTAAAAGTTCCTTAGAGGTCGTTTTCCCATTGCTCCCTGTAAGTCCAATAATAGGAATTGACAATTGCTCTCTATGGTATAGAGCTAAATCCTGCAAAAATTGAAGGGTACTGTTTGCATAAAACACCTGGTTTTCTGCATCTTCATACTGCTTCCGCTCCACAATAACACCGAGTGCTCCTTTCTTAATCGCATTTGCTGCTTCCTTTCCCGCATCGTAGTTTTCACCAGAAAATGCAAAAAAGAGATCTCCTTTCTCCACCGTACGACTATCGATTGTCACCTTCTCACACTGCTTAAAAAGACTATAAAACTCCTGTACATTCATAGGTCAAAAATACTTAACTTCCCTTAAATACGAAACCCCCAACTTAAATTCTCCCTAAAATAAAAAAGGCATTAAATCGGGTTTGATTTAATGCCTTTATATAAGAGTAAATTGTACTACGAATTCTTAAGCGCTTCCGCTCCCGATACAATTTCTAAAATTTCATTGGTAATTGCAGCTTGTCTTGCCTTGTTGTAATAAATCACAAGGTCATTTTTCAAGGACTGCGCGTTGTCCGTCGCTTTGTGCATGGCCGTCATTCGGGCTCCGTGCTCAGAGGCTAAGGAATCCAAAATCGCTTTGAAAAGTTGAGTTTTAATCGATCTAGGGATTAGATTGTCCAAAATCTCACTTTTATTTGGCTCAAAGATATAATCGGTTTCGCTCTCTCCTTCTTCACTAACTTCTGGCATGGAGATAGGTAGAAGTTGCTCGGTTTGCACCACTTGAGTGGCTGCATTCACGAACTGATTGTACACAATGTGCACTTCATCAAAATTCCCTTCGAGGAATTCATTCATGACCACTTCCGCTACACCTGCCACCGAATCAAAACTCAAATGATCCAAAAGCGGGCTTTGGTTGTCGAAAACTTTTTTAGAATTCCGAACGGAATCGTATACCTTTTTACCAATTGCAAGGATTTCGATTTCTTTCGATGCATTCCTAGTTAGTAAACTATTTAGCTCTTTGATAATCGAAGAGTTAAACGCACCTGCAAGTCCTTTGTTCGAAGTAATGGGAATATAAAGAATTCGTTTCACCTCACGTGACTGTGCATACACAGAAATCTGATCGGGATCCGAACTTGAATTTACATTCTCAATAATCTCCTGTAATTTTTGCGAAAAAGGTCTAAGCATTACAATAGCATCCTGAGCTCTTTTAAGCTTAGAGGCTGCCACCATTTTCATGGCGCTTGTAATTTGCATTGTAGACGAGATCGAAGTAATTCGCCCTCTAATTTCCTTTAAGTTTGCCATTCTTTTGTTAAATGGTTAATATAAGTTAAGGCTCAGGCATCGATACGATACCTGAGTCCATAAATTTAGTATTTTGAAGCGATATCCGCTGCGGCTTGTTTTAAAACACCGGTAATTTGATCGTCAATCTTTCCTGACTTGATTGCAGCCATCGTATCTGGGTGCTTCGTTTTAAGAAATTCAACATAATCGGTCATGAATTCTTTCACTTTTCTTACAGGTACATTACGAAGTAAGTTCTCTGTCCCCGCATAGATCATAGCTACTTGGTTTTCCACAGGAAGTGGAGAGTTCACAGGTTGCTTTAATACTTCTACGTTCTTTTCTCCTTTTGAAATAACCGCTTGGGTTACTGCATCTAGATCAGAACCAAATTTAGCAAATGCCTCAAGCTCTTTGTACTGAGCTTGGTCTAGTTTCAAAGTACCTGATACTTTTTTCATGGCTTTAATCTGCGCATTCCCTCCTACACGAGATACGGAGATCCCTACGTTAATTGCAGGACGAACCCCAGAGTTGAATAAATCCGACTCAAGGAAGATCTGTCCGTCTGTAATAGAAATTACGTTCGTAGGAATATAAGCAGAAACGTCTCCGGCTTGGGTTTCAATAATTGGAAGTGCTGTAAGCGATCCTCCTCCTTTCACTAACGGCTTAAGCGCTTCTGGAAGGTCGTTCATTTGCTTCGCAATTTGATCGTCCTTAATTACTTTTGCAGCTCTCTCAAGAAGTCTTGAGTGAAGGTAGAATACGTCCCCAGGATAAGCTTCACGTCCCGGTGGTCTTCTAAGTAGAAGAGAAAGCTCACGGTAAGCAACCGCTTGTTTCGATAAATCATCATAAACAATTAATGCAGGTCTACCGGTGTCTCTGAAGAACTCACCGATTGCAGCTCCTGCCATTGGGGCATAAACTTGCATAGGTGCAGGATCAGAAGCGTTTGCAGCTACAACGACCGTGTAGGCCATGGCTCCTCTGTCTTCAAGAGTTTTTACAATCTGTGCTACCGTCGATCCTTTTTGACCAATCGCCACATAGATACAGTATACAGGCTCACCCGCGTCAAAAAATTCTTTTTGATTTATAATCGTATCAATGGCAACCGTGGTTTTACCCGTTTGACGGTCTCCAATGATAAGTTCTCTTTGTCCTCTTCCGATTGGAATCATGGAGTCAATTGCGACGATTCCTGTTTGAAGTGGTTCGTTTACCGGCTGGCGATAAATTACCCCTGGCGCTTTTCTTTCTAATGGCAATTCGTACAATTCACCGCCGATTGGGCCTTTCCCATCAATTGGGTTCCCTAAGGTATCTACGACTCTCCCTAGCATTCCTTCACCTACCTTAATAGATGAGATACGCTGAGTTCTTTTCACAGTGTCCCCTTCTTTCACTAGTTTAGATTCGCCTAACAAAGCTACCCCAACGTTATCGTCTTCAAGGTTAAGTACAATGCCTTCGACTCCTCCTTCAAATTTCACTAGCTCACCGTATTGTACGTTTTCAAGTCCGTATACACGAGCAATACCATCCCCAATGGTTAGAACGGTTCCCACCTCTTCTACATTGGATTGAGTATCAAAATTTGCTAATTGTTGTTTCAAAATTGCTGAAACTTCAGCCGGATTTATTTGTGCCATTTTATGGTTTTTTTAAATACTAGTTTAATTGAAAATCTTTCTTGATCTGATTTAGTTGCGAGCGTACTGAGCGGTCGATCTGTTGATCTCCCACACGAAGGACATACCCTCCTAAAAGTTCTGGATTCACTTGTAAGGTCAAATCAAATTTGGAATCTACATTCACAAGATTTGAATTCTTAACAATGGAATCAATCGTTACTTTATCAAGAGTACTTGCTGTACTCAAGGTAGCTCTTTGAACTCCGTTCAAATCTTCCACCTTATTAATATATTCCTGTGCAACATCTTGCAAATGACTTTCTCGTCCTTGCTTAATCACCAAGGTAATAATATTTTGACTTACCGGAGAGAACTCTTTAAAAATCTCACTTGCAATCGAGATCTTCTTCTTCGAATCCACCACAGGCGAAGCAAAAAGTTGACGCAGTTCTTTTGACTGTTTCATCAACTCTACCAAGTCCTTCATTTCTGAAAAGACCTCTTGGACACTCCCGGATTCACTTACGTAATCCAAAAGCCCTTGAGCATATCTTTTTGCGACTTTAGATGTAAGCATTTAGTTCTTATTAAGAGTTTCGTTATTTAAATAATTTTCTACAAGTGTAGATTGAGCCTCAGAGTTGTCTAATTTTTGTTTCAAAATAGATTCTGCAATGCTCACAGAAAGAGTTCCAATCTGTTGCTTAATTTCATTCATTGCAGAAGCTTTTTCCGCATCGATGCTTTGTCTCGCTTGAGCAATCATTTTGTCTCCTTCTACTTTCGCAACATCTTTTGCTTCTCCTACAATGCGGTCTTTGATTTCTCTCGACTCCTTTAAAATGGCATCACGTTCAATCTTTGCCTCACGAATAATTTTTTCATTATCCGATTTAAGCTGCTCCATTTCTTTCTTTGCCAACTTTGCTTGATTCAATGCATCTACGATTGACGTTTCTCTCTCGTTTACCATATTTAAAATAGGCTTCCAAGCAAATTTAGTCAAAAGAAACAATAGGATCAGAAAGGTAATCCCCATCCAAAAAAGTAAGCCAATTCCTGGTTCGATTATCATAATATAATTCTTTTTTTAATTTTAACTTTTACAATGGTTTTAAAAGTTTGGCCAATAGCCAACCGCTAGTGGCCAAACATTTTGTAGTGTGGTTGGATTATTTGATGAACGCACCAAAGATAATCGCAATCAGACCAGCACCCTCGATAAGACCTGCAGCAATAAGCATTGCAGCTTGAATCTTACCAGCTTGTTCTGGTTGTCTAGCGATAGCATCCATAGCGTGACCACCGATTTTACCAATACCAAGACCTACTCCTAATACTGCTAAACCGATACCTACGTAAATCAATCCAGCTCCAGTTGTTAAATCCATAATAAAATATTTAGGTTGTTAAAAATTTTCTTTGTTTATAAAATATATCCCTATGCAATGATCGTATCCTTTCCAGCACTGTCCGCATCGTTATGTGCATGATCATGTTCATGATCTTCCACAGCCATCCCGAAGTAGAGTGCAGAAAGTACAGTAAAAATATAAGCTTGTAGAGCCGCCACCAAGAGTTCGAGTAACGATACAAAAAGTGCAAGTGGAACTGAAGCAATCCCAAGAGCTGCATTTTTAAAGATGAAAATAAGAGAGATAATCGCAAGAATCATAATGTGTCCAGCGGTTATGTTCGCAAAGAGACGCATCATAAGTGCAAATGGCTTCGTTAGTACACCAACGATTTCAATAGGAACCATGATTGGATAGAGGGCAATCGGTACTGGCGGCATGAAAATGTGCTTCCAGTAACTTTTATTTGCACTAAACAATGTGATCACAAGTGTTACAATAGCTAAAAACGCCGTTGTTGCAATATTTCCTGTAAGGTTAGTTCCAAACGGTGCGAAAGGAATTAGTCCAAATAAGTTATTAAACCAAATGAAGAAAAACACAGTCAATAGATAAGGCATAAATTTCTTATACTTTACTGAGCCTATGTTTGGAATCGCCACTTCATCTCTAATAAATACGATAAGCGGCTCCAAAAATTTACCTACTCCTGTCGGAATTCCATTCTTATAACTTCTTGCTGTCCCAATAAATAAGAACAATAGAATGATAACAGAAACAAACATCCCTGCTACGTTTTTTGTGATCGAAAAATCAAAAAAGACATCTTGTGAATTTTGACTCCCTCCAATTAAGCTGTAAAGTGCTGCACGTTGGATTTCCTCCGTAGACACAATAACACCATGGTTCATTGTGTACCCGTCTATTACTTCCCCGTGCGCAACCTTACTTGACATAAACGAATGCCATCCGTTTTGGTCTTTAAGAATCACAGGAAGTGGAATCGTAAAATGGTTTTCTTCTGGTGTGCCTTCGTTCAAAGTAAAGACATGCCATTCATTTGCGTCAGAGATATGATGCATAATCATTTCAACTGCACTAAATTCGTTTTGATCCGTATCTTGCGCAGCCGAGGTTAAACCTCCTGATAACGTTAATAAAAGAACAAAAAAGAAAGAAGAAAATCTCTTAATCATGACATATTTTTATCGGTTTGCAAATATATCGATTTAATTAGATTCTGCCAATTTCTTAAATTGATTTTTATCATAATTTATTTAGGCGCTTAATTACGTTAGAATATAGAAGAAAAGAGCCCACTATAAAGACACCGATAAGGACCAGAAATTCATTCTTGCCTCGATCTAGTATGGAAACCCAAACCATGGCCCAGATTAAGTCCTTTAAAACATTTAGTCCTAGGAATTTTAACGCACCATTTTCTTTTGAAACAAAAAACCGCGTAAACACCCAGTACATAAAGCCATTTAGTACACCAATAGAGGCCATTAAAAGAAGAATATCCATCCAATTCATGGCGCGAAGATAAACAAGTTTTAAAAAATTATAATATTTGCTTATTTTTGCAGTCCCTAAATTAATTATATGTTTCAAAGTTTACAGGACAAATTAGATAAAGCGCTACATAATATCCAAGGTCGCGGTAAGATTACGGAGATCAATGTGGCGGAAACCGTAAAGGAAATCCGTCGTGCTCTAGTCGATGCCGACGTAAACTATAAAGTTGCAAAAGACCTTACCAAACGAGTACAGGAGAAAGCGTTAGGACAAGATGTACTTACGAGTCTTACACCTGGACAATTAATGACCAAGATTGTTCATGATGAATTAGTCGACTTGATGGGGAAAACCCAAGAAGGGATTAATTTATCAGGAAAACCTTCTGTTATTTTAATTGCCGGACTGCAAGGTTCGGGGAAAACTACGTTTTCAGGAAAACTTGCCAATTACTTAAAAAGCAAACGTGCGAAAAAGCCACTCTTAGTTGCATGTGATGTATACAGACCTGCCGCCATTGAACAGCTGAAAGTTCTTGGGGAACAAATTGGAGTTCCAGTTTATACGGAAACAGGAGCCACCAACCCTTCCTCGATTGCTGAGAATGCAGTGAAACATGCAAAGGAAAACCATTTTGATGTGGTCATTGTCGATACAGCAGGACGACTTGCAATTGACGAGCAAATGATGAACGAAATTAAATCGGTTCATTATTTCATTAAGCCTGAGGAAACCTTATTTGTGGTGGACTCTATGACGGGACAAGATGCGGTGAACACAGCGAAAACCTTTAATGAAGCCCTGAACTTCGACGGAGTCGTTCTTACAAAACTAGACGGGGATACACGAGGGGGAGCTGCATTAACCATTCGTTCCGTGGTTGAAAAACCAATCAAATTCATTTCTACCGGAGAGAAAATGGAGGCTTTAGACCTTTTCTATCCGGAACGTATGGCGGACCGTATCCTAGGAATGGGAGACGTGGTTTCGTTAGTGGAAAGAGCACAAGAACAATTTGACGAAGAAGAAGCGAAAAAACTTCATAAAAAGATTGCAAAAAACGAATTTGGTTTCGATGACTTCCTTAAACAAATTGCCCAGATCAAAAAGATGGGGAATATGAAAGATTTGATGGGAATGATTCCAGGTGTGGGAAAAGCCATTAAAGACGTAGAGATCTCAGACGATGCTTTCAAACACATCGAAGCTATTATTTACTCTATGACCCCAGAGGAAAGAAGACGACCTTCTACCATTGATATGAACCGTAAAAAACGAATTGCCAAAGGAGCAGGCCGTAAACTAGAAGATGTGAACCAACTCATGAAGCAATTTGAACAAATGGGCAAGATGATGAAAATGATGCAAGGCCCACAAGGAAAACAAATGATGCAGATGATGGGCAAAATGGGAGGAGGACAAGGCATACCTGGTATCGGTGGAAAAATGTAAGGGCTCTTAAACCCTAGATAAAAAAAAGGATCGCCCATTTGAGCGATTCTTTTTGTTTTTAGGTTAAGGGAATCCCTAATAGCTTAAGGAACTTCCTTACTCGTCGCGCATCCGCTTTTCTTCCGTATTGTAGGCCAAAATAATCTTGCGCACTACGGGATGCCTAACCACATCTTCTTCTGTTAAATGGACAAATCCGATTTCCTTAACCTCTTTCAATATTCGCATGGCTTCCTTAAGCCCTGATTTTTGTCTTAAAGGAAGATCGACTTGACTTGGGTCCCCCGTGATAATAAACTTGGCATTCATCCCCATTCGGGTTAAAAACATCTTCATTTGCGCGTGCGTTGTGTTTTGGGCTTCGTCTAGAATTACAAATGCCTCGTCAAGAGTTCTCCCTCGCATAAAAGCAAGTGGTGCGACCTCAATTACTTTTTTGTCAATGTAACTCTCCAATTTTTCATTGGGAAACATATCACGAAGCGCGTCGTAGAGAGGTTGCAAATACGGGTCTAATTTTTCTTTCAAATCCCCGGGTAAGAATCCTAAGCTCTCCCCTGCTTCCACGGCAGGACGCGTCAGAATAATTCGTTTAACTTCTTTATCCCGAAGGGCTTTTGCGGCAAGCGCAACACTGGTATACGTCTTGCCCGTTCCGGCAGGACCTATGGCAAAGACCATGTCTTTCTTCTCTGTTTCATATACGAGCTTTTGCAGATTGCTCGTTTTGGCTTTAATTACTTTTCCATTTACACCTTTTACAATAATATGCTGATCGAACACTAATTTGCGTTCATTCTCATCTTTAATCTTAAGGATGTTCTCCACATCTTTTAAACTAATGCTATTGTTTTGCGAGATGAAAGCCACTAGATCCTCAAGCTTCCCTTTCAAAATATCAAGCGTTTCTTGGTCGCCTAAAGCCAGTATCGAATGATCTCGCCCTGTGATCTTAAGGGTCGGAAAACTCGATTTGAGCAGGTTAAAATTCTGGTTTTGGACTCCATAAAATTCCTTCATGGCAATACCAGAAAGTTCATAATTTAATTCAAACATAGATTGCAATTGGTAATTGATGCTTAAAATTAGCAAAAAAAAGCACACGAAAATAATTAGTTTTCCACAAAGTCTTATTTTTAGGTCCGCTTGAAATTTGCTATTTTTGCGCCATGCCTGTCATCACGCTCACCTCTGATTTTGGACTTGTCGATTACCGCGTTGCCGCACTAAAAGGAAGTATATTGAGTCAAAAACTCGATGCAATCATTATGGACATCTCGCATGAGATCGAAGCCTACAACCTTTTGCAAGCTGCCTACGTAGTAAGAAACGCGTACAAACATTTCCCCACCGGTAGTGTCCATGTGATCGCCGTGGACAGTTCTTATAGCAAGCATGTGCGCAGTATTTTATACAAAGCGGACGGGCACTATTTTCTGTGTGCGGACAATGGACTTCTGGATTTAATCTTTTTTGATATTAAACCGGACGGCGTCTACGAGGTGACCCTTAACAATCGATTTGACGACGATGTGCGCTCTATGGGCGTGGATATCTTTGTGCCTTCTGCAGTCCATTTGATTCAAGGCGGCGTCCCGGAAGTAATTGGACGAAAAATTAAAAACCCTAAATCCCTTTCTTTTGCTCGAGCCGTGCACAATGAAAGTGAAAAGATGATCATTGGAGAAGTTATGTACATCGACAACTTCGGGAATCTAGTCTCAAACATCCACAAAAAGTTTTTTGAAAAATTAAAGTCCAACCACCAAAGTTACACCATCAAATTTAGAAACCTCGCTTTAACCTCCGTCTATAACAATCCTACTGAATTTGTAAGCGATTGGAAAAACGAACATGAATACCACGGCAAGGCTGTAGCAGTATTCAACGAAGCGGATCTTCTTGAACTCTGCATTTACAAAGGAAACAAAAGAAACGGTGCCAAAACTTTGTTTGGCCTCAATGTGGGCGAGAGCGTGTATGTAGAATTTACGGACTCCGTGGGTGAATCGTTTTAAGTGTTCAACTTAATATTCATTTTTTCAATTAACTTTGCACATTAAACTACGCCTAACTCATGCTCTATTTAATTCTGAAAGCGATACATGTAATATTCATGGTTAGCTACTTTGCAGGCCTGTTCTACCTGGTTCGTCTCTTTGTCTATTACAAAGACACGGACGATTTCGAAGCAGATCGCAAAAAGGTGCTACGCGAACAATATCTTTTTATGGCCACAAGGCTATGGAATCTTATTACAGTACCTGCATTTACCATCATGCTGCTGAGCGGACTTTCGCTTTTGTGCGTCCATTATCCAGAATTCCCTCTACTTCAAACTGACCCTTTTTCCTGGTTCTATATTAAAGCCTTTTTTCTCATTGGCCTTTTTGCATACCACTATTGGTGCTATAAAAAGCTTAAAGAACTTCAATCCATTCATGGAGCAGATCTTTCAACCTCGAATTTAAAATTAAGGCAATTCAATGAAATTGGAACCTTTATTCTCTTTCTGGTTGTATTTACCGTCTTTCTAAAATCGGCAATCTTTGCCTATTGGTGGCAACTTATACTCGGATTTGTAGTCCTTGTGATTTGCATAACCCTTACTGTAAAGTTAGTGAACAAAGGCAAGAAAGAGAGAAAGTAAGCCCTACACGTCTCGAATAAAATCTTCGTACTCGTAAAAGAAGATTTCTACTTTCTCCATTTTGTCGTAGAAAAATTCGAAAATAGAAGGCCAAGTGGACTTGTTGTAAATAGACACTCCTTCTAATTCTACCCAAAAACGAGAAAGAATTTTTCCATTCTCAATCTCAAGCTCAGCGCTTTTCTCGAGACTCCCCCACGTTTCTTTCAATTGATCCTCTAAAGACCAGAGTTTGTTATAGTACAACTCTTGAAGTTCTGGATCCTTCATTTCCAAATCAATCGAAACTCTCGCCTTCGAAGGATCTGCGTGGAATTTGAACGAAAAATCTTTGATTTTCGTATGGTAAAGAATCCATTTGCGCGGAAAAGATTTTCCAAAAGCAGTCCAGAATTCTTTTCTTAATTTTTGAGCTTCTTCTTTACTGAACATGAAAAGGTCTATTTTGGTTTCAAATCTAGGGATTTTTCTTTGGAATTTAGAGTCGTAGAGTTCATTTGAGAAGCTCAAAGATTTTGACTAATTTTGTTTCATGCTCTCTAAAAAATCACATTACGCCTTTAAAGCCCTCGGGTATCTCGTAGACCGTCATGAAACTGGGCCTATTCTGATCTCTGAAATTGCACAAAGCAAAAACATTCCTCTCAAATTTCTAGAAAATATACTTTTAGAATTAAGACGTGATGGTATTCTGGAGAGCAAAAAAGGGAAAGGTGGAGGCTATTTTTTAAACCTTGACCCTAAGGACGTTTCCTTAGCAAGAATCATTCGACTCGTCAACGGTCCTATTGCCCTGATCCCGTGCGTAAGTTTAAATTTTTACGAAAAGTGCGCTAACTGTAGTGAGCCCCACTGTGGCCTTCACGATGTATTTGTAGAAGTTCGAGATGCCACGTTAGCCGTGCTTGAGAAAAAATCACTCCTCGATCTAGCAGACCATGAATTGGATCCTAACCTTCAACTTCCTACGGCCTAATATAGTCCGTCGTGAAGGGTTCAATCCCAATTCTACCTGTCTTCTTTTCCGTACTCCAATCTAGGCTACTCCCCCTTCCCTGCCACGTTATCTATTAGTCTACTAATTTTGTCGGTTTTTAATAATTAAGTACCTTTGCTGCGAAAACAACCTACCTATGTTAGAGCTAGAAACCATAAAAGAGATTGAACAGAGTTCCCTCGAAAAAGCCCTCGAGCGCGTATGTGAACTTTATCCCTCTGGTATTGTGTTCTCTACCTCACTTGGACAAGAAGACCAAGTTCTCACGGACGCTATTTTTAAAAATCAACTTCCTATTCAAGTTTTTACTCTTGATACGGGTCGACTGTTTTACGAACACTATGACCTTTTGGCCCGAAACCGAGCCAAATACAAGACCGACACAAAGCTTTTTTTCCCAGATCCAAAGGAAGTAGAACAGTACGTCGCACAAAAAGGAATTAACGGGTTTTACCAATCTGTAGAAAACCGAAAGTTGTGCTGTGAAATCCGGAAGGTAAAGCCGTTAAACCGGGCCCTAGAAGGAGCCAAAGTATGGATTACAGGGCTACGCTCAGAGCAATCTGACAACCGAGAAAAAATGCCTATGATTGAATGGGACCCCCAGCGAAACCTCTACAAATTCAATCCTTTAATCCATTGGAGTTATCAAGACGTACTTGATTACCTAGAGAAGCATAATGTCCAAGAACTACCCCTACACAAACAAGGCTACATCAGTGTAGGTTGCAAACCTTGCACAAGAGCTATTGAACCCGGAGAAAACCCACGCGCCGGCCGTTGGTGGTGGGAAGATTCCCATAAAGAATGCGGACTGCATTCAAACTAATTCTAAAGATCACTATATGAATCCATACCGCTTAGATTATCTAGAGCAACTTGAAGCTGAAAGCATCTACATCATGCGTGAGGTAGCGGCCCAATTCGACAAACCCGCACTGCTATTTAGTGGAGGAAAAGATTCCATTACGATGGTACACTTGGCTCAAAAAGCCTTTGCACCCATGAACATTCCTTTTCCACTCGTGCACATTGATACGGGTCACAACTTTAAAGAAGCCCTAGACTTTCGAGATAAACTTGCGAAGGAAATAGGGGCAACCCTTATTGTTCGTCAAGTGGAAGATACCATTCGGGAAAAGAACCTAACCGAACCCAAAGGAAAATTTGCCTCAAGAAACTGGCTTCAAACCCATACTCTTTTGGACACGATTGAAGAATTTGAATTTGATGCTTGCCTAGGTGGAGCCCGTCGTGACGAAGAAAAAGCAAGAGCCAAAGAAAGATTTTTCTCCGTTCGTGATGAATTTGGACAATGGGATCCAAAACTCCAAAGACCTGAACTTTGGAATATCTACAACGGGAAAATACACAAGGGAGAAAACGTAAGAGTCTTTCCTATTTCCAATTGGACTGAATTAGACGTTTGGAATTACATTAAGAAGGAAAACATTCAATTGCCCCCAATTTACTTTGCGCACGATCGGGAAGTCCTAGAACACGAGGGTCAACTCATTGCCGTTTCGGATTTCATTCAAATTGATCCAGAGGACAAAATTTCAACCAAGCGGGTTCGTTATAGAACCGTGGGCGATATGACCTGTACAGCCGCCGTGGAAAGCAATGCTAGCACGCTGGACGAAGTGGTGACTGAAATCACGGCCTCGCGTATTTCAGAGCGTGGCGAAACCCGCATTGACGACAGAGCCACAGAGGCAGCCATGGAAGACAGAAAAAAAGGAGGCTACTTTTAAGGGTAGACTTTAAACCTAAAGCAAGAGAAAACAAATGGACTTATTACGATTTATAACAGCCGGAAGTGTTGACGATGGAAAAAGCACCTTAATTGGTCGCCTGCTTTACGACAGCAAAAGCATCCTAGTGGACCAACTAGAAGCGCTGGAAAGACAATCTAAAAACAAAAATAAAGACGGAATTGATTTAGCAATTCTAACCGACGGACTGCGTGCAGAAAGAGAACAAGGCATCACAATTGACGTGGCCTACCGCTACTTTAATACAAGCCGCAGAAAGTTTATTATAGCCGATGCACCGGGTCATGTTCAATACACGAGAAACCTAATTACAGGGGCCTCCAATTCACAGCTCATGGTTATCCTAGTGGATGCTCGTCACGGAGTGATCGAGCAGACCCGACGCCATTCCATAATTGCATCTCTGCTTCAAATGCCGCACGTCGTTGTAGCGGTGAACAAAATGGATTTGGTGGATTATTCTGAGGAAAAATACCAGCAAATAAAATCGGACTATGAGAAGGTAGCCCAAAACCTTGGACTCACCAATGTAAAATACTTCCCTATTTCTGCCTTTACAGGAGCTAACATAGTGGAATCCTCTGTCGAAATGCCATGGTACACGGAGGGACCCCTTCTTTCTTATCTGGAAACGCTTGAAATCAGAGAAAATAAGGACTCCGAAAACAGTCGCTTCCAAGTTCAGTATGTAATCCGACCTCAAACCAAAGAACTTCATGATTACCGAGGCTTCGCAGGGCAAGTGATTTCTGGTTTCTACTCAAAAGGCGATCGCATTGTAATCCTCCCTCAGGAAATCTCCACGACGATCTCTAAAATTGAAACTGCAGGCTCAGAAGTAGAAACCATTTATGCCTCTCAACCTTGTGTTATTCACTTGGCAGAGGACATTGATGTTTCTCGGGGCGATTCTTTCGTTTTAGAAAGCCAGGAAGTGAAGATGGAAAACGAGGTAGAAGCGCTGGTGTGCTGGCTAGATAATAAACCCTTGCAACAGGGAAATAAATACTTCCTTCAACACAAAAGCCGCGTCGTAAAAGCAGTTGTGAAAGAAATATCCGAAATTATTGACGTGAATACACTAGAGCGTCATAGCCTAAATGGTCCGGTGAAATTAAACGAAGTGGTTCGAGTAAAGCTGAAAACAGCCTCACCGCTAGTCTTTGATAGCTTTGAAGAAAACAGTCAAACGGGAAGTGCCATTTTAGTGGACCAAACCAGCAACAGTACGGTAGGGGCTGTTATGATTCGATAAAGCAAAGAATGGAAAAGCCGCACAACCCTTTGGACCAAACCCTCTTTTTAAATGCAGAAAGTTGGGCTATGGTACTTGTGGGAAGCGGACCGCATAGCCTTCAGTTAATTCGAGAGAATTTTCGATCTTCCTCTCCAAGGGCAATCGAACTCTACGATTTGGAATTTAGCAAAGAGCTCGTGGAACTTAGCGATAAGCATCCTGAGCTTTCGTTATTCAATAAAACCATTGAATCCCAAGATTTAAAGGACCGAACCTTAGTCATTTTAAGTCCGAAAGCGCATTTTTTAGAAGAAGAACTCCTTGAGTGGATCCAAAATCGAAAAATTTTGATCCATGTCATGGGGAAACCGTCGAGCAGTGACTTTTCGTTTGCGGATTTGCTTCAAACCGATCAGCTCTTTATGGGCATTAAGCTCGGAGAATTTGCTCCTGAGGTTCAGCATAGAATTCGTCGCATCGTCAAAGAAAGTTTGCCGCAAGACATCGATCCTTTTATTGAAAGATTAAAATTTGCGCACAAACATCCGTTGATGAACATCTCGGACGAACTCCAGCATTTAGATAAGCTTACGCAAGATTATCTGAATCAAAAAAAGAAGTCTACCCTGCGAGATTCAGAGTTCGACAACCTCTCCAAGGTCGTCAAAGCTGTAAGGAGACGTGCAAATATATACCTTGGAATCATTGGATTCATTGTTCTTTTAGGCCTGTTTTCCTACATTCTAGTCGAATTCAAACTCTTTCCTGACATCGGTAATTTTTTGAGTCAGGACAATCATATTTTTTACAAAATGCTCTTGGTGGGCTTCATAGCCGAAATTGTCGCGGGTAGTATGGGCATGGGCTATGGGGTACTCTGCACCACCATTCTTTTAATGCTAAATGTGGCACCGCCTGTGGTCAGTGCCAGCATTCACTCCGCCGAGACCTTCACTTCAGCAGCGGGAAGCATAAGCCATTTCAAGCTCAAAAATGTAAACAAGAAATTGGTAAAAGCTCTTGCCCTTCCGGCAATCCTGGGAGCGATTATTGGAGCGCTCGCTTTAAGTTTTTTTGGAGAACAATATGCTCATATTGTAAAGCCTATAATTTCTGTGTACACCCTTTATCTTGGAATCAATATCCTAAGAAATGCTTTCAAACGTAAAAAAGAACACAAACGAAAAGCCAAGACGGACACGAACCTTGGTTTTTTAGGACTTGTCGGAGGATTCATTGATTCCTTTGCAGGTGGCGGATGGGGTCCCCTAGTGACCGGTACGTTAATGAAAGACGGAAGAACTCCTCGCTATGTCGTGGGAAGTTCCACCGTAAGTAAATTTATCCTCACCCTAACTAGCGCCATCACATTCTTTATTACAATTGGTATTCAGCATTGGAACATTGTTCTGGGACTGCTCCTAGGCGGGATTATTACGGCACCTTTCTCTGCAATGCTCACCGCAAAACTACCCGTTAAAAAAATGTTCGTCGTTATTGGAATATTGGTTATCGTAATGAGTACCATTTCAATAGTTAGGGCCTTTCTCTAAGAAAAGCCCTACTCTAAATTTCTCATCTGAGAAACTAATTATCTAAAAGAGACCGAAGAATTAAATCACGTTCAGTTTTTTTCCTACTTTTTCAAAGGCCTGAATTGCTTTATCCAGCTGTTCTCTTGTATGGGCTGCTGAAAGTTGCACTCTAATTCTCGCTTTTCCTTTAGGGACCACAGGATAAAAGAATCCGATGACATAAATCCCTTCCTCCATCATTTCTTCTGCCATTTTCTGCGCTAGAGGTGCATCGTACAGCATCACAGGAACGATCGCTGCATCTCCTTCCGGAATATCAAAGCCTCTTTGAACCATTTGCTCTCTAAAATAAGAAGCATTGTCCATTACTTTGTCTCGAAGGGAAGTATCGTCAGAAATTAAATCTAGTACTTTAATGGCTGCCCCTACAATGCCCGGGGCAAGAGAGTTCGAGAAAAGATAAGGGCGTGAACGCTGTCTTAGCATCTCAATAATTTCTTTTTTTCCAGAGGTAAATCCTCCGAGTGCGCCGCCTAGGGCTTTCCCTAAAGTCGAAGTGATTATATCGACACGACCCATCACCTCACTCGCTTCATGAGTACCTCTTCCTGTTTTTCCAATGAATCCAGTCGCATGGGAATCGTCAACCATCACTAGCGCATTGTATTTATCTGCAAGATCACACACCCCTTTTAAGTCGGCTACAATTCCGTCCATGGAAAAAACTCCATCGGTTACAATAATTTTGAATCGGTGATCCTTTTTATTCGCTTCAATCAGTTGCGCTTCCAAATCTTCCATATTATTGTTCTTATAACGGTAACGTGCAGACTTACATAGTCTTACGCCATCAATAATCGAAGCGTGGTTTAACTCATCTGAAATAATGGCATCCTCCGCCGTGAAAAGCGGTTCAAACACGCCCCCATTTGCGTCAAAACAAGCCGCATAGAGAATCGTATCTTCCATTCCCAAAAATGCTGAAATTTTCTCTTCCAGCGTTTTATGAATATCTTGAGTACCACAAATAAATCGAACAGAAGACATCCCATACCCGCGGTGGTCTACCATTTCTTGTGAAGCCTTCATCACTCTGGGATCGTTTGCAAGCCCTAAGTAATTGTTCGCACAAAAATTTAATAACGTTTTTTGATTGGCCACAATCTCAGAAGATTGCTGGGATTCAATAATACGCTCTGTTTTGTAAAGACCGTCGTCTTTAATCGTTTGTAGCTCCTTTTGGAGATTGGCAAGAAATTCAGTGGAAATCATAGTTGATATTGGTTTAATGAAAGGCTAAATTACGAAAAAAAAATGCGGGGTACTACATCGAAAAAGTACCCATTTAAAAACTAGTATGTAGATTTTCACTTTAAGAATTGAAACGTTGGTTGCAATAGAAAGCAAGGGTTTGGAATATCCCTTAGAGAGATGCACTAGCACTTAATGCAAAATCTCCTTAAAACCCCACCTTGAAAATTGAAAAACGGCTGTAAAGCCTTTCTTTACAACCGTTTCCTATGTTCTAACTTTGAACCGTATCAATCAAAAGGGACGTTATAGTGCGACCACGGGATCAAGTAGTTCTTCCATCTTGGCTTTCACCTGACTCACCGAACCGCTGTAGTTATTAATTAAGAGTGAAAATGTAAGGGTTTTCCCTGAATTGGTTTTGACATATCCGGCCAAAGTCTTGACCTTATTTAAAGTCCCTGTCTTAGCGAAAATATGCCCATGACCGGCACCATAGAACATTTTTTTAAGGGTTCCGGTTTGCCCAGCAATCGGCAAGGATTCAAAAAAGCTTTGGTAGTAAGGCTCGGACATTTCGTCGGCTAAGAAAAGCGCTTGGGAGATTGGAGTAACGCGATGGTTACGCGAAAGCCCACTTCCATCCATATAGATTAAAGCTGAAGTATCAAATCCTTTTTCATCTAAATGCTTCACGACCACTTCTCTCCCTGAAGCTAAGGTCTGGCTTCCCATTTTCTGGAACCCTACCATTCGCAAGAGAGATTCGGCTAGTGCATTGTCGCTTCTTTGATTGGTATCGTAAACAATGTCTTTTAAACGAGGAGACTGGTAGGTCATAACCAATTTTCGGTTTTCGGGATCCTTGTCGATCGGCTTTGGAATTACTTTTCCTGAAATCGAAATTCCCTTTTTGATCATATTGGTTCTCAGTGTATTTCCTAAGTAATGAGGAACGTCAGGAAGCGTGGTATGCACTGGTTTCCCGTCAAATTCATCGGCAAACACAAGTTTGTCTTGGTAAGGAGAAATATAAAAATATTGCTTTTGATGCTCAAAAGGATTTTTCTTTGAAATGGTTAATTTCTCTTTTCTGGGGTCTATATTTTGAGTGGAACCCACAGGCAAATAATAGTTATTGTGCTCCATCCAAACCACATTTGCGGGCAAAGATCTAAGTTGATTTGACTTAAATACAGCATTTTGCAAAATTAAGTTCCCCTCTATCTTCTTAATTCCTACATCGGACAATGCGGCGATATACTCATTAATAAGACTCCCATAAGAAAGGGCTCCTGCTTTTCCTGTGCCCAATGAAGGATCCGCACTTCCTACAATATATAAATCCCCCGTAAGAACACCCTCAGAATTAATCTCTCCGGAATACTCTAACTGAGTACTCCATTTAAAATCAGGACCCAGAAGGGCAAGGGCTGTATCGGTAGTTAAAAGTTTGGTGGTAGAGGCGGGAATCAAGGCCTCTCCTTCGTTGTATGCGCTTACAATCTTTTTAGTAGAAGGATCGTACAAAACAAAACCCCAATTCGCATTTCTAAGTACGGGATCATCAAGGAGTTTGTCTATTGAGGTGTTTACAAGATCTTTTGCACTAAGAGACCAAAGGTCGGCTTCTTTTTCGAGGGATGCGCCACCAGACTGGTTTTCCTCGAATTGCGACAAATGAGACGGCATACCTCCCATTTGCGCGAAGGACAGCTGCGCAAGTGCAAGCATCATTGCCGCTGCTAAATTCTTTACTCTAATCATCAAAATCTAATTTTCACATGAGTGGTTAAAAGAACGGGGGCTCTAAAAAACGAGATCCCTGTGTTTTAATCAACGTCCAAAAATAGAAATTATAATTGAAAACCAAAGGTTTACCCTCATTAAATAAGGATAAATAGTGTTAAAAAACGTTAAAAATCAACAATGATTTCCTTCTTGATCGATTTATACCCGCTGACCTCATCAAATTCCTCCAGACTCTTACGGATCAAATCTTTGTAGGTATGGTACTTCGCTCCTCGTGGCAATTTAAGCAGAAGTTGATGCTGGTACAATAAATTAACCTTGGCAATGGGTGATTTTTCAGGGCCTAAAACGCAATCCAATGGAAGGTATTTCCTCAAAATGGATCCTAAAAATTGGGCTGCCCGACCCACTTTATCTTCTTTGCGATGCTTTAATTCGATAAATACTGTCTTTACAAAGGGAGGGTATTGAAATTTGCGTCGCTCATTCAAAAAATGATCATACAGCTCCTGCGTATCTTGCTGTTCAATCAAATCGAACACCACATGCTCGGGATTAAAAGTTTGAATCAGCACAAGCCCTTTGCCTGAAACGCGTCCTGCACGTCCTGCGATTTGAGTAATCAGTTGGTAGGCCCGTTCTTCAGCCCGGTAGTCCTGTGTGTACAAAAGATGGTCGGCGCGCGGTATGACGACAAGCTCAATATGATCAAAATCAAGGCCTTTTGAAATCATTTGCGTACCCACAACAATATCCGTTTCCCGGTTTTCTATTCGTTCGTAGAGTTGTTCGTACGCAAATTTACGGCGCATCGAATCCACATCCATACGCTCAACTTGATACTGAGGAAAGAGCTTTACGATCTGTTCATAAAGTTGCTCTACCCCCACTCCTTTTGTATTCAATTTTGGAGACTGACAGCGGGGACAACTCTTGGGTTTGGCCGTCTTATGTCCACAGTAATGGCATTTGAGTTCGTTTGAAAACTTATGATAAGTCATGATCACATCGCAATTGCTACAATAACTCACATGCCCACAACTTTCACACTCCAGCACCTTGGCATATCCTCTCCTGTTGTGAAGCACTAAGATTTGATCGCTAGCTTCTAAAGTTTGACTCATTTCCAAAAGAGTGTTCTCGGCAAAATCACCCGAAACGGCTTTGGAATCCATCGCCTCTTTATAGTCTAAGAGTTTATATTTAGGCATTTCAACGTCTTTATAACGCTCTTTTAAAGTGACTAGTTCTAGCTTCTCTGTTCGGGTTAAATAAAAACTTTCCACCGAGGGCGTGGCTGAACCCAGCAAAACATTTGCGCCATAAATCTGGCCCAACTTTAGACTTGCTTCCCGCGCACTGAAATAAGGCTGCACTCCTTTCGGCCGGTAGGCCTGATCGTGTTCCTCGTCAACTATAATCAAACCTAGCGATTCGAACGGAAGAAAAAGGGAGGCTCTTGTACCGATAAGCAATTGGATGGTCCCGTCACTAACCCTTTTCCATACCTCGACTTTCTCAAAATCAGAAAGTTTGGAATGGTAATACCCAAGTGCGGAGCCAAATTTTACTTCAAGACGGTGGATAATTTGCTTGGTCAGTGAAATCTCAGGCAGTAGATAAAGAGCAAACTTTCCCTTTTCGAGCGTTTGGGCAATCCTCTCCATATATAAATGGGTCTTTCCAGATCCAGTGACCCCATGCAAGAGCACATTGGATCCTTTCGAAAATGCATTCTCGATCGCATCTAGAGCACGGGCCTGTTCTAAACTAAGCGATTCCATTTGTTCTAAATCTCCTTCAAAACGCTCAATACGATCTTTCTCTAAGAGATATTGTTGAACAATTCCTTTGTCAATTAAGCCTTTGAGCTGTACTTGTCCAAATTCTTGACTTTGCATTAACTCTGACTTTCGAATTAAACCCTCAGGGGCTTCAGTCTGTTTCTCTGCCAGAGTTAGAAAAAGTGCTTGTTGCTTTTTCGAGCGTTTTAATTCTACCAAAGTCTGAGTAAACTTTTCCCCCTGCAAATAGAGGGGATCCAATTTCACGTACAAGACTTCCTTTGCCTTGTACTTTTCCGCAATTCTCTCGTCAATCTCAATGTACCTGAGTTCAATAAGACTATGAATCGTCCTTACTATCTCTTTTTTGGGTATAAAGGCTTCAATTTCCGAAAAATTGATAAGCTGTCGTACTTCTAAGGCCTGAATGAGATACATTTCGTTTGAATCCAGGTTTTCAAAATCGATTTTGACCTCCGGTGTAAGTTTCACGTAGGTTTCACTCTCTAGCTTTAGAGAACCTGGAAAAGCAAAGCGATAAATCTCCCCTAAATTGCTGAGATAATACGAGCTTAAAAAGTCCCAGAATGCGAGCTGCTCCGAAGGTAAAATCGGGTGATCATCTAAAAGACTTATCACCTCTTTCACCACGGCCAATTCTGGAGATTCTACATCCACCTCATGGACAATGGCTGTGTAAATTTTCTTTCCTCCAAACGGAACCAGTACACGCTGGCCCGGTCTTACTAAACCTGACAATACCGCAGGAATCCTATAAGTGAAGGTTCCCGGTAAATTCAGAGGCAATATAACTTTTACAAATTCCAATCCATCTTTTTTTAGTACGAATTCAAAAGTAAGGGAAATTTAATTTAAAAAGCCGCCTAGATTTATACATCAAAACGGCTTTAGTTTTTCTTTTCTACTATTTGGTTAAGAATTCCGTCTCTTAAGCTCGCGGTCTATTAGTCCTAATTCTCGTCCGGTTTGCCCTTTGACGGACGTATTTTCTTGTGCTCGGCGAGTTAGGTAGGGAACTACATCACGAACCGGTCCGTAAGGTAAGTATTTTGAAGCATTGTATTTATTCTCTCCTAGGTAGTAGGTAATATTGTCGCTCATCCCGTAGAGTTGGCCAAAGAAAATATTTGGATGGGAGTTTTCCATACCTTTTTCTTTCATTTTATCCATGATGAGCTCGGTTGATTTTTCATTGTGCGTCCCAAAATAGCCCGAAACACGGTCTAAATGATTCACTACAAAATCGATCGCTGCATTGTAATTATCGTCCGTCGCTTTCTTATTAGGCTGAATAGGATCGGCAAGTCCTAGGGCCGCCGCGCGCGCTCTTTCTTTTTCCATGTAGGCCCCTCTTACAAATTTATAGCCTAGGAAGTATTCTTTTTCACAAGCTCTTTGCAAGTCTTTTTCTAAAAACTCGAGTCTGCCGGTACGGTACATTTGAACCGTATTCCATACAATCGCTTTCTTTTTATTATAGAGAGCCATCATTTCGGTTACCAGTTCGTCTACGGTATCTTGCATTTGCGTTTCTTCGGCATCCACCATTAGCACGACATCTTTCTCGTAGGCTAAGGCGCATACTTCTTCATACCTCTTTTTAACTTTAGCCCATTCTTTGATCTCGCTGCTCGTTAGGACCCCTCCCGCTTGCACGGTGCTGTAGAGTTCGAGACGACCAAATCCTGTGGGCTTAAACACCACAAAAGGAATGGCAGGATTGCCCTGAGCAAACTTAATGTTTTGCTTGATTTCCTCACAGGTATGATCAAATGTATGTTCATCTTCCTTGCCTTCAATGGCATAATCAAAAATACTCCCGATGTGATGAGTATACATTTGATTGACTACCTGTAGACTTTTTTCGCGTGTTTCTCCCCCTGCGAACTGTTCAAAAAGCGTGTTTTTGACCACGGATTCTACAAATGGGAATTCATTTTTAATTGTGAAATTTAAAACATTGATTCCTAAATTCGTAAGGGTGGGGTTTTCAATAGCTTTAAACATCCAGTACGCTTTCTTTAATTGAGCACTAGATTTGTCCTGAAAGGCAATTTTTGTATCGTTAAATGGGGACATAATGGTAAAAGATAATTAAGTGCTCAAATTTAATAATTGTTTAGCGAACATTCAGATGAAAAAAGTCATATTTGTACTTTTGTAAAAATAAATTTCATGATACGATTTCTAGACCAGGACTTCACGACCTTAAATGACTGGATTGAGGACCTACGCCCGAGTCAACTCCTTATTCTAGTGGACCAAAATACCCATCACCATTGTCTACCGACGCTTTTGGGAAATCTAAGGACTGAAATTCCATTTGAAATCATTGAAATAGAAGCGGGAGAAGAATTGAAAAACTTAGATTCAGCGCTGCAATTGTGGGAAATTTTAGCTGAGTTTCACACGGACCGCAAAGCCTTACTCATTAATTTAGGAGGGGGTGTCATTAGTGATTTAGGAGGCTTTGTAGCATCTACCTACAAACGAGGAATTCCATTTATTCATATCCCTACCACCCTGCTTTCCATGTGCGATGCGTCCATCGGAGGAAAAACGGGTATTGATTTTCAATTTTATAAAAATTTAATTGGCACCTTCGAATTTCCAAAGGCTATTTTTGTCTATCCTGAATTTCTTGAAACCTTGCCTGAGGAGCAAATCTTAAGTGGGCTAGCCGAAATGCTTAAACACGGCTTAATATTAGACTCCAAGCACTGGGAACACCTCACAACTCTCCCCAAGTACAATGCGAAATCCCTAGCTCCTCTAATCCAGAGATCTATGGAATTAAAGCAATCCGTGGTTGAGAAGGACTTTAAAGAGCAGAATCTTCGTAAAGCACTCAACTTTGGTCATACGGTAGGACATGCTATTGAGAGTCTTTACCTTAAATCGGGAATGGAAGTTACCCACGGTCATTGTGTGGCCATCGGAATGGTGATAGAGACTCAACTATCGCTTGCACGAGGCGTTTTAGAAGCGTCTCAGGCATACTCCATTCAACAAAAACTCCTTTCCCTCTATCCTGTTCTACCCATTGAATCCTTTTCAAATGAATCGCTCCTTGAAATTATGCGTCATGACAAAAAGAACGAAGCTTTGGAGAATATTAACTTCACTCTTCTTTGCGAAATTGGCAATTCTTTGGTCAATCAAGGGGTTAGTGAATCCGAAATCCTCTTGGTTTTGGATACGTATCGAGCCCTCTAATCCAACACAAAACCAAACAGTTATTTAAATTCACCTCCTTAAGAATCAACTACATACAATATTTTGTAGAATAATTTCGAACTTTATCCAAGGCTTTTGGCATGCAAATTGCCACTCACTTTGAAGTAAAATTTAAAATTAGAAAATATGAAAAAGTTATTATTAGGTGCTGCCCTTGCAGTAAGTTCATTAACGTTTGCTCAACAATTTGGAGTGAAAGCGGGTGTAAATGTTTCTAACATTTCTGATGACAGCGATGTACAGACCAATTCAAAAACTGGGTATTATGCTGGTTTATTTATGAATGCTCCGATCGCAGAAGACTTTAGTATTCAACCTGAGGTCCTTTACAACAGTGTAGGTGCGAAATACGACTACGGAGATGCGTCCAGTACTTTAACTTTAGATTACATTACGGTACCTGTTATGTTCCAATATAACGTAGTTCCTCAGTTCTACTTAGAAGCAGGTCCTGAGTTCGGTTTCCTTGTAGGAGCAAAATCAAAAGTAGAATCAGGTAGCTTTGAAGGATCTTCAGATCTGGACAAAGACAACTTTAACTCCTTTAACTTTGGTGTAGGACTTGGTGCTGGATTTAACATCACAAATAACATTGGAATTAATGCTCGTTACGTAGCAGGATTCACAGATGCAACGGACGAAAGCAATCAAGATTTCGGATCGGAAGCTGACAACAAAAATAACGTCTTCCAAGCAGGGGTTACTTTTAAATTCTAAATTGAATTAGAAACAATCAATCTTTTTATAAGAAAAGGCTCTCTTCCTATTGAAGAGAGCCTTTTCATTGGGTTTCAAGTCTAACTTGACTGAATCTTAATCAAAAAGTTCCACTTGTTCTCCCTTAGCCACTGGGTATTTTTCGGTAAAACACCCAAAGCAATGCTTATCCGAACCTAGGATCACTTTTAAATTGTCGATGCTTAAAAACTCTAACGAGTCCACTCCTAAGTAATCTCTCAATTCCTCTACGCTCATATTTGCCGAAATCAAATCGTCTTTCGAAGGCGTGTCAATTCCTAAGTAGCAAGGCGCAATGATAGGAGGCGATACACTGCGGAAGTGTATTTCTTTTACGCCGGCTTCTTTCAAAATCTTCACAAGGCGCTTGGAGGTTGTTCCCCGAACAATTGAATCGTCGATAATGACCACTCGCTTTCCTTTAATTTCACTTTTGATAGGATTGAGTTTTAAATTCACAATCCTCTCCCTCATGTCTTGCGTGGGGATGATAAAACTTCTTCCTACATAGCGATTTTTGATGAGAACAGGGCGAAAAGGAATTCCAGAAACCTTGGAAAAGCCAATGGCCGCCGGAACTCCAGAATCTGGAACTCCAATAACAATATCAGCCTCTACAGGAGCTTGTTCCCAAATTTTCTCTCCTGATTTTTCTCGAATCTCATGGACATTAATCCCTTCCAATGTGGAATCAGGACGTGCAAAATAAATGTACTCAAAAGAGCATAGCTTTCTCTCGCAATCATTTTTCACCATATAGGATTGCAATCCCTTTTCGTGATCGCTCGTATAAACAATTTCACCAGGTAAGATGTCTCGCACATATTGAGCCCCAACGGCATCGAGCGCCGCGGTTTCAGAGGCTGCAACGAAGGTCTTTTCATCAATTGCTCCTAAGACCAAAGGTCGGATTCCGTGAAAATCTCGGAACGCAAAGAATTTATTTCTTGTAATTCCCACCACAGAATAGGCTCCTTCAATTTTTTCCATGGTCGATTTAATTGCCCCGCGAAGGCCTAAATCTAAATTCTTTTGAATCAATCTTAAAATCACTTCTGAATCGGAAGTTGCTTTAAAGACCACACCCTCTGCTTCGAGCTCCTTCTTAAGTTCTCTGGCATTGGTTAAATTTCCATTGTGCGCGATCGAGAGTATGATTTGGTCGTATTCATTCTTCGCAAAAAAGGGTTGGAAATTGAATTTCTTTTTGTCTCCAGCGGTCGTGTAACGGGTATGCCCAATTACACCATTGCCCATAAAGGTTTCCGGATTGCGGATTTCTTTGTAAACATCTAAAACAAGACCTTCGTCTTTAATGTTGACAATCTTTCCATCGTTCATCACCGAAATCCCACAAGCTTCTTGTCCACGGTGTTGTAAGGCAAAGAGTCCGAATTGCGATAAGGAAAAAGTATCCGTATTTTCTTCGGAATACAGTGCAAAGATCCCACACTCTTCGCTGGGTGCGTCTAGGCGCTCCTCACTTTGACTACGCAAAAGGTTACGTCCGTAACTTCTGGTTTTAAACTGCTCTAAGTAGGCTTTTCGGTGGTTGTTTAAATTTTTCATTTGACTTTCTCTAACTTTAGACTTTCGTCTTTTGGTTGTCCTTATTTTTCCAGTGCGGCTTGAAGGCGCTCGTAAATTTCTACATACGCTTCTGTAACCTCTCCAAGATCTCTTCTAAATCTATCTTTATCGAGTTTTTTCATCGTATCTTTATCCCACAAACGGCAGGTATCAGGCGAAATTTCATCCGCCAAAATAATTTTTCCGTCGGAAGTTTTTCCTAGTTCAATTTTAAAATCGACGAGGATAATGTTCATACGGTCGAACAATTCTACCAAATGCTCGTTTATTTCTGCTGTGAGCTTGTACATTTGATCTAATTCTTCTCTTGTGGCAGCTCCTAAAAAGATCGCGTGGTAGTCATTAATTAGGGGATCTCCCAATTCGTCTTTCTTGTAACAAATATCAAAGATCGTGACGGGGGATTTAATCCCTTCTTCCACGCCTAGCCTTTGGGCCATACTTCCTGCGGAATAGTTTCTAACTACCATCTCAAGAGGAATAATCGTTACTTTTCTCACGAGTTGTTCGCGATCGTCTAGTTGTTTGATAAAATGCGTTTCTACACCTTTCTTTTTTAAGTATTCAAAAATGAGGGTGGTAATTGCATTGTTCAATTCCCCTTTTCGATCAAACGAACCTCTTTTTTGTGCATTAAAGGCGGTGGCATCGTCTTTAAAACGCACAATGACTTCTTCTGGATTTTCTGTTAAAAAAATCTGCTTTGCTTTGCCCTCGTAGAGCATCTCTCCTTTTACGTTCATACTTTTTACATTTGCTTTTCCTTGTCAAGGAAAAATTTTATTAGGATCTAATTATAAATTCCAATTACTAACAGTGCGCTTACCACTGAGAGTCCAAAACTAAGTAGTGTACCTATTAGTACGTACTCGGTTAACTTTCTCTGTCTGGCCTGAGCTAAGTCACTAAATCGAAATACAGATTTAGCCGCAATCATAAAACCGACTCCTTCCCAATGTCCAGTCACGATAAATATATACACCAAAAGACGCTCCAAAATTCCAATATAATGGCCCGCATTGACTAAAGATTCACTCTGTGTGCTTTCGGCAGAAGGCGTGAACGGAGTCCAGCTCGAGATCAAACTTTTCACCATCACTGAGCAGGGAATCGTAACAAAGACGGCGCCTAGAATTAGAGGCGTATTGACCAGTAGGGTTTCTTTCGATAGGCTCCATTGGTCCATTCCCACACATAACAAAAGAATCACAATCAAGTGAAGGATTTGGTCCCCAAAAAACCACTTCACCTTAGTGGAAGTCGTTTGGAACCTTAATTTCAACAAATCAATAAGATAATGTGTACTCCCAATCACCAACGAAAACCACCAAAACTCCCGTGGAAGGAAAAGAAGTACCAAAAGGGTGTGTATTATAACGTGGGCATATAAGTAGACACTTTTGTACGTATCACGCTCTTTCGCCTGTACCCAAGATTTAGGTTGGAGCAAGAAGTCTCCGAGTAAATGGGCCAGAAGGAGCAGTGAGAGTATCATGTTACAGCTGAGATATTTTTAGTCTATAGTATTGTTCGGTTTGCGAAATGAGATCGAGGTTCGCTCTTTTCAGTCGCTGACTTACGGAAGACTGTGTGATGCTAAATTTTTGTGCTAATTCCTCTTGAGTAATTCCAGGTAGAATAATGAATTCGTGTAGAATTTGAGCAACGGCCCACGTCCAACTATCAAAATCGATCGAGGCCCATTTAAAGAGTAGATTTAATTCCTCATTTAACGCAAGGTTCGGGGTCTGAATGGCTAGGGTCTTGCCGTCGGCTTTTAACTGATTTAACAATCTACCGGAAGCAACATATGCGGATCCGTTGGACTCTGTGATTTTTTCAGATGTGAATTTCTCCTCCCCGATGCCGATTGCCATTCTTACATCCAAACTTTCAATCGATTTGACTAGGGATTTGATCGCAAGTACGTACTTAAAAGCAAGCTGAGGTTCGCATTTTATTTGGAACTCATCTCCCCTATAAATCTCCCAATCCTTGGGACTTGAGCCCCAATGAGAGAGCAAAGCTTTTAAGGGCTTTAGCCAGATTTCCGTCTCGGTGCTTTCTGAATTAATAATGTCTCCCGTGATGACCGCTTTCATAGAGCAAAAATAAGCAATAAAACTAATAATACAACTATATAAGTAAAAAGTCTAATATCCGCTTAAATAAGCTAATCATCTAATATTGTTTAATTATTAGCTTTATACCTAATACCAAAGAAACAAAGCATTTCGTGAGGGGAAAAGACTTTTCCGAAAAGAACGAGTAACAACCTCATAGCTAAAGGATAAAAGAATTTTCTAAAAAGCGCATTTTTGTCTATATTTACGCAAACAACATTTATGAAAACAGAACTGCAAGAAAGCTTAAAAATGATCGCACAGACCGCCAAAGAATTTGCGGAAAAAGAAATACGCCCCAATATTATGGAGTGGGACGAAGCTCAAACGTTTCCAAAGGCATTGTTTCACCAACTGGGAGAAATGGGATTCATGGGAATTGTAATCCCGGAAGAATATGGCGGATCTGGATTAGGCTACCAAGAATACGTTAGCATCCTTGATGAAATCTCGCAGGTAGACCCCTCCATTGGCCTTTCTGTTGCCGCACACAATTCCCTATGCACTAACCATATTTATGAATTCGGAAACGAAGAGCAGCGCCAAAAATGGCTCCCTCAACTCGCCTCTGGAAAAACCATTGGCGCGTGGGGACTTACAGAACATAACACAGGTTCTGATTCAGGCGGTATGAGTACTACTGCCGTCAAAGACGGAAACGATTGGATTATCAGTGGAGCCAAAAACTTCATTACGCACGCTATCTCAGGTGACATTGCAGTGGTCATGACCCGCACTGGGGAAATTGGAGCCAAAAACAATTCGACCGCTTTTGTTTTGGAAAAAGGAATGGCAGGATTTAGCTCTGGTAAAAAAGAAAATAAACTTGGAATGAGAGCTTCGGAAACGGCAGAACTCATCTTCGATAAGGTTCGTGTACCGGATTCCCACAGGTTAGGAGAAGTAGGCGAAGGCTTTAAGCAGGCTATGAAAATTTTAGACGGAGGTCGTATCTCAATTGCGGCATTAAGTCTAGGAATTTCGCGCGGAGCTTACAAAGCCGCGTTACAATATTCCTTAGAGAGAAAACAATTTGGCAAAGCGATCAATGAATTCCAAGCGGTGAACTTCATGCTTGCAGACATGGCAACGGAAATTGAGGCTTCTGAACTTCTAATCCGAAATGCGGCCACTTTAAAAAACAGCAAAGCCAAAATGACCAAAGAAGGCGCGATGGCGAAGCTTTACGCCTCTGAGGCCTGTGTTCGAATTTCAAACAATGCCGTGCAAATCTTCGGAGGCTACGGATACACCAAAGATTTTCCTGTCGAAAAATTCTATAGAGACTCTAAACTCTGTACCATTGGCGAAGGAACTTCCGAGATTCAGAGACTTGTAATTGGAAGAGCAATCTCTCATTAACATTTAAGACAAAGACAAAAATACAGGTTGCGTTAAAGGAGGTTCAAACTCTTTTGTGCAGCCTTTTTTTATTGAAACCACCCCATATTCTACCCTATGAGTACTAAAGACAGCCTTTCAAAAGTAGCCGAATTTCATTCGGTTTTTTCAGTCCCTCATTTAACCAGTCCGCAAATTCCCGCTAAAGAAAGAGCTGAGCTGCGAGTTCGGCTATTGCAGGAAGAACTGGATGAATTAAAAGAAGCACTTGCGCAAAAGGACCTCATCGAGGTAGCAGATGCACTCTGCGATTTGCAGTATGTGCTCAATGGCGCGATTTTGGAATTTGGTATGGCTGATAGATTTGAATCGTTGTTTGAAGAAGTGCATCGATCCAATCTATCCAAAGCTTGCAAAGATCGAAACGAGGCAGAGCAAACCCTCGAGCAGTATAGGAATAAAGGAATTGCCTGTTATACAAAAGAATTAAACGGTAAATTTAACGTCTACAGAACCCAAGATAATAAAGTATTAAAAAGCCTAAATTATTCTCCCGCAGAACTAGGGAAATACTTAAAGTAATCTCATTTTAACGCACAATTAAAACGCTATGTCGGACTCTACTGGGATACAATCTCAAGATCTACTTAAACGCCCCGCTATTGCATCGTGGTTTCAACCGCAATACGACGAGTACCCCTTGGATTTAAGCATTCTTGATGAACTACGTATTTTGGATTTAAAAAGCATTCAAAAAGTATTGTTTTTTGGAACCTGGTGCGAGGATAGTCAAGAGCAAGTTCCTAGGCTTATGAAAATTTTTGAAAGGTTAGAGCTTCCCACCTCTAGCCTTACTCTCTATACAGTAGACGAAGAGAAAAAAGAACCTAAAAAAGAAATTCAAAACTTTCAAATTGAAAAAGTTCCTACACTTCTCCTTCTCAAAAACGGCGAAGAACTAGGACGCATCGTAGAGCGTCCGCAATCAGAAAGTCTTGAGAAAGATCTTCTCCGCATTTTACAAACCGTCCAACCTTAATAATTTATACTTGTGAACAACTACTCAAAACATATTCCCGCATTTTTGATCGGTGTACTTTTGACGCTTTTAATCGGACTTCTTTTGAAAAATCTCCTTACAAGTTCAAATGAAAAGGTCGACAACTCTTACTATGTCATTACAAATCAAATCCGCAAAATGAATAAAATGGTCGTGATGGAGCAAGATTTCTCTACTATTCAGCGTACGAAAATGAGTACGGAGATTCTAGGAGGCGGACTCCTACCTACAATGGATAAAGAAATCGTCACTTTCACGAAAACCAATGCACAAGTTTCTTACGATTTGAATCAACTCAAAGTCGAGGTGGATAGCACAAATCGAACCCTGACCATTCTCGCAATTCCCGATCCCGAAATCCGAATTATTCCGAGTGTTGAGATAAGTTCTGTGGACGATTCCTTCTTCAATCGTATCGAGCAAAAGGATTTGCAAAAAATCCAAAAAGCTGCAAAAGACCACGCACTAAAATCGGTCAACCAAAAGAAATTAGTACAGGAAAGTAAAGTACAACTAAGAGAAAATCTAGATCAAATATTCGTTTTAGCTAAGGCTCTCAATTATAACATTGTAGACGAAACAGGCTCGATGAATCTATTAAAACTTTAATACGATTCATCGAGTGTCCCGTTCTATGAATGATCCGCAAGAAGTTCTAAAATTAGGATCTTAATTCAAATTACAATCCACTCTGTTCTTCTTGCTGTTCTCTAAATTGATAATCCTGGACCAGTTCGATGGCGTTATCCACCACATCACTCAATGCGGTAATAAAGGTTCCTTCCTCCGCCATAGCCATTGCATGTTTAAGAGCTTCAATTTCTTTAGAGATGCATTCGTAGCTCACATCTCTACCTGAAGATGTTATTCCGTCGATGATTAATTGATTAATATCCTCCTCTTTTCGACCTCTAAGGTGCTTTTCGTTTCGAATAATAATATAATCAAACATACGTCCTGCAATTTTTCCACATTCTCGAATATCCTCGTCACGGCGATCGCCCACTCCGGAAATAATTCCGATCTTCTTGGTTGCCTCCACATTGCTTAAATAATCTTCAATGGCTTCATAACCCGCTGCGTTATGCGCGAAATCGATTAAAACCTTGAAGTTTTTGAACTTAAAAATATTTAATCTTCCCGGCGTTAACTGAGCACTCGGAACAAAAGTCCGTAGGGCCATCGCTATGTCTTCGATCGCGAATCCATATAAATAGGTGGCTAAAGACGCGGCTAGTACATTTTCAATCATGAATTTCGCCTTCCCTTCCATAGTAATGGGAATGTTAGTCACTTTGGCAATCCTAATTTTCCAATCTCCTTTTTTAATCGTGATAAATCCTTCTTCGTAAATGCAGGTTACTCTACCTTGCTTGGAGTACTTTACGATGTGTGGGTTGTTCTCATCAAGGCTAAAAAGTGCGACATTGGAATCGAGATCTCCCACCAATCTCATCGAGTATTCATCCTCTGCGTTCAGAACACACCAACCGTCCTTTTTCACACTGTCTAAAACCACGCGTTTCACACGTGCTAGGTCTTTTAAATTGTGAATATCGTCTAGCCCTAAATGGTCTTCTTTAATATTGGTAAGAACCCCGATATCACAAAGTCCAAAGCCTAGTCCTGAACGTAAGATACCGCCTCTAGCAGTTTCTAACACCGCAAACTCAACAGTGGGGTCTTTCAATACAAATTCAGCCGAAAGCGGCCCTGTGGTATCGCCTTTGGAAAGCATCGTGTTTTGAATGTAAATTCCATCGGAAGTGGTAAATCCTACTCGATACCCGTTGTTTTTTACAATGTGAGAAATGATTCGCGTAGTGGTGGTTTTCCCATTGGTACCGGTCACGGCAATGATCGGAATTCGAAATGGCTTTCCTGGAGGGTATAGCATTTCGACGACAGGTGCAGCGACGTTTCGAGGAAGTCCCTCACTGGGCGCCAGGTGCATCCGGAATCCGGGTGCTGCATTGACCTCAAGGACACAACCTCCTGTTTCTTTTAGAGGCTGGGTTAAATTTTCAGCCATGATATCAATCCCACAAACGTCTAGACCAATAATCTTTGAAATCCTTTCGCACAGTGTAATGTTATCCGGATGAACCATATCGGTCACATCGATCGAGGTACCCCCTGTCGAAAGATTTGCCGTAGATTTCAAATAAATGATTTCACCTTTCTGAGGAACCGTTTCTAACGTGTACCCTAGTCTATCTAAAAGTTCGTCTGTGCTTCGATCCGCATGAATCTCCGTAAGCACCTTTTCATGCCCAAAGCCTCTTCTCGGGTCCTGATTTTCCTTCTCGATAAGAACTTGAATGCTCGTCTCTCCATCCCCTACCACGCTAGCAGGAACCCTTCTTGCAGCGGCAACAAGTTTATTGTTAATGACTAGAACTCGAAAATCATAACCCGTGACATATTTTTCAACAATCACACGACTTGATATCTTTTGTGCTTCTACAAGTCCCTCTGCGGCTGCCTCCCACGTGGTGACATTGATAGACTGTCCTCTACCGTGATTTCCATCTAAGGGCTTTAATACAATAGGATATCCAATCTTATCAATGGTTTCTTGTAATTCCTGCTCATCGCGAACTAAACCTCCTAGAGGTACTGGAATAGCCGCATCATCAAGCATCTTTTTTGTAAGCTCTTTGTTGCATGCAATGTCCACTGCGATCGAACTGGTTTTCCCCGTGATCGTAGCTTGAAAGCGCTCTTGATTCACACCGTACCCGAGTTGAACCAAGGAATTTTTTCCCAATCGAATCCACGGAATTTTTCTAGAAACTGCCTCTTGCACGATACTACCCGTCGAGGGTCCTAAATGTTCGCGCTCTCGAATTTCTTTTAGCTTTTGAATCGTTGCCTCTAAATCGTAAGTCTCGCCATTAACCAAAGCTTGTGCTAATTCTACAGAAGCTTCTGCAGCGAAAACACCGCAATTTTCCTCGATATAGCTAAATACCACATTATATATCCCCGGAGATTTGGTTTCTCTTGTTCGACCAAACCCCGTATCCATACCTGCTAAAGTCTGCAGTTCCAAGGCCACATGTTCAATGACATGCCCCATCCAAGTGCCAGTTTCCACACGGTGAAAAAAACCACCCACTTCTCCTTCTGAGCATCGGTGGGACAGTAAACTAGGGATTAACTTTTCAATTCCCTCTCGAAATCCGGGTATTTTATTGGTCGGTAATTCTTCTAGTTCTTCCAAATTGAGTCTCATCTGAATGAGCTTCGTTCTTCTAATACTCCAAATATTGGGTCCTCGTAGTACTTGTATCTTTTCTATTTTCATCTTTGAATGGGGTAGGTTGACGATTAAATTGTAATCAAATATAATTCAAAAATAATTTGGTTTCAACAAAGAATCAAATTAAACTTTATATTTCTGATTAACTTATTTAAGTTCAGCTTAAAAAATGGTCTTGTAAACCGATAATCCTTGCTTAGAATTTCTCAAGAAATTAATTATTTCTAACTTTGCAACCATGAAGCCACTAGGAAAACTAATAGTCATTGGCGGCGCTGTGAATAAAGGCAGTTTCGCTGAAACTGATTTTGACTCCAATGTAGAACAAAATCTAAATTTTTTTGAAAAAGGAATTCTGCGAAAGATCATTAATGAAGCACGATTAAAAGAAGACTCCGTCATTGAGGTCATTCCCACAGCTTCCCAGATTGCACAAATTGTAGGACCTGAGTATAAAAAAGCCTTTGAATTCTTAGGAGCAAAAAATGTTCAAATTCTAGACATAACGAACCGAGAGCAGGCAAACAGTGATGCCATTGTGGCTCGCGCCAATGCGGCTGACGTGGTCATGTTCACAGGGGGCGATCAACTTCGACTCTCCTCTATTCTAGGAGGGACGCGCTTTCACGATGCCATTCTAAACAAATACCAAACTGAAAATTTCGTGTATGCGGGAACTTCTGCAGGTGCGGCAGCAGCCTCAGAAAATATGATCTATCAAGGCTCTAGCAGTGAAGCTCTTTTAAAAGGGGAAGTGAAAACGACACAGGGGCTAGGTTTTATTGATGACGTGATTATTGATACTCACTTTGTCCAACGAGGTCGAATTGGCAGACTTTTCCAATCGGTGGTCAACAACCCGAGAACCTTAGGAATCGGACTTGGAGAAGACACCGGCCTTTATATTTACGATGGCGTGATGACAGCCGTTGGTTCTGGACTTGTGATCATTGTAGACGGTCGCTTTATTAAAGATACAAACCTAACCAACATTCATCTCGGACAACCTGTATCTATTGATAATCTAACGGTGCACGTGATGTCCCAAGACGACCATTTCGATCTTACGACGAAAGAAATGACCATTGTCAATTCACAGTACCAAACCCAACCTCAAGCTTAAATCTATGAAACTTCTTATCCACGGAGGCTTTTTCTCCGAAAGCGATCAAAGCCTAGAAACGAAAAAAGCAAAGCAATCCGCTCTTAAAACCATCATTGAAAAATCGTACATGTACCTTTCCTCTCATAGTGCAGTGGAGACTTGCACGTATGCTGTGAGTTTATTAGAAGACGATGCTTTATTTAATGCGGGAACAGGCTCGCAGATTCAAAGCGATGGGGTCATTCGAATGAGCGCAGCACTGATGGATGGAGAAACTCAAAAAATGTCCGGGGTCATCAATTTAGAAGAAGTTAAAAACCCAATTGAGGTCGCGAAAAAATTAATGGACGCCCAAGTAGAGGACCGAATTCTAAGCGGTCCGGGAGCCAAGCAATATGCCGAGAAATTAGGCTTTGATTCTTATTCCACAGAAATTCCAAGCCGTAGAGCGGAATACCTTGCCAAGAAAAAAAGCGAAGGCAAAGGCACGGTAGGATGCGTCGTTTTAGATAGAAACGGAAAACTAGCCGCAGCGACTTCCACCGGTGGAAAAGGCTTTGAGATTCCAGGTCGGGTTTCAGACTCAGCAACTGTGGCTGGAAATTATGCAAACTCTTTTTGCGCCGTTAGTTGTACGGGTGTGGGAGAAGACATTGTAAGCAACGCTACAGCCTGCAAGATTGTTACAAGAGTCAGTGACGGTGCGAGCCTTGAAACTGCTTTTGAGAAAACATTTACGGAACTTAAAAAAATCGATGGCTTTGCAGGCGCGATTGGAATCGATGCCAAAGGAAATATCTTTCATTTGGATTCTCATCCAACTATGGTGTACGCCTCCTATGACGGAACCCATCTGCAAGTATTTGATTAAGGACTCTACTTAAAATCCTTTCTTTTTATCTTTTTTCTTTCCTTTTTTCAGGAAAGCCCTTTCCTATCTATTATAGCGTAAAATGAGGTGTCCTACGATTGCAAAGCAAATCTAGGCAGCTTAATTTTTTGAGGCCAATGGTCACCTTAAATCTATACTTTCCTCCTAAGATAGTAGAGTAAGAATTTGCTTCAAAAAGCCTTTCCATTTCATTTCTTCAACTTTAACAAAATTTTAATAGCAGCCATCAAATTTTGGCACGTATTTTACATTACTGTAGGTATACAAAAACAAAAATTAATTTTAAAAAACACAACTATGGGTAATAAAAGAAATGGCTTACTCGCCTTATTAGGATTAGGTGCTTTTGCATGGTGGAAATACAAAAATTCAACCCCAGAAGACCAACAAAAAGTAAAAGATCAACTTGACACTGTGAAAAGCAACGTGAACAAATGGTGATCAGATATTAAAAACAAAGCGAACGATGTCGCTTCACAAGTTCAGAGCAAAGCGGGTGAATACACCAAAAAAGCAGAAGACGCAGCGCAAGACATTAAGTCAGACTTGAACTAATCAAGAATCCACATGGATTAATTTTCACATTCATATTATACAAAGAAAATCCAACTAATTGATTTTAGTTGGATTTTTTATGGGGAAAAGTTGCCGCCAATTCTATTTCAAAAATTCCTGTAAACTCAAGGTCTTTTGTTCTCCTGAATTCAAATCCTTAATCGAAATGTTTCCGTTTTGAATTTCAGTTTCTCCGTAAAAGACAAGGTTCTGGATTCCTTTCTTTTCTGCATAGAGAAACTGTTTCTTCAGCTTCGCAGGTTCTGGGTACAGTTCACAAGAATAGCCTTTTGCTCGTAATTTTGCTAAAACGCTTTGTGCTGCTGAAGACTCCTGCGATCCATAATTTGCAAAAAGATAATCCGTAGATGCCCCTTCGTGCTTTGTGAACAGCCCTAATTCTTCTAACACTAGATAGATTCGGTCAAGGCCAAAGGAAATCCCAATGCCAGGCATATTTTTAACTCCAAACACTTCGGTTAAGTTGTTATAGCGACCGCCGCCGCCAACAGAGCCCATTTCAACCCCTAGGGCTTTAATTTCAAAAATGGCTCCTGTATAGTAATCTAAACCTCTAGCTAGAGTAATGTTAAAGACGAGCTTGTTTGCAAGTCCTATTTTTTCGCATTCTTGCAAAACAAAGAGAAGCTCTTCTACTCCTTGTTTTCCTTCAGGAATTTCGGCGAAACAGGTCGTAAGAATCTCCAAAACTTCGCTTTGTGTAAGGGTCTCATTAAATAGAAATGCAACTTTGTCTATTGCCTCTTGTGAAATCCCCTTTTCCATCATTTCCTTACGAACTCCTTGCTCTCCTATTTTATCGAGTTTGTCTAAGGCGACTGTAAAATCAATCAGTTGACTTTCAATTCCTGCAAATTGGGACAATCCCATTAAAATCTTGCGGTTGTTCAGATGAATTTCAACCGGAAGTTCTAAATCCTCAAAACTTTTGGAATAAAGCTGCACAAGTTCAACTTCTTGCCATAAACTTTCACTTCCTACTACATCCGCGTCGCACTGATAAAACTCTCTAAATCGACCTTTTTGTGGACGGTCCGCCCTCCATACCGGTTGGATTTGATAGCGCTTGAATGGGAACGTTAATTTCCCTTGATTCATGGCTACAAAGCGTGCAAAAGGCACAGTCAAATCATAGCGAAGTGCCTTCTCACTAATTTGACTTACTAATTTCTGACTCGATTTCCCTTCCCAATCTTGGCTATTCACTTTCGATAAGAAATCACCAGAATTAAGAATTTTAAAAATCAATCGATCCCCTTCCTCTCCGTACTTTCCTGTCAGTGTACTTAAGTTTTCAAAACTCGGTGTTTCCAAAGGCATATAGCCAAAGAGTTCAAAATTCTTCTGAAGAACAGAAATTATATATCTTCTCTTTTGCAGCTCTTCTGCTGTAAAATCACGCGTTCCTTTTGCTAAACTTGGTTTCATAATGATAGTAATTCAATGGGATTTGGCTTTCACAAAGCCACCGGGCAAAAATACGGATTTTTACCTTTAGTTCCCTTCTCTCCCCTGAAAAGGACTACTGGATTTAAGTATCCATACAAAATGCGCTTTCCACCAAAGCAGAAAGCGCAACCCTAAAAACACGAAAAAAAAAAAAAAAAAAAATATAAAATTATACCTGAAAAATTCTTTTTAATTCCTGCAAAAGATCTTCTCCATAGGAATTTACTTTTGCCTCTCCAAACCCTCGAACGGATCGAAGGGATTCTAAATCTGTAGGTTTCTCGATTAGAACGGCCTGCAACTCCCGATTCGTCGCTACGCGGTAAGGCGGAACGTTTTGACTACGAGCGTGGGCGGTCCTCCACCTCTTGAGTTCTTCGAGCCGAACCCCATCGAGCTCAGAAAGAGGCTTAGAGTCTTCTACTTCCTCTTTCAAACCTTTTGTCTTCTTTGCCTGAAAAGGAAGCTCATAAATAACAGCGACCGACCATAGGGTATCTCCCACACCAATGTAAGCGGTTTCTATTTGCAATACTTGGTGCTCTTCAAAAAATGCATTGATCGAAGTTTGATCTTCCTGAAGCAGTTTTTCAGCCGATCGAAGTGTGAACAATTTAAGTTTCATCGTCCGTGGAACTAACTTAGTAAAATCACTTCGCTGAGCCGAATTTCCGTGATGGATTTCTTCTGCCCTTCGGAATTTTCATAGCTGCGGTACTGAATTTTTCCCTCGACCGCGATTTCTTTTCCTTTAAAAACATACTTCTGGAGAATCTCCGCAGTTTTCCCAAAGGCAATCAAATTGTGCCATTGGGTTTCCTCCACTTTTTCCCCTTCTTGGTTCATGTAATAATCGTTTGTGGCCAGCGATACCAAAGCTTTCACACCTCCGTTTTCAAAGGTTACTATTTCAACATCGCTTCCTGTACGGCCAATTAAACTCACTCGATTTCTAATAGACATAATACTGTAATTTTGGTTAAACAATTCTTTGCACCCTTCTCGGGCATTAACTTGGAAGCAAAGTTTCAAAATCGTTTTGAAGGGATTCGGTTCGTACTCACTTACTTACATTTGTAGTCGTTTGCAATCGAATAAAGAAGAATATGTTTATATTTGAAAAAAAACCATGAACTGCTTAGAATGTGGAGAGCGCCTTGTGGGGCGCTCAGATAAAAAATTTTGCAACGATTCTTGTCGCAATACCTACAATAACAAAAACAATAAGGACACTTCGAACCTCATGCGAAGTATCCATTCTCAGCTGCGACGCAACTATAGAATCCTTCAAAGCTATTCTTTTGTAGAAAATCAGGCCGCAACGACGACCACAAAATTAAGCGCAGAAGGCTTCAATTTCGAGTATTTTACGCAGCAAAAAATGTATTCTGATGGAACAACCCGTAGAATTCTCTATGACATAGGCTATGAAATCCTAGAAAAAGGACGTGTAAGGCTATTTCAGATAAGGCAGCAAGGACCCTTTTAGAGTGGAGATTAGATCAGTCTAATTTTGTCTTCTGAAATTTCAATGACTTTGTCTTTGTAAAGTCCACCAATCGCTTTTTTGAAGTTCTTCTTGCTCATCTCGAGCTCGAGTTTAATTTCTTCTGGAGTCGATTTATCGGTTAAGTAAAGAAGACCGTAATTTTGTTCAAGCTTATCGAGAATGACCTTTTGGAATTCATCTATGTGTTCGTAGCCTTCCCTTTGCAAGGAAACATCAATTTTACCGTCCTCTCTTAACTGCTTGATATACCCTACCTCGGTGGAAAGTGGATACATTTTTTTATACACATCGGAGGCGTAAATTAGCCCTATGTACTTTTGGTTAATTACCACATTCCATCCCAGCTCTCCTTCGTTCATCACTAGGAGTTCTACCTTATCTCCAGGCGCAAAAGGAAGATCCTCGTATTGTGGGTTTCTTTTGAATTTCGTGGTTCCTGTGATTAAACCGGTCGGTTCATCAATATACACATAGACCAGATAGCGTTTGCCTTCTTCAATTTTGGATTTTTGTTGTTTGTACGGAACAAAGAGATCCTTGATGATCCCCCAATCCATGAAAGCCCCACTAGGAAGACTTTGTACACAGTGCATGACGGCAAATTGACCCACTTGGGCTAAGGGAGTCTCTGTCGTTGCCTTAAGTCGTCCGTCGTCTTGAAATACAAATACCTGAATCTCATCCCCCACATTCAAGGAATCCTTGACAAATAATTTGGGTAAAAAAGCGTTCCATTCTAGATCGTCTTCAAGGATATAGCCTGACGAGTTTTGTTCAGAAACTTTTAGGGTTTGTATTTTTCCGATGTCCATATTTAATATTTACTGCAAATTTAAACTTTAATTGGTAAGGGCGTGCCTCTGGGAACATAAAATCAAAAAAAGGAAATCATTTCGCTCCACTTTTCTAAGGGATGTACTCTTTTTAAATATAAGATGACGATCCTTTACGGATCGCCATTCTACTTTTATTATGAAAACTTGAATTACATGTGAATCGCAATTTTAGCAGTCGCATCAAGTGCGGCCTCTTTAAAGGCTTCTGCATACGACGGGTGCGCATGAGACATTCTTGCGATGTCCTCCGCACTGGCTCTAAATTCCATAGCCGTGACCGCAGCGGCAATCATATCCGCAGCTCTAGCTCCGACCATATGAACGCCTAACACTTCGTCTGTCTTCTCGTCTGCAATGATTTTAATAAATCCATCAATATCTCCAGAAGCTCTACTTCTACCCAGTGCTCTCATTGGGAAGTTCCCTACTTTCACACTACGTCCTTCTTCTTGAAGTTGTTCTTGAGTTTTTCCAACTCCCGCTACTTCTGGCCAAGTATAAACTACTCCTGGAATTAAATTGTAGTCGATATGAGGCTTTTGTCCCGCCAATTGTTCTGCCACGAAGACTCCTTCTTCAGAAGCTTTGTGAGCTAACATAGCCCCTTTGATTACATCTCCGATGGCATAAATATTTTGCACGTTGGTTTGAAGATGTTCGTTTACTTTTACTTTTCCGCGTTCGTCCAATTCTACGCCCGCTTTTTCAAGTCCAAGTCCGTCGGTGTAGGGTTTTCTACCTACGGCTACAAGAACATAGTCTCCTTCGATTTTAACCTCTTCGTCTTTTTTGTTTTTTGCAGTAACCACCACGTTATCTCCTTTTCTTTCCACTGCTGAAACCGCAGTAGAAAGCATAAATTTCACGCCTTGTTTTTTAAGAACTTTTTGAAGTTCTTTCGAAAGGGCACCGTCCATTCCTGGAATGATTTTATCAAGGTATTCAACAACGGTTACTTCTGCTCCTAATCTCTTGTACACAGATCCAAGTTCAAGACCAATGACCCCTCCTCCAATAACCACAAGGTGCTTTGGAATTTCTTTTAGGCTTAAAGCTTCCGTGGAAGTAATAATTCTCTCCTTGTCAAGAGTAACAAAAGGAAGAACTGAAGGTTTAGATCCTGTCGCAATAATGCTGTATTTCGTGTCGATCACCTCAGAGGATCCATCCTCTTTGGTTACTTTCACCTGAGTCGGGCTTTCAAAGCTACCTACCCCTTGAAATACGGTGATTTTATTCTTATCCATTAGGAATTCAATTCCTTTGGTGGTTTGCTCAACTACTTCGTTTTTGCGGGCTACCATTCTTTCTAGGTCGGCTCTTGGAGAATCGACTAAAATCCCATGATTCGCAAAATTATGAGTCGCATTGTGGAAATGCTCTGAACTGTCTAATAAAGCTTTTGACGGAATGCATCCGACATTCAGACACGTTCCCCCCATAGTTGGGTATTTTTCGATTATAGCTGTTTTAAATCCAAGTTGCGCAGCGCGGATAGCTGCAACGTATCCTCCAGGACCTGAACCGATTACGGTAACATCAAATTGACTCATTTTCTCTTTGTTAGAATTAAATATTCGTTTTCACAAAATTACAAAAATTTACGTCATCCCCTTACAATTTAAGCAAGAACTTCGCAAAGCTTCCTACTTTTCAAATAGGATCGCAGTTGAGTACGAAAAATGCTTTTAACCGCATTTGGAACTTCCACAACTCTTGCAGGTAAGGCAGCCTTCTTGGTACATAACCTCCGGCGAACCGCAATTCGTACACTTTTGTCCTTGTACTTCAGTTCCGTCCGGAATGTACCTTTTTAAGGCGCGCGCTACTCCTGCTTTCCAATTGTTAATTGACTCGAGGTTTAGTTCCATTCTATTTACAAGTTCTACAACACTCTCAAGGGGAAGTCCATGTCTAAGAGTTCCCGAAATAAGTTTTGCATAGTTCCAGAATTCAGGATCAAATTTATGCGAAAGACCCTCAATGGTCGTCTTATATCCTCGTAAGTTTTTGAATTGGAAATCGTAGCGGGAGGTTCCATTGTCATCTCGGTTCTTAATAATGACTCCTTCGTTCACCCAACGTGGCAATAGAATTCCTTCTTCGTCATCAGCAAGACCTGTGAAAATTTCATAGGGTTTCCCGTCGATAAGACCGACAAAAGCGATCCATTTCTCCTTGTTGTTTTGGAAACGTACCACGTCCGCCTCTAGAGACACTGGGCGCTTCGTAGGGAATCCCGGTTTGAGTTCGCTTGTGGATTCTTTCGTTTCTTTTTTCTCTTCATTGGAAATCAGTACGCCGGAACGTGAACCGTCACGGTACACAGTGACTCCCTTGCATCCTTCTTCCCAAGCGGTTAAATAAAGCTCATTCACAAGTTCTTCGCTCGCTTCGTTCGGGATGTTGATCGTGACTGAAATGGAGTGATCGACCCATTTTTGAATTGCGCCTTGCATTTTCACTTTGCTCAACCAATCCACGTCATTGGATGTTGCCTTATAATAAGGAGACTTTTCAATCAGTGCATTGATTTCGTCTTGCGTGTAATTTACCTCCGTATCGATTCCATTCGCTACCATCCAGGTCTTAAAATGATGGTGGAAAACCACATATTCTTCCCAAGAATCGCCCACCTCATCCACAAAGTCCACTCGGACTTGTTTGTCGTTTGGATTTACTTTCCGGCGTCGTTTGTATACCGGCATGAATACCGGCTCAATTCCTGAGCTCGTTTGACTCATTAGTGAGGTACTTCCTGTCGGTGCAATCGTAAGGAGTGCGATGTTTCGTCGCCCGTGTTTAACCATTTCCTTGTAAAGAGCAGGGTCTTCTTTTTTTATTCTCACGATAAAGGGATTGTTTTCTTCCCGCTTGGCATCGTACACCTCAAAGGCTCCTCTCTGCGCGGCCATCTCTACGGACGAACGGTAGGCTTCAAGGGCTAAGGTCTTATGAACTTCCACAGAAAATGCAACGGCCTCTTCACTGCCATAACGCAAACCAAGGGCTGCGAGCATATCTCCTTCCGCAGTAATTCCTACCCCAGTTCTTCTACCTTGAAGCGTTTTTTCTCGAATTTTGAACCAAAGAGACCTTTCGGTTCCTTTGATTTCTTCCGATTCCGGATCGGAATCAATTTTTGCAACAATGGCATCAATTTTTTCTACCTCCAAATCAATAATATCGTCCATCATACGCTGCGCGTAACGAACATGGGATTTAAATAAATCAAAATCAAATTTCGCCTCTTGGGTAAAAGGATTTTGAACGTAGGAATAAAGGTTAATTGCTAAAAGTCGGCAAGAATCGTAGGGACACAGTGGAATCTCTCCACAGGGATTGGTTGAAACCGTTTCAAACCCTAAATCTGCGTAGCTATCAGGCACCGATTCTTTTTGAATCGTATCCCAAAATAAGATACCGGGTTCGGCAGACTTCCAAGCATTGTGCACAATTTTATTCCAAATCTCTTTGGCCTTTACTTCCTTTTTTACTTTGGGCTCTTTGCTATGGATAGGATAGCTTTGTGTATAGCTTGAGTCCTCTTTTACGGCTTTCATAAAAGCATCGTCAATTCGGACAGATATATTCGCTCCTGTAATTTTTCCTTGTTCTAATTTCGCATCAATGAAATCTTCTGCATCCGGGTGGTTAATCGATACAGAAAGCATAAGTGCACCTCGACGTCCGTCTTGCGCCACTTCCCTTGTCGAATTGGAATACCTTTCCATAAAAGGAACCAGTCCAGTGGAAGTTAAGGCTGAATTTTTCACAGCAGACCCTTTCGGACGAATGTAGGAGAGGTCGTGCCCGACTCCGCCTCTTCTTTTCATTAGCTGAACTTGTTCTTCATCCACTTTCATGATGCTTCCGTACGAATCGCTATTGCTTCCATTGCCAATCACAAAGCAATTGGACAAAGAGGCAATCTGAAAATGATTCCCAATCCCGGTCATGGGACTTCCTTGGGGGATAATGTATTTAAAATCTCGAATGAGTTCAAAGACTTCTTCTCTAGAGAGGGGATCTGGATATTTATCTTCAATTCGCGCAATTTCGTCTGCAATCCTCCAGTGCATATCGTCGGGGGTAGACTCATAAAGATGTCCCTGAGAATCCTTTAATGCATACTTACTTACCCAAACACGCGTCGCGAGATCGTCCCCTTTGAAGTACTCTAGGGTTTTCGAAGTGGCGGAATCAAATGTAATAGGATTTGTTTTTTTGGTGGCGATTGAACTTTCCATGGATCTAAATAATTTAATGAAATAAATGTACATTAAATCCACTACACTACAAAAAGTTTACAAATATTTTTAGTTACTCAGCTGTAAAACAGCTAGATGTATTTTTACAAAACCTCAAAAGTGTACAGAAATTAAAAGGGAAATATATTTTTGAATTTTCAGAAAAACAAAAAAGAGCGGCAAAATCTATGGATTATCGAAAAAGAACCTACCCTGAAATCCCAAGCATAGAATCAGGAAAAAGAATTAATTTGCGATGTCTGAAATGAATTTAATTCTGAGCATACGAATCTCTTCGTCGCTTAGGTCCTCACCAAATTCTCCTGTCAAGACTTTCATACTATCACTATCGCTTTGTTTCATGAAATCCATGAATTCCTCCACAATGTCCTCGTCAATAAACTCCTCGAGGTAGTAATCAATATTTAACTTCGTGCCTTGATAGACGATTCTTTCCATTTCTTTTAGAAGGGCATCCATCGTTAGATGTTTTGCTCTAGCAATGTCCTCTAAGTCTAATTTCTTGTCCGTACTCTGGATGATAAAAACTTTGTGACTCGATTTGTTAGCCACCTGCTTTAGCACCATATCCTGCGTACGCTCAATTTGATTTGCATCCACGTACTTAGCGATAAACTCGGCAAATTCCTTTCCATACCGACGTGCTTTTCCTTCGCCCACCCCATAGATTTTTGAAATTTCCTCAGAGGTCACTGGATACTGAATGGTCATGTCTTCTAGGCTCGCATCCATAAAGACTGTATACGGAGGGATTTGATGCTTTTTCGCAACGGTCTTTCTAAGCTCCTTAAGCTGAGAAAAAAGGTTCTCATCCATACTGCCTGCAGCCAGTACATCGCTTTTGTCAGACTCCGTTCGAAGCTGCTCTAAATTATACTCCCGGTCTTGCGCAATCTTAAATTCAGGTTCAATTTCACCGGATAAAACACGAAGTGCCTTGCTTGAGAGTTTAAGAACTCCATAGGTTTCAATATCCTTGGTTAGATAATCCTGTACATTGGCCTGCCGAATGATCGATTTCCAGTAATTGTCAGAATGCGCCTTTCCAATTCCAAAAAAATTGGTTGTTTCTAATTTATAGGATTTGGTGACTGAGTTTTCTTTGCCCATAATCAGGCTAATTAAATCTCGCGACTTGAATTTTTCTCCCAATGTTTTTACAATCTCAAGTAATTTTTTCAAATCCGAGAAAGCATCCACCACAGGGGGAGGATTCACCGCGTTGTCATCCATTTTCGCCCCATCTCCGTGCACGGGATCAAACCGCTCGCCAAAATAATAAAGTAAGTACTGTCTACGGCTCATTGAGGTTTCCGCATAGCCGACCACTTCATTTAAAAGCTGCAGTCCGATTTCTCGTTCTGAAACGGGTTTTTGCGCTAAAAATTTCTCTAGTTTTTCAATGTCTTTTGGATCGTAAAAAGCAAGACAGTAGCCCTCGCCTCCGTCTCGGCCTGCACGACCTGTTTCTTGGTAATAACTTTCAAGGGATTTTGGAAAATCATAATGAATAACGAAACGCACATCGGGCTTGTCAATACCCATTCCAAACGCAATGGTCGCCACTATCACATCACAATCTTCGGTTAGAAAACCGTCTTGGTTCGCGACTCTGGTTTTTTGATCCAGTCCGGCATGATAAGGTCTTGCGTTAATGCCATTGACTTGCAACAATTGCGCGAACTCCTCCACCTTTCTACGGCTAAGGCAGTAGACAATTCCTGATTTTCCTTTTCGAGCGTTTATAAATTTAACGATCTCTTTATCAATGTTGATTTTTGGGCGAACCTCGTAAAATAAATTGGCTCGGTTAAAACTCGATTTAAAGACTTTGGCATCGCTCATGCCAAGCGTTTTTTGAATATCATCTTGCACCTTCGGCGTAGCCGTTGCAGTAAGGGCGATAACGGGCACGTCTGCAATTTTATCAATAATTAATTTAAGGTTCCTATATTCCGGGCGAAAGTCATGCCCCCACTCGGAGATACAATGCGCCTCGTCAATCGCCACAAAAGAAATGGGCACCTCCTTTAAAAACTCCATATAATCCTCCTTAATAAGAGATTCAGGAGCCACATAAAGAAGTTTGGTCACGCCGCTTCTAATATCGCTAAACACTTGTGTGGTTTGTGTTTTGTTAAGGGAAGAATTAAGGACATGCGCTAACCCTTTTTGGGAAGAAAGTCCATTGACCGCATCGACCTGGTTCTTCATCAGTGCAATTAAGGGAGAAACGACAATTGCTGTCCCTGGCAAAATAAGTGCGGGAAGTTGATAACATAGTGACTTACCTCCGCCGGTAGGCATTAAAACGAAAACGTCTTGCCCGTCCAAAAGCGTTTCAATAATCTCCTCTTGGTGTCCCTTAAAAGTAGAGAACCCAAAATATTTCTTCAATTCACGCGATAAATCCGTGTTTTTCGTCCCCATCTAATTTTGTTTGCTAAATTTGCACATTACCCAAAGTTACTAAATAATCCCTTAAAAGGCAATCTTATCTTGGGTAAATTATCTAAAACTACTTTAAGTTGAAAAATTCAGATCTAATCCTTTTGGCAAAACGCTCTATTGACATTGAAATCTCTGAACTTGAATTACTCAGTCAGCGAATCGATTCAAGTTTTGCAAAGGCCGCCCAACTCATCAACCAAGCGAGTGGAAAACTCATTATTGTCGGAATTGGAAAATCCGCCCATGTTGCAAATAAGATTGTAGCGACGCTAAACTCTACGGGAACCCCCTCGCAGTTTCTTCATGCAGCAGAGGCAATCCACGGAGATTTAGGACTCATCCAAAAGCAAGATGTGGTTTTGTGTATTTCAAATTCCGGAAATTCCCCGGAAATCGTCACCCTTCTTCCTTACTTAAAATCGTATTCTAGCAACTTAATTGCTATGACTGGGAATTTGGAGAGCAAACTGGCACAAAGCTCAGATGTGGTCCTTAATACGCATGTGGAAAAAGAGGCCTGCCCCATTAAACTAGCCCCTACCAGTTCCACTACCGTTCAAATGGCATTAGGAGACGCTCTTGCGGTCTGCCTTATGGAGCTAAATGGATTTAAGGAACAAGATTTTGCGAAATTTCATCCAGGCGGTAGCTTAGGCAAAAATTTAACCGCTACCGTGGAGCAGTTTTTATCTACTCAAAAACCACAAGTGGCCCCCAATGCAAACATACGAGAAGTCATCATTTCGATTAGTGCTTCCTCTCACGGGGTGACCGTCGTGATCGATCAAGAGAAAATCACAGGGGTTATTACCGACGGGGACTTAAGAAGAATGCTTTTGAATACCGAGGACATTTCCCAAATGCTTGCCCAAGACATTATGAGCGAAAACCCCAAGACCATCGACAAAAACGCGCTTGCAAAAGACGCAATGGCACTAATGAAAGACCGCAATATTGGTCAAATCATTGTGACCGATGAGAATACCTATTACGGAATTATTGATATCCATCGTCTTTTGGACGAAGGCATTCTGTAAACCTGCCCCTCAAACCCCTTTAGTTTCGCTAGGCGAATTGTAACTTATTGCGTATTTTCGCAACTTCAAAACCAAAATAAATCAAGCTTGTGGATCGCGAGAAAGACATGTCCTTAATTGGGCACATTGGAGAACTAAGAGGCCATTTAATTCGATGCATTATCGCCATAATCCTGTGTGGCTTTGTGGTAGGTTTTAACATCGAATGGATTATTGACCAGATTTTCTTTGGTCCAGTGAAAAATGACTTCCCTACGTTTCGTGCCATCAATTATCTTTCTCAAGAACTCGTAGGCACCAACGCAATTGAACTCCCAGCGGATTTCCCGGTAAGGGTGCAGAAGCTCTACCAACAGTTCAATGTCATGATGAGCGTGTCGGTTATTGGAGGGATTGTTCTTTCCTTCCCTTATCTTGTTTGGGAGCTTTGGAGATTTATTTCTCCCGCGCTTCATCCCAAAGAGCGAAAAAACTCTTCCCTGCTTATTAATTCAGTTTGGGTCCTTTTCCTTTTAGGAATTTTGTGTGGGTATTATCTGATCCTTCCGTTTGCAATTAATTTTGGTGCTGTTTTTAAAATATCGGAAATCATTGAACCTTTGTATGACCTATCGGATTACGCTGCCTTGTTCTTTCAGATTGTAGTCGGTATGGGAATTGTTTTTCTCTTTCCTATTATTGTTTATTTCTTGACTGCCATTGGTATTTTAACCCCTACCTTTCTTAAAACCTACCGTCGACATTCCCTCGTTGTGATTTTGGTCATTGCAGCCGTCATTACCCCTGCCGATGTGCTAAGCATGTCCATGGCTGCCCTTCCTCTTTTAGTTCTTTACGAATTCAGCATTGGCATTTGCAAACGCACGTATAACAAAATGCAAAAACGAGCTCAAAAGGTCGTGTAGTTTTTAGAATCATAGCGGCATAAAACCACCTTACCCCTTAAAAAGGTCACCATTTTTTACTACTTTTGGGTCTTATAATTGAAGATATGAGAATCCTTACGTTTTTACTTTCTATTTCGTGCGCACTTTTGAGCGCACAAACATTTACCCGGCAAGATACCCTCAAAGGGTCCAATACGGAATTCCGGGATTTTTGGGATGTCAAAAAATACGATATTGTTGTAAAGCCAACCTTTGAAACCCAAACCCTAGAAGGCCAAAACACCATCACTTTTGAAGTGACTGAAGATCGGAAAAATACGACCCTGCAAATTGATCTACAATCTCCAATGAACTATAAGATCCTTAAACACAACTTGGGGTTGATTTCCGAAAAAAGAGAAGGTGACTTTCTGTTTCTCACCCCAAAACTTCCCTTAAAAAAAGGACAACGATACGCCCTTACCATCGGGTACTCTGGCGCACCAAAAATCGCGAAGAAAGCACCTTGGGACGGAGGCTGGGTCTTCGCAAAAGACAAGAAAAACCGTCCTTTCATGAGCGTGGCTCAGGAAGGAGAAGGACCCTCTTTATGGTTGCCCCTTAAAGACCAATGGCTTGACGAACCTGATGAAGGCATGACCATGGAAATTGTAACTCCTAGCGACCTAGTGGGTGTTGGAAACGGACGCTTAGTTTCCAAAACTCAAAAGGGCGATTTTACAAGTTATATTTGGGAAGTAAAAAACCCAATCAATGGATACTCTATGGTACCAAGCATAGGCCATTACGTCCATTTTGGAGAATCTTATGAAGGAGAAAAAGGACCTCTGGATTTAGACTATTGGGTTTTGGATTATAACCTAGAAAAAGCCAAAAAGCAATTTGCGCAAGTAAAGCCGATGATGAAAGCCTTTGAATATTGGTTTGGTCCTTATCCTTTTTACGAGGACTCCTACAAACTAGTAGAAACTCCTTATTTAGGAATGGAACATCAAAGCAATGTCGCTTATGGCAACAACTATGAAAACGGATACCTAGGACGTGATCTTTCCCAAACCGGAGTAGGTCTCAAGTGGGATTTCATTATCATTCACGAGACCGGACACGAGTGGTTCGCCAACAACATTACAGCAAGCGAAAAAGCAGACATGTGGATTCAAGAAGCGTTTACTAGCTATTCGGAAACGCTTTTCACCGAAAACTATTTAGACCCAATTTCTGCCGACCGCTACCAAATCGGAACCCGAAGAGCCATTCAAAATGACAAACCCATCATTGGGCTTTATGGTGTGAATGTATCGGGAAGTGGCGATATGTATTACAAAGGAGCAAGTATGCTGCATACGATACGAGAAGCCGTAAACGACGATGCAAAATTCCGCCACATGCTTAGAGCTCTTAACAAAACCTTCTACCATCAGATGGTTAGCTCTGCACAAATTGAAAACGAGATGTCAAAACTATTAGATAGGGATCTCTCCTCAGTCTTTAATCAGTACCTACGCGGAGTGAAGGTTCCGAAATTAGAACTTGTACACAATCCAGACCAAGGAACTCTTGAGTTTCGATTTCAAAACACAGTTCCTAATTTCTCCTTGCCTATTCACTTAAATAAAAACCGGACGATTCACCCTACGGCTCTTTGGCAAAGTATCAAACTTTCAAAAGGTGAAACCTTTGAAGTGAGTCCAAACTATTACATCGAAGTAGACCTTAAAACTTCTTAAAAAGATAGGGTCTATTCCTTAAAAAAAGCATCGCACGAATCTTTCTCATGCGATGCTTTTTTTATTTCCCTTCTCTCTCTTTTTCCTTATTTAAGAGGAGAGAGTACATCGTACAAAGCCTGACTAATATTTCCACCTTGGTAGTTGTTCAAAATGACTGCAAAAACATAGGCTTTCCCATTTGAACTGCGGTGGTATCCCGCAAAAGACTTCGTGTTTTTCATCGTTCCACTTTTCATTTTCATCCCGTTGCCTTGCACCGGAAATCCATTGTAAAACGCATCGAACCACCCTTGTTTTTTACTCCACAAAAGCGCTTTTACTTCTGCCTCTGCAGACACATAATTCTGAGGGGACAACCCGCTTCCGTCTGCAAAATTGATCATCTTTGAATTAATTCCTTTGCCTTTCCAAAAATCCTTCATGTAGGCAATTCCGCCGTCGAATGAATCGGAATTTGTTTTTTCTTTGGCCATGGTTTTTACAAGAGCTTCCCCATAAAGGTTCACACTTTTTCTCATAAAATAGTAAACCACTTGCTCTAACGAAGGAGATCTATACTCTAGAAGTAGCGTTCCTTTGGGAACCCGCGCCTTTTCCCCCGATTCAATTCTCTCGAGAGACGAGGTTTTAACTTCTCCCTCCAGCTCAATTCCTGCTTTTTTAAGCCCTGCTTTTAACTCTAAACCTAATTGTAAAGGTGGGTTGGGAATAACCCCGGACACGGTCATGGATTTGTTGGGTAAGGTTCCATTCACATAAGCGACATTTGAAAAAGGAGCCGTAAACACAAGACTTTGATCCGAGCTCCCACCCGCTTTTAAATCGTTCACCCATTTTACTCCTTCTAAGTCCATATTGAATCCCCGGATTTCTTTTCCGGACGTTTTCATGTCAAATTGATTCTCTCGCCAATTAACACCAAATACACCGGCTCCATAATAGTTGCCTAAATCGTTCCAGGGCCAACCACCCGGTATGGTTTGAAAATCAAAATTGGAATCGTCGATCCACAGGTTTCCAGACACTTTTTTGATTCCCTTCTCTTTTAGCGCCGACACCACTGCCTTTTCAAAATCCTCGGGTTTATGGCCTGAATAACGCCAACTGCCAAGCGTGGGGTCTCCGTTGGAAAACACGTACAAGCTACCGTTTAAAACGTCGTTTGAAATTTGCCCCTCATAGGACAAAGTCGTTTTCCATTTAAAATCACTTCCAAGAGACTCTAGAGCAGCACCTGCAGTAAAAATCTTTTGAGTGGAGGCACTTGAAAGTCCCTTTCTACCCTGGTGTTCATAGAGTAAATTTCCATTTTCGTCTGCGACGTACAAGGATAGACTTGCCGAGTAAGCGGCAGAAGAATTTAAAAGAGATTGAACTTGCCTTTCTAAACGCTCAGCGGTTGACTGAGCAAAGGCGAAGGCACTGATAAAAACAAACAGTAGGGCACTATATTTCATATATAAAATTATAAATCTAAGCTTCCATCGAAGGGGGAAAACCCTATTTTCTCATTCGAAACGAAACAAAATCAGTTCCACAATTCGATTCTACGAAGATAAATTAGACTTTAAAAGTACAGAAATTAGTTAAATCCTCCTGCACTATTTTGAACTATCCGCTAAATACAAAAGGAAAGAAAATGAGAATCTCGTTGCTTTGTATTCTACGAAACTAGCGTTATCTTTGCATTAGACTCCACTCCAAATGAACCTATTCGATTTAATTTTAGCTCCGGATCCAGGCGTAAGCCTTGAAGACATGCAATTGCAGAAAGATCAAAAAGAGGCCCTCGAGCAACTTTTGAAAGAACAAAAGTTTACCGAGCAACTGGCTCATTACGGACTTGAAATAAATAATAAAATTCTCTTCACAGGCCCTTCGGGTCTTGGAAAGACCATGGCTGCCAAAGCCATTGCCCATGCTCTTTCTCGTCCAATAATCATCCTAAATCTGAGCAATCTCGTGAGTCCACGCATCGGAGAAACAGCTCAAAATTTAAAACAAATCTTTGATAAAGCCTCACGAGACAAAGCGATTTTATTCCTGGATGAATTTGACCATATTGGAAAAGCTAGGTCTTTAGAGGATAAGGAAGTGGGCGAAATGCGACGGCTAGTAAACTCTCTGATTCAACTCATCGATTACTTTCCACAAAAAGCAATTCTAATTGCCGCTACCAATCATCCAGAGGTTGTCGACACGGCGATTTTAAGAAGGTTCCAAGTGCATATTTCCTTTCACATGCCCTCTAAGGAGCAATTGGACCGGTATTATGATCAGCTTCTCGAGAATTTTCCAAAAGAGCTCAGTCGAATCGATCGCCACTATGAAATCTCTTATGCAAAAGCAAAAGACCTGTGCCTAACGCAGGTAAAAAAGAATTTGATTTCAAAATTAGAATCTGAAGCTTAACGTCCAATCACAAATACGGTAGGAATCTTGTGAAGATCTGTCTTTTTCTTTCTCCACTCTGAGATTTTCAAAGTCTGAATGAATTCCTCGGTAGGATGCCCAATATTGGAGGCGACGCATAGCTTCTGCTGAGGAGAAAGTGTTTTGCATAGATCTTCTAGCATCGCATTGTTGCGGTAAGGAGTTTCCATAAAAATTTGACTGGTTCCTGTCTTAAGAACCGTTTGCTCAAGCTGCACAATCTTATGCCTACGTTCTGCTTTATCAATCGGCAAATACCCGCTAAAGGTAAACTGCTGACCGTTAAATCCACTTGCAATCAATGCCAAAATCATGGAAGAGGGACCATTGATAGGCACCACTTGAACCCCATTTTCATGGCACCAAGAAACCAGGATATTGCCGGGATCGGCAAGACAAGGAAGACCCGCTTCTGACAAAAGTCCGCAATCCGCTTCTTCTTTCAACCAACCAAGTCCTTCCCCTAACTCCTCTGTCTGGGTGTACTTGTTGAGAAGAATTAACTTAAGATCACTTTGTTTTTTTTCGGGACAAAAGAACTTAATTATACGACGAGCGGTTTTCTCATTCTCAACAAAATAGCAATCGATCTTTGCGATATACTCGGAGATCACCGGTGCAAAATGACTCTTCGGTGTAAGTTCGCTCAAGTAAGCAGGTAAAAGTATAAGCATAACGTTCTATTAATGGGTTCTTTTAAGTTCAGCGGCCAGCTCATCAAGTGCCTTGTCGAGCAAGTCATAAACTTCATCAAAACCTTCCTGCTCGCCAAAATAAGGGTCAGGTACCTCGCCCCTATTTTCAAGAAGCAATTGCACTTTACGCGTCTGTTCCTTAGTTTCAGCCAACTCAAGCGCATTCTCAAGGTTGGATCGGTCCATACAATAAATCCGATCGTACATATTCAAATGCTCCCTTTTAAAGCCTTGTGCTCGATGCATAGAAAGATCTAGACCTCTGTTTTTTGCCGTTTGAATCATACGACTGTCTGCCGAATTTCCCTGGTGCATAAAACTAGTTCCCGCACTAGCTACCTCAAAATTGCTGGGCAATTTGGATCGTAATAAGCCCTCCGCAAGAGGACTTCTGCAAATATTGCCAAGGCAAAGCATTAGAATTTTCATGGTCTTTTAAAATCAGAATTAGAAGCGAATTTAAAAAAAAAAATGAAGAACGCTGGATCCTTCATTTTAATTTGTAGTCTCGTCGGAGAATCTATTTTTTAATCTTCTCAGAGAGCTCCTTTACATATTTTTTAATCTCTTTGTCTATTTTGGAGGTATCCTTGATGGTTTCACAAGCGTACATTACAGTAGAGTGATCCTTTCCACCCATTTCTTCCCCGATTTTAGAAAATGTATTTGAAGTAAGTTCCTTAGAGAAGTACATCGCCAATTGTCTTGGAAGTGCGATGTCCCTTTTTCTAGACTTAGAAAGCAGCTGCTCACGATTTATTCCAAAATACTCGCACACCACTTCTTGAATGTAAGGAATGTTAATTACTTTCTTCTGAGTAGAGGCAATCTTATTGATGGTATCTTTTAAAAGCTCTAGACTTAAATCGGATTTGTAAATCGTGGAATAGGCAATCACAGAATTGATTACTCCAATTAATTCTCTTACGTTTGATTTCACCTCGCCCGCAAGGTAATTCACCATATCATCCGTTAGGACAATTCCATCTCGACTTAATTTGTCAACGATAATCTTTCGTCTCGTCTCAAAATCAGGAGATTTAATTTCTGCAGAAAGTCCCCATTTAAAACGCGAAACAATTCGCTCTTGAATATCTTGGATATCCACAGGCGCTTTGTCTGAGGTTAAGATAATTTGCTTTCCGTTTTGGTGCAGATAATCGAAAATATGGAAGAAGCTATCCTGTGTCGCTGCTTTTCCAGAAAGAAACTGAATATCGTCAATGATCAGCACGTCCACCATTTGGTAGTAGTTCTGAAACTCCGTTTTGTTCTGGGCCTTTGCCGCAGATACAAATTGTTGAATGAATTTTTCAGAGGAGAGATACAAAACGACCTTATCTGAAAAATTCTGTTTCACTTCCAGTCCAACCGCATGGGCTACGTGAGTCTTCCCTACACCTACACCTCCATGCAAAAACAAAGGGTTAAATGCAGTACCCCCAGGACGTTTCGCGATGGATTTCGCTACGGTGGATGCGAATTTATTGCTCTCACCCTCCACAAAGTTATCAAAGGACAGATGAGGAATCAGATTTGAATCAATGTTTATTTTTTGAATTCCTGGAGCCACTCGAGGATTAATCAAGTTCGAAGACTTAGGCATGGCCTGTTGAATCTTCGGGGCCGGAACGGAATTCCCTTTTACATTTTGTACGATGGGCTTTTCTTTACCAGAAGGCTTGTTCTCCATGACAGAATACCAAAGCTTCACACCTTTTCCAATATTCTTTCTTAAAGCGGCCGACAAAAGGGAGAGATAGGTATCCTCGATGTATTCTTTGTAAAAATCACTTGGAACCAAAAGAGTTAAATTGTGGTTCACTAACGAAAGTGGCTCCACTTTATCAAACAAAAGATCAAACGATCTTTCCAACTTCTTCAGATCATCATTATCCTCTGCTGCATTAAGATTGTCCCGCATGAATTGCAGACACTTTTCCCATATCAATGATAAATCTTGATCCATAAATTAAACAAAAAATCGAAGTGAAAGTATATATTTGACTACTCAAAAGTAGAAAACAAAGATGACAAAAAATATTGTCATAAAAAAACTTTATCAAACTTGATTATTAAGAAATATATTTGTATGTTTCTTTCTCATAGAAAATTATGATACACACAATCCATTCACATCGTGTTCGTTACGGCGAAACAGACCCTATGAAATACGTCTACTACGGCAACTACGCGCAGTACCTCGAAGCCGCCCGAGTAGAGCAGTTACGATCCATCGGAATTTCATACGATGAACTTGAAAACCAAGGAATTTGGCTGCCTGTTTCCGAGTATAAGATGAAGTATTTAAAGGCTGCTTTGTATGACCAAGTTTTGGACATTCATACCTATTTGAAAAAAAAACCAGGGGTAAGAATGCATTTTGAATATGAAATTTATAATGAGCAGAAGGAACTTATTTCACTCGCCGAGGTAACTTTGTATTTTTTTGACGCCAAAACAAAGAAAATAACCCGCTGCCCTGAATTCTTATCTGAATTAATTGAAAAAAATTGGAAAGAAGACTAACTTTGGACTTCGAACTTAAAATACTTTTACTTTATGAATATACTTCTTGCCTCCACCTCCACTCTTTATGAAGGAAGCTATTTGGATTACTTAACAGAAGAGATAAAACTTTTATTCCATGGAATAGACGAGATTTTATTTATTCCTTTTGCTCGTCCCTCTGGAATCTCTCACGAGGAGTATACGAAAAAGGCAAGACTCTTTTTTGAAGCTCTGGGTATTTCCATCAAAGGACTGCATGAGTTTGAAGACCAGAAAGCAGCCATTGAATCCGCAAAAGGGTATTTCACAGGGGGAGGCAACACCTTCCTTCTTGTTAAAACTCTGCATGAAAACAATTTAATGGAGGTTTTGAAAGAGAACATCCTAAAACAAAAGCCATATCTAGGCACAAGTGCCGGGAGTAACATTGGAGGTCTTAACATGAGAACTACCAATGACATGCCGATCGTGCAGCCCTCTAGTTTCGAGTGTCTTGGTCTGGTCCCTTTCAATCTAAACCCACATTACTTAGATCCGGACCCCACCCTCAAACATAACGGCGAAACGAGAGAAACCAGAATTCTTGAGTTTCTAACGCAGAATGATACAAAAGTGGTTGGACTTCGGGAAGGAAATTGGATTCGAAAGAGGGGCGAGAAAATCTCCATTGGAGGAAGCCAATCGACTCGAATATTTGAAGTGGGCAAAGCCCCAGTCGAAGTACCACCGGGTACCGTACTTTAAAGATCCTATAGAAGGGGCTCGATTTCTGCTTCTTTTAATAACTGCGTAATTTTCGCTTAACACATGCAAATCCAATTCCTCGATTTCTAGGTAGCTCTTGTGGTCTTGGACGGTACTGTACTGGAATGCACCTCTACACGGAAGCACGGGATTACCACGTTTTCAACGCAGAGTTACTAAAAGGAAAGCGTACTCGGGTTTCCTACAAGAAAATACAGCATTGCAAAACGGATGCATACAAGGTCGTCTGCATGCTCTACCACAAAAACGAAGGGTTAATTAAAATTAAGGGTTTTTATTAAAACCTGATTCTTACTCCGGCTTTTCATTTTCTACCTGTGTGATTTTAAATCTTCTCGAGTAAATCATCGCGGCCACTCCTATTAAGATAAAAGGTATGGACAAGACTTGCCCTGTATTTAATCCCGCAATACTAATAAACTCATCGCCTTGCGGTTCTTTAAGGTATTCAACAAGGAAACGAATGGACCATAGGACCGTGAAAAACACACCGAAAAGAAAGCCCTGTTGGTACTTCTTAGCCGTATATCGATACAGTACCCACAAAAGAATAAAGAGCAAGAAATAGCCTCCTGCTTCAATGAGCTGAGTCGGATAGCGTGGAACGGTAGCTCCATATTCACTGCTCATTTGAGGAAACAAAATTGCAAAAGGAGAACTTGGGTCTACGGGTTTTCCAATAATTTCAGAATTGAAAAAGTTTCCAATTCGAACAAAGGTTCCGCCTAAAGCCACCACGATTCCGATCCGGTCGTACACCCATAGCGGATTTTTCTTGATGATCTTCAATGAATAATACAGGGTCGTTAGGATTAACGCGATGGCAGCACCGTGGCTTGCGAGCCCAGCAAATCCAGTGAATTTTATTTCTGGCTTGGTTTGAATGGGTAAAAATACACTCCAAAAATCCTGCTTGAAGAGTTCAGGTTGATAAAAAATAACGTGACCAAGCCTTGCGCCTAAAATGGTTCCAATTAAAGTCCACGTAAATAAGGGCTCCAAATACTTTTGGTTTACATTGTCAATTTTGAACATGCGTCCCATGACCACATACCCAAGCCCAAAGGCTAACACAAACATCAGACTATAGTAGTGAAGTGAAATTGGCCCTAAATGAATGGCTGTGGAGGGATTCCATATCTTATATTCCGTTTCTAATTTCACCTTTTTTTCAGGTGTAATTACGTCTGCAACCGATCTTGGTTTGTATAGGTAGCTCCAATTCTCAGGCGAAACCAAAGATTCTGAAGAAATAGGTCGCCATTCTTTATCTAAAATTTGAAAACCGGAATTGCGGTACCCTTCAAAAACGCCAGACTGTGCGTAGGAATTGACCACAGAATTTAAAATGACTAGGGCAGAGGAATCTGTATTATTCTCGGGAAAATTAACAAACGCCTGAATATCTGTAGTGGAAAACACTTTGACAGGTAGGTCTTTTCCGTCCACTTTTAAATTCGCATCGGAGAGTCCGTTGGGATAAGACTGCGCTGTTAATTGCGGACTAAAAGCCACAACCATTAATATAAAAAAATGAAAAAATACAGATTTCATAGCAACTATTTTCAAATTATAGCTAAGTTTTTAGCCTTTATTTTTTTTAGGTGGTACAGGATCATATCCCTGCCCTCCCCAAGGATGACAACTTAAAATTCGCTTAGTCCCCAAATAGAGACCGTAAAACAACCCGTGCACTTTCAAGGCTTCTAGCATATACTGCGAACAGGTCGGATGGTACCGACAGTTGCTCCCCAACCAGGGGGATATAGCAAGTTGATAGAAGCGTATTAAACCCACAAGGGGCAAGATCGCAAGGTATTTTATTTTTGAATCCAAGTCCTTGCAAAAATAGCAGAATAATTTTAAATTAAAGATTGCAAAACTCTTTATTATTACCTTTGAACTAAAATTGACGAGATTTTGAACTCAAACACTCCTTTAGCCGAACAATTAAGACCCAAAACCTTAGAACAAGTTCTTGGGCAGACGCATCTCACAGGGCCTTCGGGGCCCATTCGACGAATGATCGAAAACGATACGCTGAGCTCCCTCCTTTTTTGGGGCCCTCCTGGAACTGGCAAAACAACGCTAGCAGAAATCATAGCGGAGCATTCAAACCGTAAATTTTTTAAACTTTCTGCTGTTTCGAGTGGAGTTAAGGAGGTTAGAGAAGTTATTGAAGAGGCAAAAAAACAAAATCTTTTTTCGGGAAAGTCTCCCCTACTCTTTATTGACGAAATTCACCGTTTTAACAAGTCCCAGCAAGATTCGCTTTTGCATGCGGTGGAAAAAGGATGGATTGTACTGATTGGAGCCACGACGGAAAACCCAAGTTTTGAGGTGGTTCCAGCCCTGCTCTCAAGATCGCAAGTTTACGTCCTTAAATCTCTCTCGCACGAAGATCTCGAGGAATTACTGGGAATTGCCTTGAAGGCTTATAACGAATCGAATGAATCGGATTTTTCTGTGGAAAATGCGCAGGCCTTTATTCAGTATTCCGGAGGAGATGCACGTAAATTAATCAATTCCATTGAACTTGTATTAAACCAATATCTAGGGACTTCCCACACGGAGATATCCAACGAAGATGTCCTAGGTACGTTACAACAGACCATGGCTCTTTATGACAAGAATGGGGAACAGCATTACGATATCATCTCCGCTTTTATTAAATCCATTCGAGGATCGGATCCCAATGCCGCTGTTTACTGGCTTGCCAGAATGTTAGAGGGAGGCGAGGATATTAAATTCATCGCGCGCCGTATGCTCATCTTGGCGGCTGAGGACATTGGTCTTGCCAATCCTCAGGCCCTCACTCTAGCCAATACATGCTTTCAAGCGATCAATGTGATTGGAAATCCGGAATCCAGAATCATTCTAAGTGAAACCGCAGTGTACCTAGCCGTTTCTCCGAAATCAAATTCAACCTACAAAGCCATTGGAGAGGCTTTAGCACTTGTGAAAAGAACGGGGAATCTTCCTGTGCCGCTGCATTTGCGAAATGCACCTACGAAACTAATGAAAGAAATGGATTATGGCAAGGAGTATCAATATGCCCATTCACATAGTGGAAACTTCGTGGAACTCGAGTTCTTACCGGAATCGCTTTCAGGCACAAAGCTCTATGAGCCGGGCTCCAATTCAACAGAAAAGAAAATCAGGGAGGAACTTTCAAAAAAATGGAAAGGCAAGTATTAAATTATCCCTCAATTAAGTATTCCTTGTAATGCCCTAGAAAACTCACTTGGATATTTAAACTTTCAAGTTCTTGCACCGCATTAAGAGCTTGGGCAGAATTCCACTCACCCACGATGTTAATAAAGAAAAAATAAGATCCAAGCTTCTTCTTAAGAGTACGACTTTCAATTTTAGAAAGATTCATTTTGCGCCAAGCAAATACGGACAAAGCTTGATGAAGTCCTCCTGCGTGATCCTCTGGCAGAGTGAGAATAAGAGAAGACTTCTCCTCGGCTGCCACCAGCGGTAAATCTAAGGTTTTGTTTTGCTTACTAATCACAATGAATTTCGTATGATTCTGTTCAAAATCATGAATGTCATGACGAATAATTTGCAAACCGTACATTTCCGCAGCCGTCGTATTGGCAATCGCCGCAAAGTTTTTCTCAGGATGTTCACTAATGTATTTTGCGGCGCCTGAGGTCGAATGGTAGTCCATGCGAGGGACCGCTTTGAAATCTGTATCCAACGAATGGAAGCACTGAGCTAAGGCCTGAGGATGCGAGACAATCGCTTGAACCTCCTCACTTTGCGGATGAACCATTAAGTGATGTGAAATAGGCAGTACCGCCTCGGCTTCAATAGAGATCCCTTCAAAGTCATAAAGATAGTCTAGTGTCATGGACACCGTTCCCTCGATGGAGTTCTCTAGCGGAACGACCGCCTTGTCGAGCTCTCCCTTTTGGACCGCTAGAAAGCAATCTCGGATGCTGCTTTGCGGAGACAAGGTATTTTCTGGAAACAATTCTTGAGCTACTAGACTTGTAAATGAGGCGATCGGGCCTAAATAAGCGATGGTCATTCGAACGAAAATATAAAATTTAGTTTGTTAATCTAGTTTTTCTAGTAGCCAAGGTTGCACGGGAAGTCGAAGAACCGATGAGGACTTGCTTGATTCTCCAAGCGTAAGGGCTAGGTAGGGATTTTGTTTCGTTCCCTTTACCACTATCTCCTTAATTGCAGACGGATAGACCTTCAAATGATTGTGAAAGAGCTGCGTTCCATCCAGGTAGATGGGACTCTCAGCAGGCAAACCGTGCATTTGGTTTAACGTACTTAATTCCACGGGATGTTCCACTTCCCTAATTTTTTTAAGCGTGATGGAAATCAAGGAACGATCTAAATGGTTCGTTAATCCCTTCAGCTCAGAGGGTAATGAGGAATCGGTTTTATAGATTGCTACCGACTCAATATTCTCTACCTCCACTTCTTTTGCACTGCTTTTCGCCAAGTTTCCATCCACTAGGAAGATGGGTCCTGATTGAGGCTCTACTGAAGAGTCTACTTCTTGAGAGCTCGCAAGGGCGAAGCAAGCCAAAAAAGCAACACTGAGCAGTCCGTTTGTTATTCGATTCATTATATTCTATTTTTTTGAGTTCTGTTTATTCACTTTTAAAAATCTCGGAACGTGGAGAAATCCCATTGGCATTAAAGGCTTCAATCTGAAAATAGTAGCTGTCGGTACGATCTGCGCCGGTAAAAAAATACTCATTCTTCCCGTACACCATAATACTACCGTAGAGCTTATGGGGATCTTTCCCAAAATAGATCACATAGCCATCCGCAAGAGGGTTTTGTTGCCATTTCATCCAAATGCTTCGTCGTTCTCCAAATTTCTTTGGATCGGCACGTAGGGGCACAAAGTTTTGCACCTTGCCAGGAGCCTCACCAGGCCCTTTACCAAAGACTCGCAGTCCACTTAACGCAAATTTTCCCGTGGGCATCTTTAAATTCTCGATTTTTATATAGCGAGCCTTTACACTGTGGGCAAGCTCTACATAATCGTGGGGTACATCGGTTTTGTTTTTGCTTTTGTCTACGATTCGCTTCCAAGATTTCCCGTCGGTGGATGCAAATATTTGGTATTGATGAAACTTCCCAAGTGTTTTCCCCATGAACTCGACATCTTGATCCGCATAATTAATTTGAATCGCATTCACACTTGAAATGTCTCCTAAATCGGTCTCTAACCACTCCCCTTTGTTTCCTGTTTTCGCACTCCAATAGGTCTTGATGTCTTCGTCTACCGAATAATTCGCATGATATCCTCCAAGAGTAGAGGAAACCCGCACCGGCTTATTGTAATTGAGAAGCATCCAGCCTGTAAAGAGTCCTTTGCTAAAATCTTTTCCTTTTGCATATTCAGGAAGGTAGGTAGGGTAATCGCCGTAGGCAGTGATGCTATACATGACATCGTCTTTATCAAAGCCCGCAGGCCAGATTCCGAGTCGTCTTTCAAAGTTGTTTTTCGTGGAAATAAAAATAGTGGATACGTGCCAATAGTTTTTGTTCTTGTCTTGAAACGTAGACCCATGACCTGCCCCTCGAGCAAAGCCTCCCGGTTTGTAGGAAAAGGGATTGTGCTTCTGATATTCATACCCCTCTAACGGGTTCTTGGACACATATACTCCGTCTGCATATCCGCTAAATTCAGTCGCAGGAGCGCCGTACTGCATATAGTACTTCCCATTATGCTTTGTCACCCAGGCTCCTTCAATAAACGGTTTCAAAAAGACATTGTCGTTGTATTCTCCAAATCGTTCCCATCCGTGGTCCTCTGGATTGAGTTTTACGATCGGTTTTACATACCCTTCACTCTGCAGAGTTTTCATGTTCACTTCGGTGCCCAGAAGAGGCCATTCGTTACTGGAACCCCAGTAAAGAAAAAGCTTGTTGGTATCCTCATCGTAGTGGAAGGCCGGATCCCATGCTCCTACTTTTAAGGTATCTACTGCAATCTCCCACTCGTCCTTGGTGGGATTCGTGGACTTCCAAATCGGAAAATCGGATTCCCATGTTGATCCGTACACGTAAAGCGTATCCTTCATGACCCATGCGGCAGGAGCATTTAAATCATGAATATACTTATCGTCTCTTAAGAATTTTCGGGAGACAAACTCCCAATCCAGCATATTGTCACTATGCCAATACCCTTCTTGGTTGGTTGAAAAAAGAAAAAGTCGATCTTTAAAGTTGACAATCACAGGATCGGCTGTTGCGCGATGCTTCCCTTGTTTAGAAAAAACCTCAAAAGGCGTGTATCCATAGTCAATATTGATCGGATTCGCGTAGGTTTTTTGCTGGGCATTACCAAGAATGGAAATCATTAGAAGGGCTCCCCCTATAAAAAGATGGGTTTTGCTGGTCGTGAATTTCATAGTATCGAACGCATTGTTTACTCAAATGTATCAATTTTATAGGCAGCTATAAAATTTTTCACTCAAAAAGACGGGGATATCTTGAATTCGTGAGCGAGTCCCACGCAGCTCACACCCGAAAAGACAACTCGAATTTTCACCTATAGGCTGAAACGAACCCTATGAAAATCAGTAAGGATCCTTGAAGAATTTGTATATTTGCGCAACCAATAAATTTATAAGTAAAAATGAAATTTTTTATTGACACAGCGAATCTAGAGCAAATTAAAGAAGCGCAAGATCTTGGAATTTTAGACGGGGTGACTACCAATCCTTCTCTAATGGCAAAAGAAGGCATTAGTGGCAAGCAGGCCATTAACGAGCATTACAAAACCATTTGTGAAATCGTGGACGGGGATATCTCCGCCGAAGTTCTTTCCACCACCTATGAAGAAATGATTAAGGAAGGAGAAGAACTTGCAAAAATCCATCCCAACATCGTGGTGAAAATCCCAATGATTAAAGACGGAGTGAAAGCCTTAAAATACTTTTCAGACCGAGGAATCAAAACGAATTGTACTTTAATTTTCTCTGCAGGACAAGCACTTTTAGCTGCGAAGGCGGGCGCAAACTATGTCTCTCCTTTTCTTGGAAGACTAGACGACATTTCCATGGACGGGTTAAACCTAATTGATGAAATTCGTACCATCTATGACAATTTCGGATTCAAAACGGAAATCTTAGCCGCTTCCATCCGTCACTCCATGCACATCATCGATTGTGCAAAATTAGGTGCCGACGTAATTACCTCTCCTTTAGGTCCGATTTTAAGTCTCTTAAATCACCCTTTAACCGACAAAGGACTTGCTCAATTTATTGAAGATTCAAAGAAAATGGCATAATTAGAATGCCGTAAAATAGGTAAAAAAGCTGTCCAGAATCAATTTCTGTGACGGCTTTTTTTTGCCGTTCTGCTCCCTTTCTGAATTTCTAGAAAAATGAGTACTTTTACGCCTGCGTTTTAGAACTGGAATTAACCCTTCCCTCGAAAATGGAAAAGGTCTATTCTCTAAAAACCCCTTCAAAAAATGAAGTTCAAATAGACTGCACAATGAAACTTGTCAAATCACCACTAGAAGACTGCTTTATTATCGAACCCACCCTCTTCGAAGACGAACGAGGCTATTTCTATGAAAAATACAACCAGTCTCGCTTTGAGCAGCTCACAGGAATGAAGGGCCATTTTGTGCAAGACAACGTTTCTAAATCCACCTATGGGGTCGTGAGAGGAATCCATTGGCAAAAAGAAAAACATGCCCAAGCCAAGCTCGTTTCCTGTTTAGAAGGAGTCGTTTGGGACGTGGCAGTAGACCTACGAAAAGACTCTGCCACATTCGGCAAATGGTATGGAGTGGAACTCTCCGAAAAAAACAAACTTCAATTTTACATTCCTAGAGGATTTGGGCATGGATTTTCCGTGTTAAGTGACTCGGCCGTTTTCGCCTATAAGTGCGATAATTATTACAATAAAGAATCGGAAGGCGGCTTACTTTGGAACGACCCAACTCTTGAAATTGACTGGAGAGTTCCTACAGAAAAGGTGATCATTTCCCAAAAAGATGAGCAACTCCCACTCTTTTCAAGTACTGAATTTTAAGTGTATTATTTTCCTTTCACAAGTACCCTCGCGGTCAAAGATCGTAGCTAAGACTTAAGACTCACTAAGTCTCGTGAGTTTTGCTAAATATTGGTAATGCTCATCTTCAAACAAGAATTCAGTGTTCCATCCTAAGGAAAGTGCTCTTTTTTTAAGCGTGGAAAAATCAATGTAAAGCCAGTGGAACCAAGGGGTGATTTCCTTGCCGTATTGGTAGGCACATTCTACCTGTCCATAATAAAAGGAGGGCTTACGAGTATAAGCATACATATAGTCGATATCGGAAGAGTCAAAAACAATTTGCCCACCGGGTCTTAGAAGGGATTCTGCCTTTTGCAAAAACTTATCAAATCCTTCGAGCGATCCACAAAGTCCGATCCCGTTCATAAGAAGAAGTAGCGTATCATATTTTTGTGCAGAATACTCAAATACATCTTCACAGATAACCGTCTTTACGCCTCGCTGAGTCATCACGTCACATGAAGAAGGAGATATTTCTAAAGCATGCACCGTGCAACCTCTCGTTTGCAATTCCAGGGCGTGGGATCCTGCTCCCGCTCCAATTTCAAGGACTTCTCCCTTCACCTGCTCTAGCGCTTTTAGTTCCAGTTCAGGCATCGCCCTTACCCCTCTGAAATACATGGAAATGGGCATTTCCACACGAGGTCCAAAACGATCGTGAACATAAAGTCGAGTCTTCTTATTGCCTTGAAAATAATCTAAAATGGCACGTCCAGGTAAATCTATCATGAGTAAAGGATCAAAAGCAAAGAAGAGGATCATAAAAATGATCCTCTTCTCGTAGTAGCGGGAACACGACTCGAACGTGCGACCTCCGGGTTATGAGCCCGACGAGCTACCTACTGCTCTATCCCGCGATATTGGATTGCAAATATACGAAATTAACCCAATACTGCAAAGACAAAATTAACATTCAAAGAGTGCGCAGATTTTAATACCTTTGTTGTATGGCAAAAATACTTAAGATTTACCCCGACAATCCACAAGAAAACTTACTTACAGAAGTAGTTAACACTTTGAAAAAGGGAGGGTTAATTATATATCCCTCGGATACGATCTATGCTCTAGGGTGTGACATCAACAATTTAAAAGCCATGGAGAAATTGGCACAGATTAAGAAAATTAAGTTAGAAAAATCTCAATTTTCGATTATCTGCAACGACTTAAGCCACCTTTCGCATTTCACAAGACCCATTGAAACCTCGGTTTTCAGAATCTTAAAGAACAATGTACCCGGCCCCTTTACCTTCATTTTAGAAGCAAACAAAAGTTTACCACTTGCGTACAAAGGAAAAAAAACGATTGGGATTAGGGTACCGGATCATATAGTACCTCAAATGCTAGTAGAGAAACTAGGCCACCCTATTGCTTCGACCTCGATTCGAGACGAAGATGAAATTTTAGAATATTCCACAGACCCCGAATTAATAGCAGAAAAATACGATCATCTGGTGGATCTCGTTATCGATTCTGGATACGGAGACAACATTGCCTCCACCATCGTGGATCTCACCTCTGGTGAACCGGAAATTATAAGAGAAGGCAAAGGTCAACTCGCTTAATTTCAAGTGAAATTAATTAATTGTCAGAAACTCTCGATCTATTATGAAGCTAATAACCTCCCCCGCTAAACTTATGAACCTTGAGCATGTGGGCGGGTTTTCAAGAACCACCACACCCAAATTCATTCAAGAGGCTACCCTTATTCAATCCCATTTAAAAGAGAAATCTCCGAAATTCTTATCGGAATTAATGGACATCTCTTCCAATTTGGCCCATGATAATTGGGAGCGCAATCAAAGATGGAATTCTTCACCGAATTCCAAACAAAGTGCCCCCGCTCTCTTTGCCTTTGCAGGCGAAGTGTATAGAGGTCTCGATGCACAGTCGCTAGACGATGAGTCCTTACAGTACTTAAACAAGAACTATCGCATTCTTTCGGGTTTATATGGACTTTTAAAACCGTCCGACCGCATCATGCTCTACCGTCTTGAAATGGGAAGACCTTTTCAATTTGATAATTACGAGAATCTTTATCAGTTTTGGCGCGAAAAACTGACTCAGGAACTAAATAAGCAGCTCCATTCACGAGATGTGATTCTAAACCTGGCGAGCAAAGAATACTTTAAAGCCTTAAACCTTAAAGAACTTAAAGCTCCTGTAATCGATTTTGAATTCTATGAACTTAAATCGGGCAAACCTAAAACGATTGTCGTGTATACAAAACACGCGCGCGGTTTGATGGTCCGCTACTGTGCTCAGAACCAAGTTAAGAAGCTAAACGAAGTGCAAGCTTTTAACCTGGAAGGCTATCGCTTTGATACGGAACTTTCCACGTCCTCCAAATTTGTATTTACGCGTTAGCCCTTGATATTATGACAGTAGGCGACCTTAAACAGGAATTTCACTTTGAACTTCAAAGGCTTTATGACAAGTCGCAAATTGAGGAGCTATTTAAAATCATGGCCTATGAGGTTCTTGAATTGAATTCAATAGCGCTTCGAAGTTCTTTATTGATGGAAATCCAGGTTTCCGATACCGAATCCTTCCGAGAGATTCTAAAAGAACTCAAAACAGGTAGACCCTACCAACAAATCCTTGGAAAAACCGATTTTTATCGACTTGAATTTAAAGTGAACGACCAAGTTCTCATTCCGCGACCTGAAACCGAGGAACTTATCGAACTTGCCCTTTTTGAATTAAAAAGTACCTCCCTTGGAAAAACGGAATTCTCACTACTTGACATTGGCACAGGATCAGGGGTAATTCCCATCGTACTTAGTAAAAATTTTCCTTTAGCCAAGGTGCATGCACTGGACATCTCCAAAGGTGCACTAGAGGTCGCAAAAGAAAATTCGCAGAGGCACAAAACAGAAATCAACTTCCTGCTTAAAGACATTCTCTCAGAAGATTTAGAGCAAAGTTTTGATGTGATTTTTTCCAATCCACCCTACATAGGAATCGAGGAGCAAAATGAAATTGACCACAGTGTAAAAGATTTTGAACCGACCATCGCGCTGTTTTCTCCTACCAGTGATCCACTTATATTCTATAAACGGATCGCTAGTCTTGTTAATCGGTATTTAAATGCCGGTGGTTATCTCTTTCTTGAGATCAACCAAAAGCTAGGTAACCAAACCTTAGAACTTTACCAATCCCTCCTTTCGGAAGTAAAATTAATCCAAGATCTTTCTGGAAACGACCGGTTCATTATCGGTAAAAAATAAGGGTTCTTTCTCTCTTACATCTTCTTTTTTCGTACAAAAATTTCGAAGCACAGATACAGCAGTGGAATGGCCATGATTAGCAAATAGCGCCAATTGGTTAGTGCCAATTGGGGCATCAGCATGACGGAATAGATGAGTCCTAAAAAGGCACCCCCAAGGTGGGCAGCGTGTCCAATGTTATCGTTTGCCTTCGGATTTAGCATCATATAAACGGAGTAGGAAAAATACAGAAGACCAAAGATATACCCTGGAATAGGAATCGGTATAAAAAAGAAATAAATACCAATTTGCGGATAAACCGCAATGGCGGCAAACAAGATTCCAGAGACTCCCCCACTCGCGCCAATTGCGGAGTACCATCCTTGATGTTGGTAAAGGTAGAGTGAAAACAAATTCCCTAGAAGGATTGAGCCAAAATAAACCACGATAAGCCCCATCTCTCCGAATGCTTGGGCCACGATTGGACCAAAAAAGTAGAGCGTAAGCATATTGAAAAAGAAATGCATCCAGTCTGCATGTAAAAAACCTGCAGAAAGAAGCCGAATGTATTCTTTTCTCTGTACTATGGCAGAAACATTGAATTTGTATTTTTCAAAGATTTGTCCATTTGTAAACCCCATGTAACTCACTAGGGCGGTGATTGCAATAATCCCAATTAACACTACGCTCATAAATTATTTCATTTAGGCCCTTCGGCCATTTTGTAAAGGTCCCGAAAAAGCAGGGTCTTAGTCTTCAAAAAGAGATCCAATCGTTCCTTCTTCTAGCGATTGGTCCTCAGAGCCAGAATGCAGATCACTCTCAGGCTCCTCTACGATCATTTCAGGCTCTTCAGGCTCTGGAGGAAATTCAAGATCAATGCTTTTTATTCTGTTTTTGGTTAATTGATTACCAATGGCCTTTATTCCTTTTATGGAAATAAACGCATCGACTTCTATCGTTTCAACTTCTCTTTCCTTGCCCTTTTCTTGCGCAAACTTAAGGGTTGCCGTGGCTCCAGAACCGGTGAATACATGTTCAATAAAAGACTTAGGATGTTCCGATGGCATAAATTGCTGAACACCGGCCACATTATCAAAGAGGAATCGCTTGATGTAATAGATCTGCTTTTCGCCGTCAAAGTAGATACAGCTGATGGCTTGCGAAGGATTCCATTTTTCTAGCACTAGATATTCGTCATCAAATCGATTCATCAAATCAAAAGAAACCAGCCTTGCTTCGCCTTGGGCATTAATGGTTAAAATCTTGTCTTCTCCTTTGAAATTCCCAAGAAACTCTCCTCGATGATCGACATTAAGTCGTCTCACGGTTGGATCAAACCAAATCTTCCTTGGGGCAAGAGTAGAGACTCCCTCCTCTTTCATTTCCACTTTTTTCACCATGTATTTCGTAACCAAATTCCCTTTTGCATTACGTCCCTTAATGGCCAGTTCGGAAAAATCAATATCGATTTTGTTCTTGCGTATTCTTGCATTTGGCTTTAACACCACGCTTACAGTTTCCGCCTCTCCATTTGGATTCGCTGAAAAATAAAGCAGCTCTGAGCCTTTTTCATCGGAGGCCAGTGGGTAATCCGTATTTCGAGTGACCGCAGTGACTGCAAAACGCTTCATGAAATAAGGTCCTAACTTCCCTTGTCGGTAAATCGTATTGTACACCGTTCTTTGGTCATTCTTCTTCCAAATTCCGACATGTAAAATATCGCGTCCTACAAACGTTTTCGCCTCTACTTTCATCACCTTCATCGTCCCGTCTTTGCGAAAGACAATAATATCATCAATGTCAGAACAGTCAAATAAGTACTCGTCTTTTCGAAGGGAAGTTCCAATGAAGCCCTCCTCTCGGTTTACGTAAAACTTCTCATTGGCCACGGCTACTTTGGTTGCATCGATGGTATCAAATACGCGGATTTCCGTTTGACGTACACGGTCCTTTCCGTATTTTTTCTGAATCCCTAGGTAGTAATCAATCGCATAAGGAATCAGATTCTCCAAGTTAAATTTGCACTTCTCGATCCGCTCCTCAAGAGAAGCAATGGTTTCTTTAAATTTATCTAAGTCAAATCGGGAAATCCGTTTAATTCGAATCTCTGTTAGCTTTAAAATATCCTCTTGGCTCACGGCTCTTAGTAGATGCTTCGTGTGAGGTTTAAGTCCCATATCAATGGTCTGAAGAACTTCTTCCCAAGAATTCACCTCTTCAATATCGTGGTAAATTCGATTCTCAATAAAAATCCGTTCAAGAGAAGCAAAATGCCAACTTTCTTGAAGTTCATGCAGTTCAATTTCAAGTTCTCTTTTCAACAAAGAAACCGTATGGTCCGTGTTTCGGCGAAGAATTTCAGAAACGTTTAGGAACATCGGTTTGTCCCCTACAATCACGCAGGCATTCGGCGAGATCGAAACTTGGCAATCCGTAAATGCATAAAGCGCGTCAATGGTCTTATCTGGAGACACATCGCTATGGAGATGAATTAGGATTTCTACTTTATCTGATGTGTTATCCTCAATCTTCTTAATCTTGATTTTCCCACGCTCTGTGGCCTTGACAATACTGTCTATTAAATCACTCGTGTTCTTCGAATAAGGAAGCTCAGTAATGGAAAGAATGTTTTTTTCTTTGTGGACGATCCGAGCTCTTGCTCTCACCTTGCCCCCTCTCTCTCCATCATTATATTCAGAAACATCGAGCATTCCCCCCGTGATGAAGTCAGGAAACACTTGAAACGATTTTCCTTTCAAATAGGAAATGGAAGCTTGGATTAATTCGTTAAAATTATGAGGTAATATTTTAGTGGATAGTCCTACACCTATCCCTTCTACTCCTTGTACTAAAAGCAGTGGAAACTTTACGGGAAGGTCGATCGGTTCGTTATTTCTACCGTCATAGGATTTTGCCCAATGCGTGGTTTTCGGATTAAAAACCACTTCAAGAGCAAAAGGCGTAAGTCTAGCTTCAATATACCTAGCCGCTGCAGCGGAGTCTCCTGTGAAGATGTTCCCCCAGTTCCCTTGGGTATCAATAAGCAAATCTTTTTGCCCAATTTGAACCATGGCATCGGTGATGGAAGCATCCCCGTGAGGGTGGTACTTCATGGTATTGCCGACAATGTTGGCTACCTTGTTGTAACGACCATCCTCTAATTCTCGCATGGAGTGCATAATACGTCTTTGAACGGGTTTAAACCCATCAAAAACGGAGGGTATGGCCCGGTCCAAAATCACATAGGATGCGTAATCCAAAAACCAATCTTTGTAAAGACCGGAAACTTTCTTTAGGCTTTCTCCTTCGTTTAACTGTTCTTCTGTCATTCGTTTTTATGCTTCGTTAAAGCAACTTATGTCTGATTATTTTGTTCTTTTTTCACTTCACTTACAGTGCTCTATACGACGACCTCATCTTCCAATTGCTCTTTCTTTTCAATGTCAGGATCCTCCACTACCAGGTTCGCAAGAATAAAATTTTGACGATCAGGTGTGTTTTTCCCCATGTAAAATTCAAGCAATTGCTCAATGGTTTGGTCTTTGCCTAGCACCACAGGCTCAAGTCGGATATCCTTCCCAATAAAGTGTTTAAACTCATCAGGGGAAATCTCTCCTAGACCTTTAAATCGAGTGATCTCTGGATTTTTACCCAGCTCGTTAAGCGCTTTTATTCTTTCCTGGTCGGAGTAACAATAGCGAGTTTCCTTTCGATTTCTTACCCTAAACAAAGGAGTCTGTAAGATATACAAATGTCCATTTCGGATAAGATCGGGAAAGAATTGAAGAAAAAAGGTAATCATTAGCAATCGAATATGCATTCCGTCCACATCAGCATCGGTTGAAATGATCACTTGATTGTAGCGTAAATCTTCTAGGGAGTCTTCAATGTTAAGAGCGGCTTGGAGTAAATTGAACTCTTCATTCTCATACACGACACGCTTGGTAAGTCCGTAGGAGTTCAAAGGCTTTCCACGAAGGGAAAATACAGCCTGAGTTTCCACATCCCTAGATTTCGTAATGGACCCGGAAGCGGAATCCCCTTCCGTGATGAAAATCTGGCTTTCTGCCTTGCGAACCGCCTTTTGATCGTTGTAATGCTGACGACAGTCTCTTAATTTCTTATTGTGCAAAGAAACTTTCTTCGCTCTTTCTCTTGCTAATTTTTGAATCCCTGAGAGTTCCTTTCTCTCTCTTTCTGACACCAAAATTTTCCTTTGGACCGCTTCCGCAGTCTCCTGGTTTTGGTGCAAATAATTGTCAAGTGCCTTTTTTAGAAAATTATTCAAAAAGCTTCGAACCGATTCCTTCCCTGGTTCCATGTCATTGGAACCTAACTTGGTTTTGGTTTGAGATTCGAATACAGGCTCAATGACTTTAATGGAAACCGCAGCGATAATCGATTTTCGAATATCAGCCGCTTCGTAATTTTTATTCAAAAACTCACGAATCGTTTTTACATAGGCTTCTTTAAATGCATTTAAGTGGGTTCCCCCTTGGGTTGTATTTTGTCCGTTGACAAAAGAAAAATAAGTTTCTGATTGCGATTTATCGCTATGCGTAATCGCGATCTCAACATCTTCCTCCTTCAGGTGAATGATGGGGTATAAAATCTCCCCTTCGATTTCTTCTTGTAGTAAATCCTTTAATCCATTTTCAGAATAAAAAGTCTCCCCATTAAATATAATTTTTAGTCCTGGATTTAAATAAACATAGTTCCGAAGCATGCGCTCGATGTACTCCTTCCGGAATTTGAAATTTGGAAAAATCTCATGGTCAGGTACAAATGAAATTTCAGTTCCAGCACGTTCGGCACTAGGCTCAATAGGCAAATCATGCGTAATGGTTCCTTTCGAAAAAGTAGCTTCTTTTACCTGAGCATCCCGAATCGACCGTACGCGGAAAAAATCAGACAAGGCATTCACCGCCTTGGTTCCTACACCATTTAGACCTACCGATTTTTTGAAAGCTTTGGAGTCGTATTTCCCTCCTGTATTCATTTTGGAAACTGCATCCACTACTTTTCCAAGTGGAATTCCACGACCGTAATCTCGAATTAAAGCTTTTCCTTCGTCAATCTTGATTTCAATTCTTTTACCCGATTTCATGACAAACTCATCAATCGAGTTGTCAATAATTTCTTTGAGAAGAATGTAGATACCATCGTCCGCAGAAGAACCGTCTCCTAATTTCCCAATGTACATACCAGGTCTCTGGCGAATATGCTCCTGCCATTCCAGTGTACGGATGTTGTCTTCGGTATATTGAACTTGGTTGTTTTCTATCATAGTTATTGAATCTATTCACCAGCAGCCGAAAAAGGCAAAAACCTTCTACTAGCCACTAACTTCCAAAAATAATGAATTGAAAACGAAATTTAAAATATTGTGGAAAAGTTTTGTGAAATTGCTCTAATCTATAGCAAAGAAGATGCAATTTCGCTCCTTTTCACCCCCTGCTCTTCGAGCGGACATGAAAAGCTCACGACATGACTCGATGAACCTGGACTCAAGACACTTCGAACGTGGAGCCAATTGTTTGTGGCAAAAATTGCTCACGCTGCTAAATCCCTCTTTTGATCTGCTAAACGACACACAATTCGCTAGATTTGCTCCAAAGAGGAATCTTCTTCTTGCTCCCCGCAGACCAAAACGGAATCCGAAGTGAGAAAAGATGGCTCGTCTTTTTGGATTCTATAGATCTTATACAAGATAAATGGAATGGATAGAAGCCAAGGTCCGAAAACAAGCCCCATGGCACCAAAAAGCTGAAGCCCTAGCAAAACACCAAAGACGGTAATTAGAGGATGTATGTCCGCCATTTTCTTCAAAAGTGTAAAACGAAGAACGTTATCAATTCCCCCTACAAAAATGAAACAATACAGAGCCAATAGGAGTCCCTGTTGAAGGTCTCCGGTCGCAATTTGGTATACACTAACCGGAACCCAAATAAGCATCGTTCCCACCACAGGTATCACAGAGGCAATCGCCGTCAAAAGTCCCCAAAACACCGGCTGCGGCACATCAAACAGGCTGAAACCTAGGACTGCAATCACCCCCTGACTAAATGCGAGAATTGGAACACCATACGCATTAGAGCGAATAAGGGCTAAATTCTCTTTCACAAAATAGTCTTTGGCTACAGGCGAAAACGGAAGTGCTTCTTTTAAACCCCGTTCCATCGAGCGATTGCTCGAAAGCATAAAGTAGAGAATAAATAGAGCAACAAATATATTGGCGAAAAACTGTCCCACCCAATTAAGAGTCGAAGGAATATACCCAAGTACTTTGTTCACGATTGCAAGAATTTGATCTTGACTAATTGAAAAATCGAATCGCTGGATAAACTCATTGGTTTCAATGTAGGTAAGCACCGGATTAAAGCTCTGGATCATTTTCTGTGGATGCTGAACAATCTCGTTTATTTTGGGAATCAATAACTCAAGCATTAGCCAAACGGGAACACCAAAACACACCACGATAAGCAAAAGCATCACCCAAATTGCAAATTCTTTAGGCCAACGGTACTTTTCAATCCATTTGAGAAAAATACCTCGACACACTACATACAGTGCAATGGAACCTAAAAGCCCCGTTACAAAATACTTTAATTCAAAAAGGATAAAGCACAGTAGCAATGCCGAGCCGATTACTAATGCTTTTTGAATGGTTCTCTCTTTAAAAATAAGATTCATCGACCTGGAAATTTTATCAAATTTACTCCAAAAAAAAATGAATTCGATTCTTCATTCGAATTCATTTCACTTTCCTTGAAAGATTATCTCTAGCGCAGGACCCATTTTTCATAGGCATCCATAAAGGACTTCAAAAATTTCTTCGTATCCTCAACCATTTCTCCGTCCTTTTCAAAGAGTTCGCTCGCCTTCCCTATATAGGCTTCTGGCTGCTGCATCATATAGACATCTAAAAACACCATGGATTGCCTAAGTACATGGTTTGCTCCAAAGGCACCAAGCGCACTCAGCGTCACGCTTACCACGGCTCCAGGTTTGCCAGCCCATGCATTTTTCCCATAGGGTCTAGAAGCTACATCAAGTGCATTCTTCAGGGCGCTCGGCACAGATCGATTGTATTCGGGCGTGAAGAATAAATAGCCGTCTGCGTCTTTAATTTTCTTTCTAAAATCGACCCAAGGCTTGGGTGGTTCGCTTTTGTCTAAATCCTCATTGTAGTGAACGAGATCTCCAATTTCAATGAGTTCCAATTCTAGATTCTCAGAAGCAAGCTCCATGGCTTGCATTGCCACTTTGCGATTAAAGCTTTCTTTTCTCAAACTCCCAACGAGGACTGCAATTTTTTTTGCCATAAAATATTTGTTTAGTGATTATGATCTCTGCGCTGCAAGACTTCTTGCCAACGTAGAAATGGCAATAAAGATAGTTTCAATTTTTATAATAATCGAAGAAACTAAAAATAAAGAAATAAAATCAAATTTAGATATAAAAAAAGGCTACCCACGTCTTCGTGGGTAGCCTTGTCTATTCTCTTGGATTCTAGTCCCTTATACATTAAATCTAAAATGCATAATATCTCCGTCTTTCACAATGTATTCTTTTCCTTCTACGCCCATCTTTCCAGCTTCTTTCACTTTGGCTTCCGAACCGTAATTAAGAAAATCTTCATACTTAATTACCTCGGCGCGGATAAAGCCTTTTTCAAAGTCTGTATGGATAACACCCGCCGCTTGTGGCGCGGTCCATCCCTTTCCAATGGTCCAAGCTCTTACTTCCTTCACACCTGCGGTAAAATAAGTCTGCAGTTGTAGTAGTTCATAAGCTTTACGAATCAGACGGTTAACCCCAGGTTCGGTTAATCCTAACTCCTCTAAAAACATTTGTCTTTCTTCAAACGTATCAAGTTCATTAATATCTGCCTCTATCTGCGCCGCTAAAACAACAACCTCCGCATTTTCCTGCTCTGCCATCGCTTCGATTTTTGCAATCCATTCGTTCCCATTCTTAATGGAATTCTCATCTACATTGCAAACATAAAGCACGGGCTTTTTAGTAAGCAATTGTACTTCGTCAATAATAGGCTGCGTTAAATCATTCGACGCAAACTCTCTTGCATTTCGTCCACTTTCCAAAAACTCTTGAAGTTCTTTTAGAGTTTCATAAACAAGGATATCTTCCTTCTTTCCTGACTTAATGAATTTCTTCGCTTTATCGACTGATTTTGAGATTGTCTCAATGTCTTTTAGTTGAAGTTCAATGTCTATAATATCTTTGTCTCTTAGTGGATCTACAGAACCTTCCACGTGAATAATATTTCCATTGTCAAAGCATCGAAGAACATGCAAGATGGCTTCACACTCTCTAATATTGGCTAGAAACTGATTTCCCAGACCTTCTCCTTTGCTCGCTCCTTTTACAAGTCCTGCAATGTCCACAATTTCTACAACTGCAGGCAAGACTCGTTCTGGATTCACAAGCTTTTCAAGCTCTACAAGTCGAGTATCCGGTACGGAAACGGTTCCTAAATTAGGTTCGATTGTACAGAAAGGATAATTAGCACTTTGTGCCTTGGCATTGCTCAAACAGTTAAAAAGGGTTGACTTGCCCACATTGGGAAGTCCTACGATACCACATTTCATATTCTTAGTGTGTAATAGCGAGCTTGGCTCCTAACCAAAGCTCAGGTTTATAAAATACTAAAGTGCGCAAAGATACGATTTTTAAGCACAAAAAAAGCTTCAGTTTCCTGAAGCTTTCTTATAAGTTACTAGTGAATTACCAGTCTCTTCTTCTGTCTCCTCCACCTCTGTTGTAGCCACCGCCACCACCGAAGCCTCTTGGCTTTTGCTCTTTTGGTCTAGCTTCTGAGATGTTAAGTACTTTTTCTTTGAATTCTCTCTGGTTAAGTTCCTCGATAGCCTTCAACGCTTCTTCGTTTTCTGGCATTTCAACGAATCCAAATCCACGGCTTCTTCCCGTTTCTCTGTCCATGATAATCTTTGCAGAGTCCACTGTTCCGTAGTTTTCGAAAAGTGATTGTAACTCAGACTCAACTGTGTTGTAGTTAAGATTTGAAATAAAAATGTTCATAATAAAAAAAATAAATAGTGTTGATTAATTAAGTGGAAACCAACAAACGGACGTATGAACATTGATTGAATTTCTCATTAAATAATTTGCTGCAAGATACAATTAAAATTCAATTGATGAAATTTTATTTTAATTTATTAATTACCTGCTAATCAGTACATTTGAAGAACATACGGGGAGAGATTACCCAATCGATCGACCGATTTAAGAGCAACAGCGTGTAATTTTTCGCCAGAACGATTCAAATTAAGCACTTTTTCTTTTGCATCCCTTTCTAGAATTTCATACTCCCACTCTTTTCCATATTGAGTATAAAGAACCCATTGGGAAATGGATTCTCCCGGATTTGTATTCCAAGTCAGCTTTACGCTTATACCTCCATTAAGAGTACTTTCAATTAAGGGCCTTGACAGTTTATCCGAAGGGATCCATGGCGAGACAGGAACCAAAGCAGGTTGTCGATAGGCACTTTGAATCGCAGAATACATCTCTCCATTCTTTAACAGGCCATCCACACTGTAATGAATTTCTCCTGCATCTTTCCCCATGATTTGACGTATGGTACTCATCTGCCCTCTAATCTCAGTAGGCTTGTCGTCCACTCCTTTGATTCCAATGGTATTGAGTCCTGGCCACAAATGCCTCTTTTGGGTATTCTCAGCCTCCCACCAACTAAGTAACGCACTAAAGCGCTGTGGACCTTCCTCTTTCCAATACAGTTGAGGGGAAAAATAATCAACCCATCCTTGGTTTAACCAAAGTTTTGCGTCTGCATAAAGTTCGTCGTATTGACTTGTTCCACTAATACCCACAGGATAACCTGGTTTCCAAATTCCAAACGGACTGATACCAAATTTGACCCAAGCTTTTTCTTCCTTTATCTCCTGATAAATTCTTTTAATAAATTTATTTACGTTCGCACGTCTCCAATCCGGTTTGCTTAAAGTTCCACCTGACTCCGTATAGGAAGCGTATAGTTTTTGATCGGGAAAGTCCCTACCTCCATTGTATTCTCTGTACGGATAGAAATAATCGTCTATATGGACCGCATCTAGGTCGTATCTTTCCACTAAATCCCGAATCACTTTGGCCGTATGGTCTTGGACTGTGGGATCTGAAGGATCCATCCAGTACATGCCATTGCGAAGTCGATACGTGACTTTATTCATGGTGCTTGCAATGCTTTTGGAATTTAATTTCCCACCCGTCGTATGATGAGCTCTGTAGGGGTTAAGCCAAACATGCAGCTCCATTCCTCGTTTGTGCGATTCTTCTATCCAAAACTCTAAAGGATCGTAAAAAGGACTTGGGGCCTTCCCAATCTCTCCGGTAAGAAAATAGGACCACGGTTCAAGATCACTCTTATAAAAAGCATCAGCCGAAGGTCGAGCTTGAAAAACCACAGCATTGAAATTCGCTTCCTTTAAACGGTCTAGAATTTCAAGAGCTTCTGTCTTTTGCTGCGCAACCGATAAATTGTTTTTGGACGGCCAATTAATATTTGCCACCGTGGCAATCCAGGCCGCTCTAAACTCGCGCTTTACTTCCGGTAGAACCACTTGGGGAACTTTCTTTGGTTTAGGCTCTTGCGGCTTTATTTCTTTCTTTACAATTTCTTTTTTTACAGGAGGTTGTTTGGGGTCCTTTTGAGTCGCACAGCCTATTAAGAAAAAAGCGCTTACAACTACAAAAAACCACAATTTAGGGGAGAAATTCTTCATGAGGCAAAAATAATAGAAAAACGGACTTCTGCGCCTATTTTAACACACTTTAAACATTTGGATTCAAAAGATGTAGCCATCGTGCTTGTTCTTACCCTGAGACAAAAAAAGAATCGTCCCGAAATTTCATTCGGGACGATTTCTATCTTTGATTGAATAGCTTTCTTATTTCGCCATTCTATCGTTTCTTTTTCTTTCTTCTTCAGAAAGTACTTTCTTTCTCATACGAATGAAATTCGGTGTCACCTCAATCGCTTCGTCCGACTGAATATACTCCATGCATTCCTCTAAGGAGAGTAGAATTTTTGGGGCAATATTTCCGTCTTTGTCTTTTCCTGAAGCACGCATGTTGTTCAACTGCTTCCCTTCTACAATATTCACCACAAGATCACCGGGTTTGTTTTGTTCCCCCACGATCATTCCCATGTAAACTTCTTCGCCTGGATCCACAAAGAAACGTCCACGGTCTTGAAGTTTTTCAATTGAATACGCAGTACAAGGTCCTTGGTTTTTGGAAACAAGCACTCCGTTTCCTCTTCCTGCAATCGCTCCTTTGAAGGGTTTATATTCTGCAAAACGGTGAGCCATGATGGCTTCTCCTGCAGTTGCTGTAAGCATTTGTGATCTTAGTCCGATTAATCCTCTAGAAGGGATTTCGAATTCTAAGTGTTGCATCTCACCTTTCGTCTCCATGATATGAAGATCTCCTTTACGTTGAGTGGCAAGGTCAATCACACGGCTTGCATATTCTTCCGGAACGTCAACCACCATACTTTCATAAGGCTCGCATTTCACTCCGTCAATTTCTTTTAAAATTACTTGAGGCTGACCAATGGTCATCTCATAGCCTTCACGTCTCATCGTTTCGATAAGCACAGAAAGGTGCAAAATACCTCTACCAAAAACAAGGAATGTATTCGCATCGTCCGTCTGTTGAACTTTTAAGGCAAGGTTTTTCTCAAGCTCTTTTTCCAACCTTTCTTTAAGGTGGTTGGAAGTTACATACTTCCCGTCTTTCCCGAAGAATGGGGAATTGTTAATAGAGAACGTCATGTTTAGAGTCGGTTCATCGATCGTCAACCTAGCCATTGGCTCTGGGTTTTCAAGATCTACGAATGTATCTCCAATTTGGAAAGCATCAAAACCAACAATTGCGCAGATATCTCCCGCATAAACTTCGGTTACCTTCTTCTTTCCTAGACCTTCAAAAACATAAAGTTCTTTTACCTTTCCTTTGATTATTTTTCCGCCTTCTTGCGCAAGACCAATCCACATGCCTTCTTTGATGACTCCTCTTGCAATCTTACCAATGGCGATACGCCCTAAGAAAGAAGAAAAGTCAAGTGAAGTTACTTGCATTTGCACACTACCTTCCTCTGTTTTTGGCTCCGGTACATACTGAAGGATTCCATCAAGTAGGGGAAGAATTGTATCTCCTGGCGTAAGACTGGTGTTAAACCATCCTTGTTTTGAAGAACCGTAAAAGGTTGGAAAATCTAACTGCTCCTCCGTCGCTCCTAAATTGAAGAACAAATCGAATACATTGTCGTGAACTTCTTCAGGACGACAATTGTCTTTATCCACTTTATTAATAACCACAATCGGTTTTAGTCCAAGTTCTAATGCCTTTTGAAGTACAAAACGAGTTTGGGGCATGGGCCCTTCAAATGCGTCTACCAAAAGAACCACACCGTCTGCCATTTTAAGTACTCTTTCTACCTCTCCACCAAAATCGGCGTGACCAGGGGTATCAATTACATTGATCTTTGTGTCTTTGTAAGTAACAGAAATGTTTTTAGAAAGAATCGTGATTCCACGCTCCCTTTCCAAATCATTGTTATCCATGATTAGCTCACCAGACTCTTGGTTTTCCCTAAATACACTGGTCGCATGGATGATCTTATCAACCAGAGTAGTTTTACCGTGGTCAACGTGTGCGATAATCGCAATATTTCTAATGTTTTGCATATTCATTTTTTGACGCCACAAAAGTAAGGAATCTTAATCAATTTGATAAAAAAAACTTAAAAAAATAATTTTTCCTTAATATTAAAATCTTAACCTTAAGGTTTCAGAACAAAAATCTTCGAAAACATAACTATTTTTCAGCCTTTCCGAATATCGAGGCAATAGTTTCCAAACTGCTATGGGTAGGCATTGTATGCAAAAAGACCAGAATTAAAATCTAGTCCTTGCATTTTTTTATTGAACTTCTGACTTTTTTTTCAGAAACTTCATATTAATATACTCCCAAACCATCGGAAGTAGTGAGAGTCCAATAATCCCAAAGATCACCACCTCAAAGTTTTGTTGTACAAAAGGAATGTTCCCGAAAAAGTACCCCATCAGCGTTAGTCCGACCACCCAAACAAAGCCACCGATTATATTATACCGAATAAATGTAGAATAATGCATAGATCCAATACCGGCCACAAAGGGAGCAAAGGTTCTTACAATGGGAACAAACCGCGCAATAATAATCGTTTTAGGTCCGTTCTTCTCATAAAACTCTTGCGTTTGTTCAATGTATTTAGGATTTACCACGGGTTTTCCTTTTACTTTCCAATTAAGCATCTTAAGACCCAATTTTTCACCTAGTAAATAATTGCAGGTATCGCCAAGAATGGCGGCGACGAGTAAAATAAAAAGTACGAGCCATAAGTTCAAACTTGCAGTTTCCCCTGTAGCGCCGATTACACCTGCACAAAAAGTACCGGCTGCAAACAACAAAGAATCCCCTGGCAAAAAGGGCATCACAACAAGGCCCGTCTCCACAAAAATGATAAGGAATAAAATAAGATAAATCCAGACCCCATACTCAATAATCATAGTGAAGAGATGCTGGTCTAAATTTAGAAAGAAGTCTAAAACCGTTTGTATAAATTCCATAGCCTTGTTATTACAAGTGCAAAAATACTGATTCGTTTGCCTATCTTGCTATAATATTATAATCTTTAATGAAATTTAACTTTTAATTGAAGGTTGAGAGGATGGAATTTGATGTCTTTTCACTTCAATAGCCGAAGCTCAAGCAAACCGTTATCCTATATTTAATAGTGAACGGTCGACATCCCTCGATGTAAGTAATACCTTACAAGAGTTCAAATTGCCGTATGATGGCCTAAAGTTTCAAGATTACAATATCCTTTCCAGTGTCTGAGTTATACCCTCCTGGTACTTTGTCGGAGTAAAGGCAAAGGCCGTACAGAATTTGTCGCTGTCGAAGAAGTAATCCTGATCATTTTGATACTGCATTTCCTTCAGCTCACGTATGGATCTGTCAAACAACCCGCCCAGAGATAGCACAAAAGGAGTTAGAACTCGGTAAGAGGCTCTGCGTTTTTTGATACCGTATGCCAATGCCATAAGTTGATGTCCGGTCAACCGTTCTGAGGAAGTAGGCAGGTGCCAGATCTGCCCGTAAGCACTCTCCGTATTGCCTAGCATGGCAGTGGCCCTAGCAGCGTCAGGTATGTAAGTAAACGAATGGACTTTATGCGAATCGGACTGCCAACTTGCCTTTTTGCCTTTTGCCACCGCATTTAGAACCAATATATTTAATAGGCCATTCTTGGATTCTGGCCCGTAGAAATCGGCGCTTCTGGCGATTAGTGCACTAAGGTTTCTATTCGCCACCGCTTCCATGATATGCCGAGCCACTTCCATCCGTACAGTTCCCTTCTTAGAGGGTGGTACCACAAGGCTATTTTCGGTCATATTTGGAACTGCATTTTTATCGTACATGTATACGTTGTCGAAAAACACCAGTTTAGTCCCCATTTTCACACAAGCATTGACTACATTTTGGATGATTAGGGGCCAATCTCTTCTCCATACTCGGCTATCGTACTTCAGCCCTACAACCAAATAGGCGACTTTCGCGCCAGCCAGTACTTCCTCCACAGCATCCGCATCTCTTAGATCTGCAGAAACTACCTCATCGTCAAGGTTTACCTGCTCTGGATTCCGGGAGACTAATCTAACCTTTTCTGTATACTTTTTTAATTCTTTCGCAAGTAGTTTACCTATACTTCCTCCTGCGCCTAATACAACCTGTACCATAACTCTTCTCTATTTTTGTTTACCTTACAAAAATAGAGAGAAGCAATCTCAAAAATGATGATTTGGGTTAAGACTTTGGAGATGTCAAGATCCGCTTTCTGATCCTGCTCAGGCTTTCTGGCGCGACACCTAAGTATTCAGCTACATAACGTTGGGGTACCCGTTGCAAGAGTTGTGGTCGTTCTTGGAGCAATTCACCCAGCTGTTCTTCGGGTGATAGGGATATCAAGGATTGAATGCGTCTTATATTAACCATGGCTGTTTTTTCGACAAGAGAATTAAAAAACACAGTGACAGATGGAGAATTTGATAAATATCGGGTCAAGTCTTGACAGCTTACCACAAGGCATTCGGTCGGTTCTAGCGCAATAATGTTAGTTGTTGAAAGAGTCTTATTGGCAAAACTCTCAAGATCCGTCACAAATTCACCCTCAAAAGTAAAATTGCACGTCTTTACGGTACCTTTCTCGTTAGTGAAAAACTGCCGTAAACCTCCTTTCTGGACAAGAAATACCTCATGGGAGACTTTACCCGCACTTAGTAATAAGGTATTCTTTTTATACTTTTCCACTCTGAAAATCGAATAGAATCTCTCTGCCTCTTCCCTAGGAATAGTAGCGTAAGAACTGAGAGTCCGAATAAATTGATCCATATACAAATGTACAATAAAAATGGGGGGAACTTGTGCCATACCCTTTGACCTTCCTAGCCACTGAATTTAACACGACTGTTTTTGGAGATTTCGGGGTTAGACATAAGAAAACCCCCTTATATAGGGGGTTTAAGTAGGCCCATGAGGAATCGAACCTCAACCTAAAGAACCGGAATCTTTAATTCTATCCATTAAACTATGGGCCCCGAAAAACCAACCGCTATTAGAATGTGATTTTCACACCTCCTACCACTTGGGCGCCCAGAACTTTATATCCTTTAAAGGTTTCGTACTTACTGCTAAGAAGATTATTTCCGAGCGCAAAAATACTGAAATTTTTATGAATTTTGTATTCTGCCGATAGATTTAAATCTCCATAGCCTTTCACCTTATCGTTAGTATTTTCAGTGGAACTTAGAACCGTAGAACCTGGAACGTCCGGATTAAGCACAGGGGAGATATTAAACGAGTTTGTGGTTCTTTGAGAAGCAAAAATTCCTTTAAAACCTAGGTGCAGTTTTTTATCCAGCATGGTGTACTGTGCTCCTATGGAGGTTTTCACCAAAGGCTTATTGTAAACCTCACTGTAGTTGTCTAAATCATAACTTTCATAGTTCACCTCAGCATCAAGTGCTAAGTTCGCAAGTGGAAAATAGGAAACACTTGCGTTTACTGTACTAAGTGTACCGCTATCATACAAAGCCGAGAACGTATTGGCATAGTTGTATGCGCTACGATTAAGCGTGTCGTTTGAGTCAAAAATAGAATTTGCTCCAAAGAACATTAGATCATTTACTTTCCCAAATCCCCCATTTAAATCGTATTTAAATTGTTGATCAAGATCTCCTTTCAAACCAAAATAAAAATGGTATTTCGTTTCGGTCGGTTTGACTAATTGGTCCGAGACCAGGAATGGATTTTCACTAAGCATCTCACTATACGAGTTCAGCTCTAGTCCCCCGTCAACTCCTGCATAAAATTTAAATTCTGGACTTGCAGCGAGTAGAAGTTCTGCTTTGGGAAACCAATAGGTCTCGTTCGAAGTTTCTCTTGCTACAGCCATTTGATTGTTATATTTAGAGCTGAGGAAAGAAAACCCAGAACCTACTCTTAAGTAGGATTCTCCTTTTCGAAAAGTCACCTCTGGACTTAATTCAAAATTCAAAAATTGGCTATGGTTTTGGTTGAGAAGCGAAAACTCAGAATTCAAGGACTCAAGTCCTACCCCTAGGTCTGCATTCATCACGAGATCACTAATGGGCAAACTAACTCCATGCTTGGAGAGATTGGTAGCGAGGGAAACTTGCGATTCTTTCGCATCAAAATGATCGGAAAGAAAAGAAGATTTCACTCTTACATCGTTTAAAATTTCATTCGAATAGAAGTCATAGTACCCATTCACTTTAAATTCCGTCACTTTTTGTTGAAGGTCTACCGAACTGGCCGGTTCCATTGCATAAATTCCGTACAAATTGTAATCATCAAGCGCAAAATTGGCATTGATGTTTAATTTTCCTTTTTCTCCGTAGGAGTTCAAATACGCTCCTACGCTTGCCGCACTTTGTTTAGAACTCCAAGCATAGTCCTTTTTGAGCCCACCTGTGGATAAAAAGTGTAGATCCGCACCTAGTTCCAAATTGTCTTCAATTTTCGTGGAGAGGGCTCCATCGGCTAAAAATTTAGAATAATTGCCATATCCTACCCGGAAATAATTGGCCTGTTTATCCGCCTGAAAGTCTGGAGCAATGTCGGATCCCGCAATGGTCGAGGTTTGAAAATCCGAAGAAGCGGGCACGTTCGTGATATCGTACTTTACCGGAACCGCTGATTTTTCTTCAGGGGGATAATTTTTAATGGTTTCAACCGATGTTTTCTTTTTCTCGATCTTCTTCACCTCTGGCTCACGTTTTTTCTCTAGGACCAAACGCTCTTCTTGAATTTGAGCAAAGACTGATACAGAGCTAACAAAAAGCCCGAGTACTATTAGTTTATGAGTGTATTTATTCATTTTAAAAGTAAATCCGTTATGCGATTGTAATTTCCTAATTCAAGGCAAATTCTCTATTTAATTTGTTTTTTGGTCTCTTTCGCCTCAGCCACAACGTCTGGGAAATCCTTATAGTTGGCAATAATTTGATCCAGTGTGTAACTTGCTTGGTAGTTATCCTTTAAACCGATGTAATTTTTAGCCATAACCACGAGGGCTTTTGCCCCCCAATACTCTTCGGATGCATAATTATTGGCTAGCTTAAAGATCGTTTCATTGGAGGACTTGTAGCTTTTCTCCTTGTTCTGATAGTATGCTTTTGCATAAAGAGCCTCAGCGGCCACACTCGCATTTGACGAGCGCTCTAAAGAGGCATAAGCCGATTTGGCCTGTCCGTCTTTTCCACTCTGAAGTTGCGCTCTAGCACTAATTACTTTTGCACTTTCTAGTACGGAGGCCGAGTTTTTCGTGTTTTGAAGCACAAGGGCTGCGTAGGTTTGCGCTTTTGAAAGGTCGTTTTGTTTTGCATACAAATTCATAAGTTGCACATTCGCAAAATCCTTCAAATTCACATTAGACGATTTCGCTAGAGCCTCTAAGTAAATCTTCGCCTCCTGCGTATTGCCTTGTGCTAAATAAATTTGAGCAATTCTAGTTTGAGCCTCCCCTTGGTAATCGTTTTGAACCTCAGCTACCTCTTGCAGAACCACAAGGGATTTGGCCTCCTGGCCAGAGCGATAGAAACTATCGCCTAATTCAAATTGCGCTTGGTAACGTGGCGCACCGGAAGGGTTTTTGGTTAAATAACTTTCATAAAGCGGAATGGCTTTCTTATAGTCTTTCTGGCTATAGAATCCGCGCGCAGAGCCAAGGGTTGCATCGTCAAGATCAGAGGCATTTAAATTGACTCCAATCATACGAGCAAAATTCTGGTATCCTTCCACATCTCCTTTTTCAATAAAGAGAGGTCTAGACACCAAAACAATTTTATCTGCGTACGAGGTATCTTTGTATCGCTCTGCTAGGGATTTTAATCGATTGAGGGCCTCTGCATCTTTTCCTTGATCCATCTCGTTTTGCGCAAGATAGATAGAAGCATTCGCTACCAAATCAGGATCTGCACTTTGTTTAATCACCCGATTGAAAAATTCATTTGATTTTCCAAACTCCTCATTTGAAGCATGGGCCACTGCAATTTCGTAAAGTGCATCGTCCGCGTAATCAGAATCAGGATAGGTAGACGTAAGAGAACTTAGGGCCGCAATTTTCCCGACCGAGTCTCCTTTAAATCCAAGTGCCATTCCCTTTTGAAACAGGGTATAATCATTTGCATTGGTCGTCTTATCGTACAGCGCAATCGCTTCGTTTAATTGATTGTTTGCATAGTAGGTGTCTGCTAGTCTTAGTTCCGCATCGTTTTTAAAGGCCTCGCTTGGATCCTTTAAGTAATTTTTAAAATGCTCTTGCGCTTTTTCAAAGTTCCCAGATTTAAAATAAGCATATCCAAGGTCATACTCTAATTGCGATTTTTCGGGAAAACTCTCGGAAGCTAAACTTTCAAAACGAACAATCGCCGAGGGATAATTTCCTTTTTGGTAATAGGTTTGTGCGAGCCAGTACAATGCTCGATTTCTAAATTCAGGATTTAGATGAAATTCTAAGCTTCGTAGAAAATAAGCCTCCGCCTGGTCTAAATTCCCCTTGTTAAATTCTTCGGTTCCTAACATATAGGAAACTTCCTGGTCTACTTTATCAATTTCAGGTGTCGAGTTCGGAAGTTTGTCGATTGCGGATAGGGTTTCTTTAAAACTTCCGGAATAGAGGTAGGACTTGACAAGTAATTTCTCCATTTCAACGGTACTTGCATCCTGAGGATACAAATCAATATAGTTCTGAATTACTTTGGGTGGCGCCTCAAAAGGGTTTCCCAAATCGTAACTTAATTTTGCGTATTGCTCATGGGAGAGCTTTTGTACCTTGGGATCGTAAGTCATTTGGTAGGCAGAACGAAAAGCAGAAAGTGCTTCTTTCTTCGCTTCGGTTTGCAAATACGCGTTTCCTAATTGATAGTAGGCATTTTGAGCCAACGCAGAATTAGAGTTAATCAGGCGATTGTAATAGCTTACGGCCTCCTGGTAACGTCCGGCCTCAGCGCTTACAAAACCCATCTCGTACAAATCACTCTCCGAGGGATTGCCTTGAGAATCAAGGTAGATCTTTAAATGAGGATAAGCCTCAGCATACTCCCCCTTCATGAAATAACTTTCTCCAATTATTTTATGCACTTCCATTTTATAAGATTCCGATATACTAGAATCTAAAAGAGAGCGTCCCTCCTCAATGGCCTGGTCGTATTGTTTGTTATTGAAATAAAGCTGAACATAATAAGGTCTTACGAGGGATCCTAACTGAGGATCTTCTTTAATGGAATCAAAATAATGGAATGCATTTTCATTTTGATTTTCCGAATAATACAGATGCCCTAGCATGTAGGCAACTTGACCTCTGGTCTCCCCTGGCGATTGAGCATAGACTTCTTCTAATGCTTCTAAGGCCCCAGCGGTGTCACCCGTCATAAACTTGGCGTACCCTAGTTTTAATATATACTCTGCGTTTTCCTCCTTGGAGAGTTGATACTGATTCACCTTTTGCAGGGTTTCCAGTGCAGTGGCAAAGTCCTTTTGTGCCAGATAATAATCGGCTAGAGGCAAATTGGCCTGCGCAAAATAAGCTGAATTTGGGTACTCTTTCATAAAAGCTTCTAGCCCCTTCTCTGCGTAGCTCTTCTCTAACATAACACCAATCACGTTGTCAAAGAATTGAGAAGCCTCTTTTTGACTTCGGCTTAGCTGCTGGTTATAAAAATACTGCCTTGCATATTCAAACTGAGAGGCATTGTAGATTTTAGTCTGATACAGATTTTCAGCCAAATCATAGCGGTACTGTTCTTTTGGTGTATAGTATTGCGACTGTTGTGCATAGGCAATGCCTGAAAAAACAACTGCCGCAGAAAGAATAATTTTATTGGTACCCATTGTATTTTGAAAGAAAGTTAATAACATTTAATCAACGAAATTATCGAAAACTTATTGTATATACAACTTTTTAACTTATTGTTAAGATGTGGATAACTGAATCACTTTCAATACATATGCGAGCTTTTAATTGCGGCTTACCAAATCAGCAATAAAGATTGATTTATAAAAAGAAAATAAAGGAAACGCCTATTTTACATTTCGAAAAAAACAATTTTACTTACATTTGCTTTTTAAACTAAACTATGAGTCAACTTTTCAGAAGAAAAAAATACAACCCAGAAGACAAGAGTACCAACCTAAATCGAGTCCTGGGCATGTGGGACATTGTCTTTTTTGGTTTAGCTGCCATTATTGGTGCAGGAAGTTTTAGCAGTTTAGGGGAAGCCATCTTTCGCGGAGGACCTGGTGTCATCACTCTTTATGTCATCTGTGGAATTGCTTGTGCATTCACAGCCCTCTCCTATGCGGAGTTCGCGAGCCGGATTCCTACCGCAGGAAGTGCCTACACCTACGCTTATGCTAGTTTCGGAGAACTGATTGCTTGGATCATTGGTTGGGCCCTAATCATGGAATATTCTTTTGGAAATATCTACGTTGCCTTTTCTTGGAGTGATTACTTTACGAGTTTTTTAGAAAGCATTGGTATCTACTTTCCTGACTACCTTGCCACCTCTTATCCTGAGGCCATGAAAGCGGTGGAGAGAGGCTCTGAACATGCAGGTTTACTGAACGCATGGAATTCAGCACCCGAATTTTTTGGTTTCAAATTTATTGTGGACATTCCAGCTATCGTGATTAATATATTGATTACAGCCCTTGTCTACATTGGAATTAAAGAAAGTAAGAATTTCAACAATTTACTAGTGATCTTAAAACTAGCGGTGATTGTACTTATTATTGCAGTAGGTGTTACCTTTATCAATACGGACAATTGGACCCCTATAGATTCGCAAGGAGTTTCCAATTTTATGCCGAATGGGTTCACGGGCGTAATGGCCGCTGTGTCAGGAGTCTTCTTCGCTTACATTGGATTTGATGCCCTTAGTGTACTATCGGAAGAAACCAAGAACCCGCAAAAAAACTTACCTAGGGGGATGATTATTTCGCTCGTGGCAAGTACCTTGGTTTATATCGCCCTGACATTAATTCTCACCGGAATGGTGGATTACCGCAAGTTCGAAGGAGTAGGCGATCCGCTCTCCTTTATCTTTGCACCTCAAAATGCGAACATACCTTGGATGGAATTCACAGTCGCCATTACCGCCATTATTGCCATAACTGCCGTATTATTAGTATTCCAAATGGGACAACCTAGAATATGGTATGCCATGAGTAGAGACGGGCTTTTGCCAAAGAGTTTTGCTACCATTCACCCGAAATACAAAACCCCTTCTTTTGCTACGATTGCAACCGGAATTGCGGTTGGGGTACCCATTCTTTTCACCGATAAATCCTTCATTTTAGATTTTACTAGTATTGGAACCATTTTCGCTTTCATTTTAGTCAACGGAGGGATTTTACTGATGCCGAGAAAGGAAAAAATCAAAGGCAGATTTCATTTGCCATTTGTCAGTTCTAATTACATCTTTACTCCTTTATTTGTAGTATGTGTACTTGGCTTTTATTACTGGCAACCTCAATTTTTCCATAATTTACTCAACTGGAGCGATCCAATCGATGGAGAATTCAATATGTCTCTATGCATATTCCTTGTGGTAACTTCCGTACTTGCCGTTCTCTCTATTGTAAAAGAACTCAATCTAATCCCCTTGCTAGGGCTTACTTCTTGTCTTTATCTACTTACGGGGATGACCCATGACAATTGGTTCTGGTTTGCGATTTGGTTCGCTATCGGGCTTATTATCTATTTCTGTTTCGGAATGAAAAACAGCAAGCTTGAGAAAGAAATGAATGGGGATTTGAAATAGCATTCAAACACCAAAAAAAAGACCACAAAGGAAAGAACATTGCACTTTGTGGTCTTTTTCTTTAGGATTGTATGGGATCCATCCTACCTATGACACGTAAGAGTAGGCGTCCTAAAGACGTCTCACTTTCTTCAAACCCTACGATACCCCTGCTCTTTCTGTTTCTATCTAAAGATTGGCACTCTGGAACCTACGATGTCCTTATCCGCTAAATGTTTTCCCATTTTAGCAACAAGAATCCAAATTCTTCTCCTCTATCAAAAAGCCGTCTCGATGTTCAATCGAGACGGCCTGTTGCAAATTTGCTTACGGGTGAAATTCCGAATTACTTTTTCGCTTCTGGGTAAGGAGCTTTGTCTAGATCCGAAAACTGCTGCGTCGCAGCCATTGAAACGACTAAATCGTTTAGCATGTTGCTTGCCGCCGTTGGGGAATTCGGTAGTAAAACCAAATTGCTTCGGTTGTTAGAACCTACTGAGTTTAGCGTGTCGTAATGCTGGGTTACCACAATCAGTGCCGAAGCTTCTGCGGCATTAATATTCACATTGTTCAACATCTCCACGGATTCTTTTAAACCTTTGGCGATTTCACGTCTTTGGTCTGCAATCCCTTGCCCTTGAAGTTTCTTGCTTTCCGCTTCTGCTTTTGCAACGGCTACAATACGAATTCTCTGTGCTTCGGATTCGTATTCAGCGGCTGTTTTTTCTCTTTCTGCTGCATTGATACGGTTCATCGCATGTTTAACCTGTTCGTCAGGGTCGATGTCCGTCACTAGAGCTTTGATGATATCGTATCCATAGCTTTGCATCGCTTCTTGCAATTCGCTTTTCACTGCAATGGCCACGTCGTCTTTTCGAACGAATACATCGTCTAGTTTCATTTTCGGCACTTCTGCTCTCACTACGTCAAATACGTAGGAGGTAATCTGTCCTTCTGGGTATTCAAGTTTATAGAAGGAATCCGCTACTTGTTCTTTAATCACTTGGTATTGTACGGATACTTTCATTTTCACAAATACGTTGTCTAAAGTCTTGGTATCGATAATGACATCAAGCTGTTGGATCCGAAGACTGACTCGTCTTGAAATTTGATCAATCATTGGGATTTTCAAATGAAAACCTGCATGACGCACGCTTTGTAGTTTTCCAAAACGTTCGACAATCGCGGCGGTTTGTTGCTTCACAATGAAGAAAGAAGCAAACAAAATTAACAGGGCAATAAACCCTAGAATTCCAAGTATAGGCATAGTTAAATTATTTTATTTTTTATTAAAATCGGTGTTTAAAGATAGGTAAATTCTATGAAATTCTAAACACTCATTCCAATTTCTATCCCTTTAATTTTCCGGTACAGATCCGTTGCGAAATTATCGGTCATTCCGGAAATGAAATCCACCACCCCTAGGACTTTTTGATAATCACTTCCCTCTTCGTATAAAAATTGAGTAGGCAGTAGTTCGATCGCTTTTTTCTCATAGGATTTGCGCTCCTGTCGGGTTTTAAGAATGGGAGGAACAAAATGATCTAAGAGTTCATACATGACATTGTAGCCCGCATTCTCGATCTCCACCACGGAGCGATGTCCATATATTTTTTCAATGGAGAAGGATTCAATTTCTTGAAAGGCCTTGTTCTCCTTTTTGTACGTGTCCATTAGCGCCATGCTGAGGTTACCCTCTAAAATCGGTTCAAAATGATTTTTGTAATTCTGAATGGCTTTGTTGATAAGCGCATTAATGACCTTGGCTCTTAAATACGAAATTCGTTCATTGTCGTTCGAGAGAACTTGCAGTTTGGCCTCGACTCGAAGGGTATTGGGATTCTCGGAACGGATCAACTCCATAAAGAGTCCTTCAATGTCACTTGTGGATACGATTTTCAATCGGTGAGCGTCCTCCATATCAATGATATTATAGCAAATGTCATCGGCTGCTTCCACAAGCCATACAAAGGGATGACGTTTGTAAACAAGCGGATCCCTACTTTGCTGGGGAAGACTCACACTTAAAGCGATTTGCTCAAAAGTTTCTTTTTCATTTTGAAAAAATCCAAATTTCTTCTGATGCAAACTTCCCTTCGCTTTCCCTAAGGATTCACAAGGATATTTTGCAATGGATGCTAAGGTCGTGTGCGTTAATTGCGTCCCTCCTTTGTCCTTTCCGGTTTGCTGGTGGGTAAGAACCCGCATCGCATTTGCATTGCCTTCAAAGTTTACAAAATCCCCCCATTCTTCAGGCGTAAACCTTTGCTTTAAACAGGACTCGTTTCGTTGGAAATAACTCGCAATGGCATCTTCGCCGGAATGCCCAAAGGCAGGGTTCCCCACATCGTGGCAAAGACAGGCTGCGCTCACGACTTGACTTAAATTGTGAAGGTAGAAGTCCTTGGCATTCAAGTTTAGATCCTTTGCATACCGATCGACGATAAATTCTCCTGCCATGGCTCCTAAACTTCTCCCTACTGTGGAGACCTCAAGGGAATGGGTTAATCGATTGTGTACAAACACACTACCGGGCAATGGGAAAACTTGAGTCTTATTTTGTAAACGACGAAAAGCAGAGGAGAATATGATCCGATCGTAATCTCGTTGAAAATCGTTTCGATTCCCCGGAAGCCCACCTTGGTTCCCGGTTCGTTGATGGCTGTAGATTTGGTTTAATCGCATACTCCAAAAATAAGAATTCCTGGAGGTTAATCCAGGAATTCTTTTAAAAACATTCGAATATGGGTAGGTTTTACATATAAGCTTCTATGGGCTCACAAGTACAAATTAAATTCCGGTCCCCATACGCTTCGTCCACTCGAGAGACCGTGGCAAAGAACTTGTGGTCTCGTACCCAATCCAATGGATAGGCAGCTTTTTCACGGCTGTAGGGGCGATCCCATGCATCCGAAATTACCACCTGCTCCGTATGCGGTGCATTTTTAAGTACGTTGTTTTCTTTGTCCGCTTCTCCGCTAGCAATTTCTTCAATTTCGGATTTAATGGCAATTAAAGCTTCCGCGAAACGGTCAATTTCGGCTTTGCTTTCCGATTCCGTAGGTTCAATCATAAGAGTTCCGGCTACGGGGAATGATACAGTAGGAGCATGGAAACCAAAATCCATAAGTCGTTTTGCAATGTCTGCTACTTCGATGCCTAGCGGCTTGTATTGTCTAAAATCTACAATGCATTCATGGGCGACGCGGCCTTTATCGTTTTGGTAAAGGATCGGATAATGCTCGGCAAGAACTTCTTTCAAGTAGTTTGCATTTAAAATAGCATATTGCGTAGAAAGCTCTAGACCTTTGGTTCCTAACATCTTAATGTACGCATAGGATATATTAAGTACCAAGGAAGAACCGTAAGGAGCTGCAGAAATTCCTTTGAGCGCCTGACTTCCCCCTGTTCTTACATTCGCATTGGTCGGTAAAAAAGGAGCAAGGTGCTTCGCTACACAAATAGGTCCTACCCCTGGGCCACCGCCTCCGTGTGGAATGGCGAAGGTTTTGTGTAGGTTTAAATGGCATACATCCGCCCCAATATGACCTGGGCTAGTAAATCCTACTTGCGCATTCATGTTGGCTCCATCCATATAAACTTGTCCTCCATTGTCATGGATAATTTGGATAATCTCTTTGATGTTTTCATCAAAGAATCCATAAGTCGATGGGTAGGTAATCATGGCCGCTGCAAGATTTTCTTTATGCAGTTCTGCCTTCGCTTTTAAATCTTCGCTATCGATTTCACCATTTTCTAAGTTTTTCACCACGACCACTTTCATTCCGGCTAAAACAGCAGAAGCAGGATTGGTCCCGTGCGCCGATTGTGGAATTAGTGCAATATGGCGGTGGGAATCTCCTCTTGAAATGTGGTACGCTCTAATGACCATTAGTCCAGAGTACTCTCCTTGCGCTCCTGAATTTGGCTGTAGAGAGGTCGCCGCAAATCCTGTGATTTCAGAAAGGTCTTTTTCAAGTTCTGCAATCATTTCTTGGTATCCTTGGGCCTGTTCTACTGGAACGAAGGGATGAATATTCCCCCATTCTCCCCAAGAAAGCGGAAGCATTTGAGTAGCAGCATTTAATTTCATGGTGCACGATCCAAGAGATATCATGGAATGTGTCAGCGATAAATCCTTTCTTTCTAGACGCTTAATATAGCGCATGAGTTCTGTTTCGGTATGGTAGGAGTTAAACACTTCTTCCGAGAGAATCGCGTCAGTTCTAAGTAGGTCTGCAGGGATTGTATAATCGGATTTCAACACCAATTCAAAGGCCTGTTTTCCCTTAAACTGAGCAAAAGCTTCCACCAAATTATTTAGCTTGGCTAAGGTGGTTCCTTCGTTCAGTGACATACTTACAATTCCCGGGGTGAAATAATTCAAATTGATTTTGCGCTCCGTCATGCGAAGTTTCAATTGGGCTTTTTCGTCCTCAGAAAGTGTAATTTTTACAGTATCAAATACAGGTTCTTCTTCTACGTCGTATCCTAAAACCTGCAAAGCATTGGAAAGCGCATTGGTTTTAAAATGAATTTGATCCGCAATAAAGCCTAAACCTTTTGGACCGTGGTACACCGCATACATTCCCGCCATCACAGCTAGGAGTACTTGCGCGGTGCAAATATTAGAAGTAGCTCTTTCTCTTTTAATGTGCTGCTCTCGGGTTTGGAGCGCCATACGAAGTGCTCTATTTCCCTGTGCATCTTGGGAGACTCCAATGATACGACCTGGAATCACACGTTTATAGTCCTCTTTACAAGCGAAAAAGGCAGCATGGGGACCCCCATACCCCATCGGAATCCCAAATCTCTGAGAAGTTCCTACGGTGCAATCGGCTCCCATGGTCGCGGGTGATTTTAATTTCACAAGCGCTAGCGGGTCACAAGCCACAGCGACTTGAAGGTCTAGTTCTTTATATCGAGTAATATCGTTAGTATAATCAAGTACAATCCCGTTTTTCCCTGGGTATTGTAAGAGCACACCAAAATAAGTTTCGTCTAGCTCATGCGAAGCATGATCTCCTACGACGAGTTCAATTTCAAGACCTTCCGCTTTTGTAGAAAGAACGGCAAGGGTTTGAGGTAGAACCAAGTCAGAGACAAGAAATTTATTCGCTCCTTTTTTTTGAGCTTTGGTACGACTCTCAAAAAACATGTGCATCGCTTCCGCGGCTGCAGTCGACTCATCTAGTAGAGATGCGTTCGCAAGCTCAAAGCCCGTAAGACTGCACACCACGGTTTGGTAATTTAAAAGGGCTTCCAATCTTCCTTGTGCGATCTCGGCTTGGTACGGAGTATAGGCCGTATACCAAGAAGGATTTTCAAATACATTTCTTTTCACAGCAGAAGGTAAAAGCGTATCGTGATACCCAAAACCAATGTAATTGGCAAAATCACTATTCTTCATGGCTAGTTGTTTCGAATGCTCAAGCATCTCGTATTCACTTAAGGCCGGTGTGATATTAAGGGGACTCTGCAAACGAATGGAATCGGGAATGGTTTGAGAGACTAAAGTCTCCAGATCCGATGCTCCAATGCGCTCCAACATGGCTTTTTGGTCAGCCTCATTGATGGAAATGTGGCGGTTCACAAACTCGTGTGTATTCATACTATATCAGATTTTATTGATTCAAAAATGGAATGGTAAAAATACAATAATTTGGCGGTTGTAGCAACCTACTCCTAAGCACTCAAGTTTCAAAAAGCTTTAAATTTATTTGGAATTATTCTAAATAAAGATATATATTTGCAAAATGAATTCTAGCATTGCTTTTCGAATCGCGCCCTTAGCCCCTGCACGCAGTAATGCAGAGGCGATGCATTGTGGAAAAAAGAAGTGTTGTAAAAAATTCAAAAAGGGCAAACGATGCAAGAAATGCCCCGGTCGATTAAAAATGGCCTAACGCTCATACGACGGATTTCTTAGCGAAATAAGTAGAGCGCAAGTAGCGCTAATAAGACAAGCAAAACCAGCCATCCCACCTGCCCTCTTATCCTACTTTGTCTTTTCTCTTGCAATTCCCCTTGTTTTTTGCTTTTCTCATTAAAAGGAACCTCCTTTTGCGAAACATGAGTTTTATCATATATGGTGATTCCTTGCACGACCGATTTACGCAGAAGCGTGTTTTGAGCATGGAGTAAAATCTGATATTGCCCTTGATCAAATTCAGGCAATTCGATAGTTTTCTCTCCAAAAGACTTTACCAGACCAAAGGGGACTATCTTGACTACGTCCGCATGCAAGGTATTCCATTTCAAGATAACCTCTTCTCCTTTTTCTCCCTGTAGCTTATTGACCGTAAAGGATTTAATGACGGGTGGCAAAGGACTTCTAGGACTTCTATCATCGGCCTCCAAACAAGAATCATAAATAGAGCGAGACTCCGGATCCGAAAGGATTTCGTAGGCCTCCTTCAAATCCGTAAATCGCCGATTGAAAAAGGGATCTTCCGAATTTTTATCAGGATGGTATTTATGGGAAAGCTTACGGTACGCCGATTTGATTTCTTCCAGAGTAGATTTCGAGTCGATGCCGAGAAAGTAATAGTAATTTTTCAAGTTCAGTATTCTATAGGCAAAAATAGCAATTGTAATTCTTTTTCCTTACTTTTAAGTTCTAAACTTAAAAGTAGGCACGAATGGAAAACGGCGCAGACATCAAAATCTCCAAAAAAAAGCCCTCATACCTTCTTAGTGAGCCTTTCCTACATTACTTAAAACGATTTGATCGGGTTGCAAAATTAAGCGTCCAATACGAAGACCTTCTGCGTTACACTGAACACTTTCCTATTACCGATCAGGAAGGCAATGACACCCTTTGGGAAGGCGTTATGTACCCTTACCATGAAATGATAGAACTGCATGCAGGTTTAGTTGAAATTTATCAGCGTCTGCGTTCCGATGGAAATCAAGAGGCAAAATCCCATCTAAAAGTGGACAGTATTGACTATTGTACTTTTGGAAACTCCCACCCGTTTCGAATCAAGATCAAAAACTCCCATAACGACATTCACGACTATTTTTATGTCAAAAAAGCAGACGCCTCCCGCGTCTATGGACTTGAACTAGAGTATCTACTCTCTCCCAATCGTATCGACTTTCTTGTCTACCGCGATACACTCATTGAAGAGCATGTCTCAGGGATCCCTGGCGATGTTTTTCTAAACAAGTGGATGGATGAAAACCAAAACAAAAAACGAATCGCAAAAGAATTTGTAAAATTTAATGAGCGCTGCTTTTTAAGACTTCTTGGCGACCAAAGATCTTACAATTTTGTGATGGTTCTCACGCCTGACTTTGATGAAATTAAATACAGAATTCGAAGCATTGACTTTGACCAACAAAGCTACGAAGGACGCTCGAATGTATACAAACCCCAATTTTTTAAGGAAAACTTCCCTTATGTTAAACTTGTGATGGACAACATTGAGACCTCTTCCATCAAACAGTACCAACACGAAGAGCGCTCTTTAATGGCAAAACGCATGATTGTAGCCAAAAAGAGAATCTCGACCTTGCTTCGCATCATGCGGAAAGAAGCTCTCTCTAGCGAGGAAAAAATCCAGACACTAAAAAACGAAATTTACGCCGAATTAAGAGATCCGGCGCTGCTGCAGTGCAAAACGATGGGGGGATATTGTAGCCGCTATTTTGAATCATACTGTGCGGAACTACGAGAAAACTTCCTCGCTACTCTCTAAATTCTAGTGGGTCAAAATAGAAAGGCAAGGGACTAGAAATCTCTTATTTGAGATTCTCAACATATTTTTCAAAATTACTTAAGACCACGTCCCAAAAACGCTTCTGAGTTTGGTGAGTATTTTTGGTTTCTGGTTCAAATACCATACTAAATTTCGTGGCATCTTGGTCGATGGCCTGGAAATTAAATTCTACTTCACGACCGTCTGTGAGAACAATAGAGATATGTTCTCGGGGAACAAACGTTTTAATCGTGCCGGTAAAATCATATCCCGAACCTTGGTCTTTGGTGCTCATTACATAGCGAAAAGTCCCTCCTTCTCTTAACTCGTTGACCGCGCTTTCACATCTCTGGCTCTGAATCACAAAAAACCACTTTACGACATGCTTAGGATCCGAAAAAGAATCCCAAACCTTTTCTACGGGAGCCAGCAGCATCACCTCAGAATTGATTGTTTCCATACGTTAATTTTTGATAAAGATAAGTAAAATAAATAGTGCTAGTCAAACGCTCGATTCTAAAATTAAAAAAAAAGGACCCTTTTCGCACCCTTAAATTTGTATTTCCCCACACAAAAACCATGGATTCCTTATTCTTACTGGATTCTTTAAAGTGTATAATAAAATTTTTCCCTTTCATCACACAAAAAAAGTGCACTTGAGTAAAGTGCACTTTTTTTTAAAGAACTAGTTTCTCTCTTTATTTTAAGGCTTCGATCGCTGCCTCGTAATTCGGTTCGGTTGTAATTTCAGGCACTTGCTCTGTGTACAACACTTTACCATTTTCATCCGTTACTACCACGGCGCGTGACAAAAGACCTCTCATTGGTCCGTCGCTAATTTCCACTCCGTATTCTTTTCCAAAGTCTCCTCTGTAATCAGAAAGTGTTTCGACATTGTCTAAACCTTCTGCTGCGCAAAAGCGACCCAATGCAAATGGAAGATCTTTCGAAACATTAATAACCACGGTACCATCTAAAGCCGTAGCTCGTTTGTTAAATTCACGCGCAGACGCAGCACAAATTCCCGTATCAATACTTGGGAAAATATTAAATACTTTTTTCTTCCCCTCGTAATTCGCAAGTTTTTTCTCTTCCAAATCTTGATTAACCAACGTGAAATCCTTTACGGAATTGCCTGACGTAGGAAGCTCTCCTACAGTATTAATTTCATTTCCTTTTAATGTGATTTTTGCCATAATGTATAAATTTATCTCTCCCAAAGATAGTCAATTTCTTCTACAACCTTTCCTAACAGAGGGTTAAAACTTTATTAAAAATCTTGTACTTATTCCGATTGTGGTCTAGGCTAAACTTCGTGTTCTTGTTAAAATTCAGTAAATTTGTAATCCTATAAATTAAAATCAAAAACAACACAATAATGTCACAAGCAAAAATCTATTACACCCTTACGGACGAAGCGCCTATGCTGGCTACCAATTCATTTCTGCCGATCGTAAAGGCATTTACGAAACAAGCAGGAGTTGAAATTCAGGTTCCAGACATTTCTCTTGCCGGCAGAATTTTAGCAAACTTCCCTGAAGGACTTTCCTCAGAGCAATTTGTTCCCGATTATTTAACTCAGCTAGGAGAACTAGCAAAGACCCCAGAAGCAAACATTATAAAGCTTCCGAATATTTCCGCCTCGGTTCCACAACTAGAGGAAGCAATCCAAGAATTACAAAGTCAAGGACTGCAAATACCTAATTATCCTACAGAACCAAAAAACGAAGAAGAGAAGCAAATTCAATCCCGTTATGCAAAAGTTTTAGGATCCGCAGTAAACCCTGTCCTAAGAGAAGGTAATAGCGACCGTCGAGCCCCAAAATCTGTAAAAGACTACGCAAAAGCAAACCCACACCGTATGGGTACTTGGGCACCTGACAGCAAAACCGAGGTTGCGCACATGAATTCAGGCGATTTTTACGCGACAGAAACCTCCACCACAATAGAGTCGGCATGCAAATACCGAATCGTATTTGAGGCTGCAAATGGAGAGCAAACTGTTTTGAAGGATTTCGCGCCCCTACTAGCAGGAGAAATCATTGACAGCTCTGTGATGCATTTGGCCGCTCTTAAAGCAAGTGTTCAAGATGCCATTGATAGAGCAAAAGCTCAGGACGTTCTTCTTTCTGCCCATTTAAAAGCGACGATGATGAAAATCTCGGACCCTATTATTTTTGGCGCAGTGGTAGAAACCTATTTCAAAGACGTTTTTGCGAAATATGCAGATACCTTCAAATCTTTGGATATCAATCCTAACTTTGGATTAGCGACCCTTTATGAAAAAATCGAAGGGAATGCGAAAGAAGCTGAAATCAAAAGAGATTTGCAGCAAGCAATGGAAAAAGGGCCTCGCATTGCCATGGTTAATTCTGACAAAGGAATTACCAACTTCCACGTTTCTTCAGATGTTATTGTGGATGCCTCGATGGCAGCCTTAGTAAGAGGAGGAGGCAAAATGTGGAACAAGGAAGGGAAAGAAGAGGACACTGTATGTCTAATTCCGGATCGTACGTACGCTGGATTTTACGATGCCATTGTGAACGACATGAAAGCAAACGGGGCTATTGATCCCAAAACTTTTGGTACCGTTCCTAACGTAGGACTTATGGCTCAAAAAGCAGAAGAATACGGATCTCACGACAAAACATTCCAATTGAAGTCTGCGGGAACCGTAAGAATCGAAAATGAAAATAAGGAAGTTCTTCTCCAGCAGACTGTAGAAACAGGAGATATCTTTCGTATGTGCCAGGTCAAAGATGCACCGATTCAAGACTGGGTGAAATTAGCAGTGAACCGTGCCCGCCTATCCCATACCCCTGCCATTTTCTGGTTAGACAAGGGCAGAGCGCACGATGCGCAAATGATCAAAAAAGTGGAACTTTATTTAAAAGACCATGATTTGAGTGGACTTGACATCCGCATTATGGATGTAAAAGACGCAATGCTTGAAACCTTAAAACGAGGACGTGAAGGGAAGGACACAATTTCCGTTTCCGGGAATGTCTTAAGAGACTATTTAACGGACATGTTCCCAATCCTAGAGCTGGGAACCTCCGCAAAAATGCTATCCATCGTGCCTCTTATGAACGGAGGAGGTCTATTTGAAACAGGTGCCGGAGGATCGGCTCCAAAGCATATCGAACAGTTTATCAAAGAAGGCTATTTGCGATGGGATTCTTTAGGGGAGTTCTTAGCCTTGCAAGCAAGTTTAGAACACCTCTCGCAAACCCAAGACAACCCAAAAGCCAAAGTTCTTGCTGACGCCTTAGACGGTGCCAACGCCCTATTTTTACAAAATGACAAATCGCCAGCACGTAAATTAGGTTCGATTGACAACCGAGGCTCTCACTTCTATTTAGCCATGTATTGGGCTCGTGAAATCGCAAACCAAAGCGAAGATCTAGAGCTGGCAAAAACCTTTGCGGTTATTGCAGACAAAATGGAGCAAAACGAGACGCTCATCAATGAGCAGCTTATCGCTGCGCAAGGCTCTGCCCAAGACATTGGCGGATACTACCATGCAGACAGAGAAAAAACAGAAAACGCGATGAGACCAAGTACGGTATTAAATGAGATTATAAATTCTTTATAGTCCCATTCTCAAATGAATACTGCTGACCTCCGCACTTTTTGCGGAGGTCTTTTTTTGTACTTTTACATCGTGGAAAATTCGTTGACAGTCTTCTCTAAGTCGAGAAAGCAAGTAGAAAACACCAAAAGTGACTCCTTTTATAGGCTTTATCTTTTCGAGGGCAAAGGAAGCTTAACCTTTGAGGGAATCTCCTACCCTTTTCAAGGACCTACGGTGCTATTTACTTCCCCTTACCAAAGCCACTGCCTAAATATAGAATCCCAACGAGAAGTTTGGGGACTAAAATTTCATGGAGACTTCTACTGCATTGAATACCACAAAAAAGAAGTGGCATGCAATGGACTCCTTTTCAACAACGTTTATTTACAGCCACACTTTCCTACGGATGCTAAATCTATTGAGGAACTTATTTCTCTAATTCAGAAGATCAAAGAAGTTTCCATCAAGGACTCGTTTTCTAGGTCAATTTCGCAATCCTACTTGCAACTGATTTTAGCCTTGTGCACGAAGAAAAAAAGTGATTTTTTAACAAGTACTACACAAGAAGGTCCTCTTTCTGATCATTTGGGTCCATTTCAAGAACTAGTCGAAGCACATTTCACCACACAAAAAAACACTTCCTTTTATGCCGATGCTTTGCATATGTCGCCTAGCGCACTCTCTAAAAAGATAAAGAAAGAATTTGGGAAACCGCCCTCTAAACTTATAAGCGAGCGTCTAATTTTAGAAGCAAAGAAAAAACTTCATTTAACGCATGATTCAATCAAAACCATTGCTTCTGAACTGCGTTTTGAGGATGCCTATTATTTTAGTCGTTTTTTCAAAAAACATACAGGACTTTCTCCTAGTGAATTTCGAACGCATGTAGGCATCTCAATTGTAGCACAGCCGTCCTAAAGAGGCAAATTTATCCATTCATTTTCCATAACTGTCCATTTTCTTTGGAAGGCAATCGCCCTACCTTTGAAAAAACAAAATATGACAGCATTCTTTGAATTTCTTAGTTCTAGTAAAAGGCCTTTTATTCACGGCCTACGAATTTCTATCTTTGTCGTAATGGCTTGGATTGGCGGCTTAAAAGCCTTTCAATACGAGGCCGACGGTATCGTGCCTTTTGTAGCAAACTCTCCATTTATGAGCTTCTTCTATCAAAAAAACACCTCTGATGCGGATTCTTATAAGCAACACAAAAACAAAGAGGGAGAAGTAGTACCCCAAAACATTAAATGGCATCAATCCAATGGAACGTATGTCTTTTCCTATGCTTTAGGAACCGTAATTTTCTTAATTGGTACGCTGGTCTTACTTGGTATTTGGCTACCTAGAGTTGGAGTCTTAGGTGGACTTTTAACCTTTGAAATGTCTTTGGTAACCTTATCCTTCCTAATCACAACCCCAGAGACTTGGGTTGCAGATTTGGGTGGGCCTGACCATGGTTTTCCTTTTCTTTCGGCGGCAGGTCGACTTGTAATCAAAGATATAATTATGCTTTTTGGAGGGCTAGTTTGTGCCAGTGATGCTGCAGAGGAAGTGCTACGAAGGAAATCATTAAAAAGTATTGCTATGGACTAACGTTTTCAGCCAAAACAAAAGTCAGAATTGCCGGTTCCAAAAAGGATAAAATAAGTGATTATAAGAATTCCTAGAAAGAATAACGTACTAAATTTAGGTATTTGGACAGGTTAATTTTATCCAACTCCATCACAAATAGGTAGACAAATCAAATTAGAGGGTCCTAAAATAGGAAACGCTCGCAATTGACGAATTGCGAGCGTTTCCTATATTCTAATTTTCGATATTGTTTAAGATACAGTGAGACTTCTTTATATCACAAGTGAAATTATCGGATTCCAAATGCATATTAATTTAACAATTCGTCACGCACAGCATTTGGGAGAGTCACTTTCAAATTGGGCTCAAGTTCCATAGCTCGTTTAATGGCAAAAGTGGCCCCTTCATTCCGGGCCCAACTTCTCCTAGAAATTCCATTATTAACGTCCCAGAAAAGCATGGATTTTAATCTTCGGTCTGCCTCAGGACTCCCGTCTAATAGCATTCCAAATCCGCCGTTAATTACTTCTCCCCAACCGACGCCTCCGCCGTTATGAATAGAAACCCATGTCGCTCCTCGGAAACTATCCCCTATCACATTTTGAATGGCCATGTCGGCTGTGAATCGAGAACCGTCGTATATGTTTGAGGTTTCACGGTACGGAGAATCCGTTCCTGAAACATCATGATGGTCGCGTCCTAAAACGACTGGACCAATTATTCCTGCCGCAATTGCTTGGTTAAATGCTTCGGCAATTTTCATTCTACCTTGTGCATCCGCATAGAGAATTCTCGCTTGGGAACCTACTACCAAATTGTTTTTTTGCGCCTCTTGGATCCAATGAATATTGTCTTTCATCTGTTGCATAATTTCAGGAGGCGAAACTTTCAGTAGTTCCTCTAGTACCTCGCAAGCCAGGCGATCGGTTTGCTCCAAATCCTTCGGATCCCCACTACTGCAAACCCATCGAAAAGGACCAAACCCGTAATCAAAACACATAGGTCCCATAATATCTTGCACATAGCTCGGGTATCTAAACTCTCGTCCAAGTGTAGGATTTGGATTCATCACCTCTGCTCCTGCGCGACTGGCTTCCAACAGGAACGCATTCCCGTAGTCAAAGAAATAAGTGCCGTTGTCTGTATGTTTATTAATTGCTCGAGCATGTCTACGGAGACTCTCCCGAACTTTTTCTGCAAAAGCTTCAGGATTGTCCGCCATTAAACGATTCGATTCTTCAAAACTAAGGCCCACCGGATAGTATCCTCCAGCCCATGGGTTATGAAGAGAGGTTTGATCGGAACCAATATCAATTGTGATTCCTTCCTCATCCAACGTTTCCCAAACTTCTACTACATTCCCTAAGTAGGCAAGTGAAACCGTTTGTTTTTCTTCTTTTGCTTTTCGAATACGAATAACCAGCTCCTCTAAATTCTCAATAATTTCATCCACCCATTTTTGCTCGTGACGGATTTTTGCAATTTTCGGATTTACCTCAGCACACACTGTAATGCATCCTGCAATGCTCCCTGCTTTCGGCTGTGCACCAGACATCCCTCCTAAACCGGAGGTCACAAAGAGTCCTGCTTTAGGGTCCTTGTTTATTTTACGAAATGCGTTGAGTACAGTAATGGTTGTACCGTGTACAATGCCTTGTGGACCTATGTACATATAACTACCTGCCGTCATCTGACCGTATTGCGAAACCCCTAATGCATTAAATTTTTCCCAATCGTCTGGTTTGGAATAATTCGGGATGACCATTCCGTTCGTGACCACGACTCGGGGAGCCTCTTCATGGGAAGGGAATAGGCCCATCGGATGACCTGAGTACATCACCAGGGTTTGCTTGTCTGTCATTTCACTTAAATACTGCATCGTAAGTAAGTACTGCGCCCAATTACTGAAAACACCGCCGTTCCCTCCATACGTAATCAATTCGTGAGGGTGCTGGGCCACCGCTGGATCCAAATTGTTTTGAATCATGAGCATGATTGCTTTTGCCTGCATACTTTTTCCAGGATATTGCTCAATCCCTCGTGCCTTCATTGGATATTCAGGACGAAACCTATGCATGTAAATTCTCCCATAGGTCAAAAGTTCCTGTTTGAATTCAGGGACTAATGTTTCGTGGAATTTTTCCGGAAAGTACCGAAGTGCATTGCGAAGTGCAAGATTCACTTCTTCTTTGTTTAGGATATCTTTGCGCTTTGGCGCATGATTGATTTTAGAATCATACGCTTTCTCAGCAGGCAGTTCACTTGGGATTCCCGCTTGTATTTGTTCTTGAAAAGTCATGTAAAATAAGTCTTTGACCAAAGTACAATTTTTGGACAAATTGCGCAAATTTACTGGTGCGTCTTGCCTAGCATAGGCACAAATTTATAAGCGCCAAAGTCTTCTTTTTCAAATTCTGTTTCTGAAATCTTAGTAAAGCGCATTAGCACTTGTTCTTCTTGAGGCCCTAACGGTATCACTAAAATTCCACCGATTCGCAATTGTTTTAAGAGCTCGGTGGGAAGCTCATTAGCCCCGCAAGTCACTAAAATGCGATCAAAGGGGGCAAACGTAGGAAGACCTTTAAATCCATCACCAAAACTATGAAACTTAGCTCGAAGTCCTATCTGCTTTAATTTCTCAGAAGAAAAATCAAACAAGCTTTTTTGCCTTTCTACCGTATAAACGAGTGTTTTCATTGCAACCAAAATTGCGGTTTGGTATCCACTTCCAGTACCAATTTCAAGTATTTTATCCCCTGCAGACACCTGTAGCAATTGCGTTTGTTCTGCCACAGTTGAAGGATGGGAAATGGTTTGTCCGGCCGCAATCGGAAAAGCGCGATCCTCGTATGCATAATCCGCAAAGATACTTTCAATGAAAAGGTGGCGGGGTACGCTTTGCATAGCCTCAAGCACTAGGGAATCTTCGATTCCTAGTTTTTGATGGAGATACTCTACGAGCTTACGGCGCTTTCCTTTGTGTACAAAACTATCTGGCATAGGACAAAAATAGCAATTAAAAACGAGATTCCATGGGCTTTCTCCTCCCATTCCACGGAGGTAAATAGGCCAAAGAGTTTCATTTTTCTTTTCGAATCCATATCTTTACAAAAATAATAAAGCATGATTAAAGCAGGTCTCGTGGGCGCAGGGCATTTGGGGAAGATTCACTTAAAACTTCTACAACAAAGCGAACACTATAATCTCGTGGGCTTCCATGACGCTGACACAGAAAACGGCCGAAAAATTGAAGCAGAATTTGGATACCGGTACTTTGAGAATTTCGAGGAGCTTTTGGATCAAATTGACATGCTAGACATTGTTACTCCTACTCTTTATCATTATCAATACGCTTTAAAAGCAATTGAAAAAAGAATTCATTTTTTTATTGAAAAACCCGTCACTCAAACTTTAGAACAAGCGAAAGAAATTCTCTCGCTCTGCAACGAGCATCAGATTAAGGCTCAAGTTGGGCACGTGGAACGCTTCAACCCTGCCTTCATTGCCACCAAGCAATACATTCAGGATCCCATGTTTATCGAGATTCACCGTCTTGCGGAATTCAATCCCAGGGGAACAGATGTCTCGGTCGTACTTGACTTAATGATTCACGATCTTGATATTCTCTTAAGCATTGTAAAATCAAAAGTAAAAGACATTCATGCCAGCGGTGTATGCGTCGTGTCAAAAACGCCCGACATCACCAATGCTAGAATTGAATTTGAGAACGGTTGCGTGGCGAACCTAACCACCTCTCGAATTTCAATGAAAGCCATGCGGAAATCTAGATTTTTTCAGCGAGACGCTTACATATCGGTCGATTTTTTAGAAAAAAAAGCAGAGGTAATCCGAATGAAGGAAGCGCCAGAAAACCCTTCCGATTTTGATATGATCATTGAGAGTTCTGAGGGTGAAAAAAATCAAATACTTTTTGAATATCCAGCAATCGAACCTAACAATGCGATCTTGGATGAGCTCAACGCGTTCGCAAGAGCAATTGCAATGGATGACCAAGTTGAAGTTTCCCTTGAAGATGGAACGGAGGCACTGGAAGTGGCCCTTAAAATCATGAACCTAATTCAAAAGTCTCCAACACCTTCCAAATAATTCGTTATGCTACGATACGGCCTTTTAATACTCTTTTTCGGATTCTTCTTTATCCAGTCCTCAGCGCAGTCCCTATCCGAACGAATTGCTACGCTAACCAAGGGAAAACCTCTTACGTTAGGGGTTTCTGCAATCGGTATTGAAAATTCACTTCAGTTTCACTGGAACGAGAATAAGGCCCTGCCGATGCAAAGTGTATTTAAGTTCCCCATTGCCCTACAAGTCCTTTCCCTTGTCGACAAAGGAACCTACTCCCTTACGAGTCCTATCCTTGTCAAAGCAGAAGAACTATTAGACAATACCTGGTCTCCTTTAAAGGTAAAATATCCTACTGGCGATGTGACTCTTTCGCTCGGTGAACTCATTGAATATGCCGTTGCGCAAAGTGACAACAATGCTTGCGATGTTCTACTAAGATTAGGGGGTGGACCTTTGCAAACGCAGAAGTTTATTCGCAGCTTTGGACTTAAGGAATTCCAGATTCTATTTAATGAAGAGCAAATGCACGAAGATTGGGAGCGTCAATATCAGAATGCGGCATCTGCAAAAGAACTAAGTTCTCTACTCAAATTATTTTATGAGAGAAAAACTTTATCAGAAAGTTCAACCGCTTTTCTTTATAAAGTAATGCTCAATACAAAAACCGGCAGCAATAAAATGAAAGCGCTTCTCCCTAAGGAATCCACGGCCCACAAAACGGGTGCATCTGGGAAAAACAAGGAGGGTCTCACAGGAGCGGAAAACGACATAGGAATTGTAACCACTCCCAAAAACAACCATTACGTACTTTCCATTCTAATTTCAGATTCGAAATTAGATGACAAAACAAACACGCAAATGATCGCGACGATCTCGAAATGGATTTACGATTATTACGTTGAACAGGAATGAAAATAAGAACTAAAAAGGAAGAATAAAAAAATAGTATGAACAAGATTGTAGTAATTGGCGCAGGAACCATGGGCAATGGAATCGCGCACACCTTTGCACAAAATGGATTTCAAGTAAACTTGGTAGACGTTTCTACTGAGGCCCTAGAAAATGGACTAAAAACCATCACCTCTAATCTCGATCGGATGCTTTCGAAAGAAACCATTACCGAAGCTTTAAAAAAGGATACCTTAGATCGTATCACGCTATTCACAGACCTAAGCAAAGCCATCGAAGAGACGGAATTAATTGTAGAAGCCGCTACGGAAAACTTAGAGTTAAAATTAAAGATTTTCAGACAGATGGATGAACTTGCGCCTGAGAATTGTATTCTTGCCAGCAATACCTCCTCTATTTCCATTACCCAAATTGCATCTGTTACAAACAGACCTGAAAAAGTAATTGGAATGCATTTTATGAATCCAGTACCCCTAATGAAACTTGTGGAAATCATTAAAGGGTTTTCCACTTCTAAAGAAACGTTTGACAAAACGTTTGAATGGTCCAAGGCTCTAGGCAAAACGCCAGTGGAAGTGAATGACTATCCCGGATTCGTGGCCAACCGAATCTTAATGCCTATGATCAATGAAGCGATTGAGACCCTATACAACCGCGTAGCAGGTGTCGAGCAAATTGATACAGTAATGAAGTTAGGAATGGCGCACCCTATGGGTCCATTGCAACTTGCAGATTTCATTGGATTAGACGTTTGTCTTGCTATCTTAAATGTAATGCACGATGGATTTAAGAACCCGAAATACGCTCCCAATCCTCTTCTCGTAAATATGGTACGAGCGGGAAAACTAGGAGTAAAATCAAAAGAAGGGTTTTATGACTATTCCACCACAAAAAAAGCAGAAATTGTAGCTAAAAGTTTTGCAACCGGATTTTAACAAAATTTAAAATAGGGGATTCATTTGCTAAAACAATTTTCTTTATCTTTGACCCCATTAAAACATTACAAAAATGAAAATACCTAAATTTTTATTAGCCGACAATTCCGAAATGCCGGAAGATTTATTTGTAGTTCATACAGAATATCCAAGATTTATCCTTAACGTAGAGGAAGAAGAAGTAGAATGGTTAGACGATCTTGAAGGAGATGACGAAGAAACCATGGCAGACGAAGCCACTAAAGTAGTAGAAATGGCTTTCACATGGTGTGACGAAGAATTAGCCAAATACGACGAAGAAGACGAAGAGAACTAATTCTTTTAGTTTCTAATACTTAAAATATGCAATCTGCTTTCCTCCGGAAGCAGATTGTTTTTTTAAGTAAAAGGTCTATAAAAACAATACCGCCTAGAGCTTCTCTCGGCGGTATTGTTTTTTGAAAGTAGATTCCTTTCTTAGTTTTTTGTAAACTTCATAAGAAGTAAATTGTCTTTGTACAATTCAAGGGTATTCCCATTCACAACGTAATGCGTTGCACTTTGCAGAAGACCAAGAAAGTTCGTTTCTGTCGTCATATCTTCACAAGCTTTTCTTGTCGATCCGAGTGCGGAAGTTGAAAAACCACCCACGGATGGGTTTAGCTCAACACCTCCAAAATAAGAATTACAGCCTGCATTCCCTGCAATCTTTTGCTCTTCAATTAGGAGCGTAGGTTTTGGACCTGAGACGGATTCCGTTACGGTCCACTGCGTATTTGCAATACTCGTTTGCTTCGAGCCTACTTTACCCACGGATCCAATCGCTGTACACGAAGCGAGGGTAAGAAAAGCGAATAGAACTAACCAAATATTTTTCATAAAATGTAATTTTGCAAATCAAATGTATAAATAAAAATCGGACTGCGTCTTGAATTTAAGCTTTTTCTAATCAAAAAATAGGCCTATTACAGCGCTGCGCAATTCAGAATTTCAAGATCCCTTAACGAAGTGTGGCTCCAAATTCATTTTCAAACAAAGCGATCAATTGATTCATCACCTGAGAAATTTCTTTCTCTTCGAGTGTCTTTTCTTCGTTGAGTAACTCGAAGCTTAGCGCGTAGGATTTCTTACCCTCGGGTAGGTTTTTGCCTTCGTAAACATCAAACAAGTTCACTTTACGTAAATAGCGGGAAGGCTTCTTCTCTACTGCTTTTTTAAGCTCACTATAGCTTACATTTTTATCTACTAGCAAAGCGAGGTCACGACGAATCACGTTAAACTTAGGAAGGTCTTGAAATTTAAGATTCTCTGTTTCTCTCAGACTCTGGGCCAGTTGAAGTTCGATTTCTGCATAGTAACATTTCTGATCTACATCTGCTGACTTTAACGCCTCTTTTGAAACAATTCCAAGTCTTGCCACAATTTGATTTCCGACTTTCAAAGCAAGGCCATCGCTAAATCGCGCGTCCTCTAGCACTTCTTCTTCCCATTTAAGCCCAAGGCGCTGTAAGAGAAGAGATACATATCCTTTAAGGCGATAAAAATCGCTTACTTCTCCTTGCGACCTCCAATTCTCTGCCTGGTCCTTACCGGTGGTAAGCAGGGCGAGTTGCTTGCGCTCTGAGTAGGATTTCGTCTTATGATAAATCTTTCCTAGTTCAAAAAACTTTAAATCTGCACTTTTTCGATTGATATTATAGGCTGCGTTTTGCAATAGACCCTCTAGCAGAGACGTACGAAGGTACGCTAACTCTCCACTTAATGGATTTAGTAATTTAACGGCATCCTTTGGATCCTTAATCGAGGTTAAGGAATTATTCATTACTTCATTAAACCCAGCGCTTTGAAGCGTTCGAGCCCACGAATTTTCAAGTTCGTCTTGGTCATTTGTACTCAATTTCACAGGGGAAAACGAAAATTTCGCAGGCGATTCCACCTTATTGTATCCATAAATACGAAGGATCTCTTCAATGACATCAATCTCTCGAGTTACGTCCGCTCTAAAGGTAGGAACCGAAAGTTCGAGTCCATTTTGAATTTCATTTAAAATAGCAATGTCTAGAGACTTTAGAATTTCTTTGACCTTCTCTCTGTGGATTTTAATTCCAAGAATTTGATCAAGCATTGAATAGCGTAAAACGACGTACTGCCCCTCTATCACGCTTGGATAGAGATCGATTACTTCACCGACCAACTGTCCACCTGCAATCTCTTCAATCAATTTAATTGCGTACGAAAGTGCTGTTTTCGTTTGAGCAGGATCCACTCCTCTTTCGAAACGGAAAGAGGCATCCGTACTTAATCCGTGATATTTGGCTGCTTTCCGGACTGCTACAGGATTAAAGTACGCACTCTCTAGGAAAATCCTTTGAGTCTCTTCTCCTACGCCCGAATTCATTCCTCCGAAGACCCCTGCGATACACATGGGATTATCGCTTCCGTCTTTAATCATAATTTCTTCTCCCGAAAGGCTTCTCTCCACTCCATCTAGGGTGGTGAATTTCGTTCCCTTCGCAAGCCTGCCTACTTTTACTTTGTGGCCTTCGATCTTGTCTGCATCAAATGCATGCAAGGGCTGACCTAGGCCGTGAAGAATGTAATTGGTAATGTCTACCACGTTATTGATTGGAGATAGACCAATGGCTAGGAGCCTTTTTTGAAGCCATTCGGGTGAGGCTTCTATGGTTACATTTTCCACAAAAGCGCCCACGTAACGAGGCGTTAGAGTTGAATCTTCTACTTCGATCTCTAAATCCGATTCGTTTTGCCCCTCCAAAGGTTGAAGTGCTACTTTCTCAAAATCAGATTTCTGAGAATTGCTGGCTAAATAAGCATGCAAATCTCTTGCAACTCCGTAATGGGACATTGCATCGGTTCTATTCGGTGTTAAACCTATTTCATAAACATGGTCACTCCCTACTTCAATATAATCGCTTAAAGGTTTTCCGACTTCATATAAATCTTCTTCTAAAACCATAATTCCAGAATGGTCCTCACCAATGCCTAGTTCCACTTGGGAACAAAGCATTCCTTCTGAAACCTCTCCTCTTAGTTTGGCTTTTTTTATCTCAAAAAAACTTCCATCTTTTGCATAGATCTTCGTACCCACAGTGGCAACCGCTACTTTCTGACCTGCCTCCACGTTGGGAGCTCCACACACGATGGAAAGTAGGCTCTGAGCGCCCACATCGATTGTGGTTACTTTTAATTTATCCGCATTGGGATGCTTTTCGCACGTCATCACCTGACCCACAACGATTCCTTGCAAAGACCCTTTAATGGTTTCAAAAGGCTCTATACCTTCCACTTCTAAACCTATGTCGGTTAGGATTTCTCCTATGCGTTCTATTTTTAAATCGGTGTTCAGGTATTCGCCTAACCAGTTGTTTGAGATTTTCATTTACTCTTAAATTTGTGTACAGATACGGGCGCAAATATCGGTATTTTTGAGCAGACATTAAAATATAGCCATGGGAAATTCAAAAGGATTCTCTCCCCCAAAAGGAATTCAAAAGAACTTAAATTCCATTTAGCCTGCGGCCCAAAAAAAATAGGAGCTTGACTTAAGCAAGCTCCTACGGTATTTAATTAATCAATGCACTCACTTTGTATTCAAGTCCATTGAATTTGATTGCATTTTACATCCCTATGACAGGCATGGAAAGCATCAATAAATTTTCATTGTCTTCTAGTCCGTCAATAGGTTCAATAATCCCAGGACGGGTTGGCATGGACATTTTAATAGTAATGTCATCGGATGCAAGAACAGAAAGCATTTCTGTTATGAACTTAGAGCTAAATCCAATGTTGATATCCTCGCCGTTGTAATCACAAGGAATCTGCATATCTGCCTTGTTTGCATATTCAGGATCTTCTGTGTGCAAATGCAATATGTTACCAGACAATTTGAAACGAACCTGATTCGTGGATTTATTCCCCATAATAGAGGCTCTTTTGATTGCTTGAAGAAGCAGAGCTCTATTGATTGTTAGAATGTTTGGATTTTCCTTTGGAATGACCGCTGTATAATTTGGATATTTCCCATCAATTAATAAGCAAATCCAAATGTTTTTTCCAAATGTGAACTTCGCTACATTGTCAGCGAATTCAATCAATACCTCTTCCGTTGTGTTCGATAAAATTGATTTGAAAATAGCCAGTGGTTTTTTCGGCATGATGAACTCCATCGGTTCTGCCACAAGGTCTGTTCTATTGTAAACCACAAGACGATGCGAATCTGTGGAAACAAAATTCGTCCCTTCTTCTGTAAACTGAAATAACACCCCGGTCATTACAGGTCGTAAAGAGTCATTTGAAGTCGCAAACAAAGTGTTGTTTAACGCCTCGGAAAGAACACCTGCAGGAATCACTACTTTTTGAGTCGCATTAAATTCAGATAGTTCAGGATAGTCTTCTGCATTGTCCAAGGCCACTGCAAAATTGTCCTTCTCGTCTAAAATTTCAAGTAGACTTCCCACCCCCTCATCGTTGTCTTTTACCGACAAAGTAAGAGGCTGTTCCCCATAGGTTTTCACAAAATCTTGAAAAATCTTCGCAGGCACCGCAAATCTTCCGGACTCATCTGATTTTACATCTAGACTTGTAATAAGCGTAGTTTCTCCATCCGAAGCCGTGATTTGCAATTGATCTTGATCTAAAGCAAATAGGTAATTTTCTAAAATTGGTCTGGATTGAGAGCTTGAAATCACTCCACTTACGGTTTGCAATGCTTTTTGCAACTCTCCACTTGAAACGATAAATTTCATAAATCAATTTAATTTCTACAAATATAACAAATAAAGGGAAAATAGAGAAAACTTGTGGCTTTAGTTATTAACAATATTCTCTCTTTTTTTTATGGAAATTTCTCCTAGATTCCCTACCTTTCCCTTACTCAATATGAATAACAAAACTTTTCTTTCCAGTCTTAAAAATGCGCTTAACGGACTGCAACATGCAGTTCGCACAGAGCGCAATTTGCAAATTGAGCTTTTTGCCTTCGCGTTAAACCTCGTATTCATTGTCATTTTTGATCTAACCTACGTGGAAATTGCAATTCTGCTGCTTGTGTGCGCAATCGTTCTTTGCATGGAGCTACTAAACACAGCTCTTGAAAAAATGGCGGATTTCATCGAGCCTAAATGGAACGATAAAATTGGACTCATAAAAGACTTAGCTGCAGGCGCAGTGCTACTGGCTTCCCTTTTTGCTCTTTTCGTAGGACTAGTTATTTACTTACCTCACCTAAAAGCCTTGCTCCTGGAAGCATAAATTCGCGTGATGACCCAAAAAAGGTGGTGAAACCATTTGTTTCCCGCCTTTTCAGTATTCTACTAAAAGAATTTCTTATTTAAAGTAATCCACTCCATTTTTAAAGACATTGTGGTAATTCGCATCCGGAATGTTTTTCATTAGTCCTTCGCTAAATCGCTCTGTGTGTCCCATTCGACCAAATATTTTTCCATCTTTGGAAGTCACACCTTCGATTCCGAAAAACGAATTGTTTGGATTAAAAGGCATTCCGTGGGCTACTTGTCCCTGGAGATCCACATACTGGGTTGCAATTTGTCCTTGCTGGTAAAGCTCTTCAATCGCCTCCTTGGAAGCAACAAATCTCCCTTCTCCATGGGAAATCGGAATTGTGTATTCTTCTCCTAAGGTACCCGCTAACCAAGGGGAATGCTCACTTACCACTTTTACGCGGACCATTTGAGAAATATGTCTACCAATGGAGTTATGTGCTAAGGTGGGAGAACTTGCATCCAGATCTCGGATTTCCCCATAGGGTAATAACCCTGATTTTACAAGGGCTTGGAAACCATTACAGATACCTAAAATCATCCCATCTTTCTCTAAGTGGTTCATGACTGCTTCTTTCATTCGCTCGTTCTTAAGCACGTTCACAATGAATTTCGCGGATCCATCCGGCTCATCGCCTGCAGAGAATCCTCCAGAGAACACGAGAATCTGAGAATTCTGAATTTCTTTAACCCAATTTTCAATGCTTTGCTCCAGCAAATCTGTGGTCAAATTCACAAGAGTTGAACTGTTTACAATAGCCCCTTCCTTAGCGAATGCATTGATGGTCTCGTATTCACAGTTTGTACCTGGGAAAACCGGCGCAAAAACCCTAGGTTTTGCAATTCCATGGCCTGTCTTTATTAGTGGAGAAGACTTAATTGAGTTTAAACTCTCGTCCACATTAAGAAGAACAGCCTCCTTTTCCTTGGTTGGAAAAAGCGATTCAAATGTACCTTTGTAAGCTCCTAAAAGCTCTTCGATTGAGAAGCTTTCTTCTGAAATTTGCAAAATAGGTTCACTCGAGACTTTTCCAATTTCTACAAAGTGGGAACTGTCAAGAGGCTCAGTAGACTCAAGAACTAAACTTCCAAGTGAACTGGTTAACAGACTTTCTTTTGAAGTCGAAACGACAGCACCCAGTCGGTTACCAAAAGCCATTTTGGCTATTGCTACGGCAAGACCGCCTTTTTTAATCGTTTTAGCAGACACTACTTTTTGGGCTCTGATCATCTCATGGACTTCTCCATAAACCGCTTTTAACGACTCATAATCAGGCATTCCGCTCGCATCGAGCGTATGATTGAAATAGTAAATATAATTCCCTGCTTTTTTAAATTCCGGTGAAATAACATTCTTCTTCTCCCCGTGTGCACAAGCAAAAGAAATAAGCGTAGGTGGCACATTCAAATTCTCAAAAGACCCGCTCATACTGTCCTTTCCACCAATCGCGGCCAGCTCAAAATTCATTTGAGCATCGTAGGCACCCAGTAGAGAAGATAGTGGTTTTCCCCACTTCTCAGGCTCTTGACCCAATTTCTCAAAATACTCTTGAAAGCTCAAACGAATAGTGCGGTAATCTCCGCCCATTGCCACGATCTTAGAGACGCTTTCTACGACCGCAAGAGCGGATCCACTTAAGGAGTTTTCACTTGAATGGTGCGCATCAAATCCCCAAGAGGCGAACGAAACCGTATCTACGTCTTTTGCTCCAATCACAGGCAAGATTTGCACACTTCCTTCCATCAGGGTTTCTTGGTAGGTTCCTCCGTAAGGCATCGCCACGGTCGTTCCTCCCACAGAGGCATCAAACATTTCTTGAAGCCCTTTTTGAGAGGCTACATTCTTATCTTTTAATAGACTAAGGAAATTTTCTTTTGAAAATTCGATCGAATCTTCCTTGTAAGGCTTTAAATGAGATATTTTGGCAGTCTGTATTTTTCGACACCCGTTGGTGTCCAAAAATTCACGACTCAAATCCACAATTTTCTCTCCTTTCCAAAACATTTGCATGCGACCCGAATCTTCCACTTTCGCAATGGAAAAGGCATGAATATTTTCTTTTTCACAAAGGGAAATGAATTTCTCTTTGTCGCCCGGCTCGATCACCACGGCCATTCTTTCTTGAGATTCCGAAATCGCAAGTTCAGTTCCACTAAGGCCCTCGTATTTAAGCGGCATTTCGTCTAAATGAATGGACAAACTCGAGGCAATTTCTCCAATGGCTACGGAAACTCCACCGGCTCCAAAATCATTGGATTTTTTAATCAGTCTTGTGACTTCAGGATTTCTGAAAAGCCTTTGAATTTTTCTCTCCTCGACGGCGTTTCCTTTTTGAACTTCAGTGGAAAGTGTATGGATAGAGTCTTGGTCCTGTTCTTTGGAACTTCCTGTGGCACCGCCTACTCCATCGCGTCCTGTGGCACCCCCAAGGACAATCACTAAATCTCCTGGACAAGGTTCTTCACGTTTTACCCAATCTTTTGGCACAGCTCCCACTACAAAACCTACTTCCATACGTTTCGCTTTGTATCCAGGATGGTAGATTTCGTCGACTAACGTCGTAGCCAGTCCAATTTGGTTTCCATAAGAAGAGTATCCACTGGCTGCTTTTTTCGAGATCGTACGCTGAGGAAGTTTTCCGGGCAGCGTCTGAGAAACAGGCTCTAATGCATTACCCGATCCGGATAGTCGCATTGCTTGGTACACATAAGCACGACCCGACAAAGGGTCCCTAATTGCCCCTCCCAAACAGGTGGAGGCACCCCCAAAGGGTTCAATTTCTGTAGGGTGGTTGTGCGTCTCATTTTTGAATAGCAAATACCACGGCTCTTTCTTTCCATCGTAGTTCGCTTCTATTTCAATTGTGCACGCATTGATCTCTTCAGAGACCACCAAGTCTTCTAATTTCCCTGTCTTGTATAAGTACTTTGCTGCGATCGTTCCAATGTCCATAAGGGACATAGCTTTATGCTCTCGCTTTAAAAAGGCTCTTTTGGATTGGTAATCGTTATATATGCGCTCGAGCACCTCCTTTTGATACCCTTCAAACTCTATAGAGGTAAGTTCCGTTTCAAAGGTCGTATGGCGACAGTGATCGCTCCAGTACGTGTCTAGTACTTTAAGTTCGGTTTCTGAAGGATCTCTTTGTTCCTTTTGAAAGTAAGACTGAATGAAGGTAAGATCTTCCATATCAAATGAAAAATCATGTTCTTTATGGAACTTTTCTAATTGCGCATTAGTGTAGGCTGTAAAGCCGGAATGAATCGGGACAGGTTGGGGCTCTTCTTGTTTTGGAATTTCCAAAACCTCAAGATTCTTCTCCTGACTTTCCACCTTATTGATAAGGTGCTCCTTGATAAGGTCCATATCGCTTGAGCTTACTCCTTGAAGTTCAATAAGAGAACCGCTGCGGACTTCTGCTTGGTCATTTCCGGTAAGCAGCGTAATACACTGCTCTGCCGAATCCGCTCTTTGGTCGAATTGACCGGGAAGATATTCCGTGGCAAAGTAGAGACCTTGGGCTGGATTCTCTTCGTGGAGCTCGTCCGTCACGGGATCTACAAACGTGGTATGAACCACTTTGGAAAACTCCTCGCTGCTTAGACCAAAAAGATCGTATACATTGTAAACTTTTACGGACTGAATGGTAGGTACGACTGCTTTAATCTCTTCCAAAATCTTTGGACTTTCTACATCAAACAGACCCCTTTTTTCTACGAATATTCTTTTTTTCATTTCAACTCTCATGCGGCTTTCAGGCCGAATGCTTAATTACTAGATTGTACTCTTTCTTCTTACTTTGTTTAAAAAAATAGGCAGCCCCCAAGGGGCTGCACTACCTTATACTTTTAAATCAGAACTACCGCCCATTTCGTGAGCGTATTTCTTTAAAATAGGCTGAACTTCATTCTCAATAAACTCCTGCGTTTGAATAGGCGCAAAGCCAATGAAATTTTTCGGATCCAAAACTTCTCTTAGTTTGCTCTTATCAAGTCTTAGACTTTCGTCGTTTAAGATGCGTTCCAAGAGATCGTTCTCTTTTCCTTCCATTTTCACTTTTTTGCTCGCTTCCATGGAATGCTGACGAATCACTTCGTGAATCTCTTGTCGGTCACCTCCGGCTTTCACTTCTTCCATAATAATGTACTCTGTGGCCATAAACGGAAGTTCTTCCTCAATATGCTTTCCAATTCTATTTTCATAGACCACGATCCCATTTAGAATATTATTCCATATGAGTAGAATGGCATCCACCGCCAAAAAGGCTTGTGGAATGGTAAGTCTTTTGTTTGCGCTGTCATCAAGAGTTCTTTCAAACCATTGGGTAGAGGCCACCATAGCAGAACTGCTTGAAAGAGACATTACAAATTTAGCTAACGCACCAATTCTCTCCGAGCGCATTGGATTTCTTTTGTAGGCCATCGCGGAAGATCCAATTTGATTTTTCTCAAAAGGTTCCTCGAGTTCTTTTAAATTCTGAAGCAGTCTTAAATCGTTGCTAAATTTATGGGCTGACTGTGCGATATTCGAAAGTAGGGCTACCACTTTGGCATCTACTTTCCGGTCGTAAGTTTGACCAGAAACGCCGAACACTTTTTCAAACCCAAATCGTCTTGAAAGCTCTTTGTCAAGATGCTTCACTTTGCTATAATCCCCTTCAAAAAGTTCTAAAAAGGAGGCTGCAGTACCTGTGGTACCTTTTACACCACGAAAACGAAGGGTGTCTAAAAAGAATTCTAATTCTTCAAAATCAAGGACTAGGGATTGAAGCCACAAGGTGGCACGTTTCCCTACAGTCGTTAATTGAGCAGGTTGATAATGCGTAAACCCAAGAGTAGGCAAATCCTTATATTCGATTGCAAAATCAGAAAGACGTTGCATGACGCCTACCAGTTGCTTTCGAATGAGTTTAAGTCCGTCGCGGATCTGAATTAAATCCGTATTGTCTCCCACAAAAGCGGACGTAGCACCCAGGTGAATAATTCCTTTGGCTAAAGGAGCGGCATCGCCATACGTATGGACGTGAGCCATCACATCGTGCCTAAATTTTTTCTCGTATTCGGCTGCTTTTTCAAAATCTATATCGTCCTGATTCGCTTTTAGCTGGTCGATTTGTTCTTGTGAAATTTCTAATCCAAGTTCTTTTTCAATCTCCGCCAAATGGATCCAGAGTTGACGCCAAGTGCGAAATTTATTGTTGGGTGAAAAATTAAAAAGCATTTCCTCACTGGAATAACGCTCTTCCAATGGATTTTTGTAGGAATTCATTCGATTGGTTTAAGGTTTAGACTTAGGCAAAATTATGGATTTTAATTGAGAGATGAAAGTCGGTTTTGAGCGAAAAAAAATCGCCACCCTAAGGCAGCGATTATGAATACAAAATTGATTCACTCGATTACTTGGACCAGTGCACTCTTTGCGTTTTATAGTCCTGAGAATTCGTTCCCACCATAATGTCAAAATCTCCTTCTTCCCAATCGTGAAGAAGCTTATTGTCGTAATATTTTAAAAGTTCGGGTTGAATCTGGAAGCGAACCACTTTGCTTTCCCCTTTTTTAAGGAAAACCTTTTCAAATCCTTTCAATTCTTTCACAGGGCGTGTGTTGCGACCCACCAAATCGCGAATGTACAATTGCACGACTTCCGAACCATCGTAGTTTCCTGAATTGGTTACGGTTACACTGGCTTCAATCGTTTGATTTCCTTTCGGGGCCTTATCTGAAATAGAAAGTTCAGAGTACGAAAAGTTCGTATAGCTTAATCCAAAACCAAACGGATAAAGCGGAGTGTTGCATTCGTCCATGTAATTTGAGCGGAATCGCTCGTATTCACATTTCGCAGTTTTCTCCGGACTGAGCGGTCGGCCTGTATTTTTATGGTTGTAATAAATTGGTACCTGCCCCACACTACGAGGAAAGGTCATAGGTAATTTTCCGGAAGGATTCACCTCTCCAAATAGCACGTCCGCTACCGCAAGTCCCGCTTCTGTACCTGGGAACCAGGCGTTCAAAATGGCATCCGGAGTTTCGTACATATTTGAGAGTGCTAAAGGTCTTCCCGTCAAAAGAACCACCGCGATCGGCTTGCCCGTTTTTTTAAGTTCATTTAGCAAATCGATTTGCGCCTCTGGAATTGTGATTTCTGCGCGTGAAGAGGATTCTCCGCTCATTTCTGCACTTTCCCCAATGGCTAACACAATTACATCCGACTGATTTGCTACATCCACGGCCTCTTTAAGTAGAGCCTCTTTCCCTCTGGAATCTCGATCTACTACTTTACCATGGGCTGCGTACACATTTTCCAACGTTTCATTTTCCTCTACGTTTGAACCCTTAGCTGTAAGGATCTTGACATTTTTACCCGCACTTTTTTGAAGTCCGTCTAAAAGAGTGACTGCACTTCCGTGCGTAGTGGCAACACTCCATGTTCCTGGCATGTTGACTGAATTTTTAACCAGGGGACCAATAAGTGCAATGGTTCCTGATTTCTTTAAAGGAAGTACCTGGTTGTCATTTTTCAAGAGTACCATCGAAGCCGCAGCAATTTTTCTTGCTTCGTCGCGATTCTTTTGTTTAAAAACTTCTTTTTCTGCCTCTTTCTTGCTACCGTATCGATACGGATCCTCAAAGAGCCCCAAATCGTATTTTGATTCTAAAATTCGTTTTGCAGCCAAGGTAATTTGCGTCTCCGTTACTTTTCCTTCTTTGAGCGATTTTTGAAGCGTAGTGAGAAAGCCTTCCCCTACCATGTCCATATCGGTTCCAGCATTTAATGCCAAGGCGGAAACGGTCTGTAAATCTCCCATCCCGTGTTGTTCCATTTCGTTAATTCCTGTGTAATCACTTACCACGAACCCTTCAAATCCCCACTGTTTTCTTAAGACATCGTCCATCAACCACTTATTCCCAGTCGCTGGAATCCCATCCACTTCGTTGAAAGAAGCCATCACGGATCCAACGCCAGCCTCCACGGCTGCTTTGTAAGGAGGGAAATACTCATTGAACATACGGGTGTGACTCATGTCCACTGTGTTGTAATCAAGACCTGCTTCCGGCGCACCGTAAAGAGCAAAATGCTTTACACAGGCAAGAATCGTACTTTCAAGGGAAAGATCCTTCCCTTGGTATCCATACACCATGGCTTTTGCGATTTCACTTCCAAGGAAGGGATCTTCCCCTGCACCCTCGGAGACACGTCCCCATCGAGGCTCTCTTGAAACATCCACCATCGGAGAGAAGGTCCAGTTAATCCCGTCCGCAGCCGCTTCTTTTGCAGCAATTTGCGCAGAACGTTGTACTAAATCCATGTCCCAACTCGCGGCAAGCCCGAGGGGAATCGGAAATGTGGTTTCGTATCCATGGATGACATCCATCCCAAAAAGGAGGGGAATCTTAAGTCTCGACTTTTCCATCGCTACTTTTTGAACGGCTCTAATTTTCTCAATGCCTTTGATATTGAATAGCCCTCCGACTAACCCCTGTTCAATCTTTTTTCCAATGTCCGAACTCTGCGCTTGTCCTGTGGTGAAATCCCCGGCGCTCGGTAAATTGAGCTGACCTATTTTCTCCTCTAAGGTCATTTTTTGAAGGAGCTGGTCTATAAATACTTTCTTTTTGGCCATGTAGTCCGCTGTTTGGTACTTTTGAACGGGCTGATGGACGAGCTCCTGTGCCATCGCAAATGGACTGAGTGCCAGGAGCGCAACTAAAATTAACTTCTTCATTATTCTATTATTTTTGTTTCTTTTTTGCTAACATCCAAGTGTAAAATTCGGGATCACTATAGGTAGAATCCCAAGAATTATGGTTATCGTCTGGGAAAATCGTCAGACTCACGTCTGGATTGATTTTACGAATTACTTGGTACATCTCTATGGAGGCAATTGGAGAGACGATATCGTCATTTCCTCCATGGAAAATACGGATGGGTAGATCCTTGTACTGATGCGCAGTTGCCTTCATCCATCGATCCGAAGGACCACAAACCACGCTTAGAGAAGCAAACATTTCGGGATGCTCATTGGCTAGCTTCCAACTTCCCCATCCTCCCATAGAGAGGCCGGTGAGATGAATTCGACTCGGATCTATTTTGTATTTGGTTTGAATATCCTGAATGAGTGCATAAACAGCCTGTGTATCCCACCACTCATTTGCAGGACACTGGGGTGCTAAAATGGCAACCGGCTCTTTAATTAGCTCTTTGTACGTAAAAGGACTGTGGGCCTTGACCAATTCCAGATTACTTCCTCTTTCCCCTGAGCCATGCAAAAAAACAATCAAAGGGACCGCAGATTTGCTCTCTTTAGGATAGTCTAGGACATACCCAAGTTCAGATTCGATCGACACCGTCTTGCTGAAATTCGCGTGAATTTCTTGCGCAAAACTTACGCTTGTCATACTGAGGAGTAAAACAAGACTAAAGTAGCGTATGCATTGGTTTATCAAAAGGTTTATCTTCATTTGATATTGTATTTTTCGGATTTAAAATCAAGTTTTTTTAGTCCTGCTTGAATGTCTGGGGCATTCATGAAAAGCTTCCATAAAAGTCCCGTCCTATAATTTTCGATCATAGGAGAAATCGTGCCTTGGTCGATGGCTAGATATTGTTTAGCTACCCAATTGTCATAATGGATTGAGGTCGCGTCGTAGGGACCTGCGCTTCCAATAAATTCAGGTTTTTGCGCATATAAAAACCGAAGAACATCCATCGATTCTTTCGGTGTATAAGGAAAACTACTAAGCGCGGCCGTGGGTGTTATAACGCCTCTGTCGTTAGAGGGCATATGAGCGGTATAGCCAGTGGATCCATCTGGATTTCTGGAATAAGAAGCAGTCATGCCCCAATAATTAGGTCCATAACCTTTAAAGTGCTTTGGGTTTTCGAGGGCATAGCGGTAGCTAATAAGTACATGGTTTCGGTTCAGATCAAAATAATTTTGAATTTGTCGGTCATGTAGTCCGGTAGGATCTAACCCAAGATAAGAATATTGCGCCCAAAATAAGGGCCCACCGTATTCACTCGCTCCGTTGTGATTGACCAGAAGAGGAAGACCGTATTTTGTTTTGTCTGTGGTGTAACTTCCGTCTCTCGTCCAACCTTTGTAATACGTTTCTGCATCAATGGGATGCGTAGGGGAAGAGGCCGCTAGAATATAAGTAATCAAACATTCGTTATATCCTTCCAAAGGGAAATTCATTTCCCATCCATAGTTTTTGGACCAATGCCAGTAAAGGACTTTCTCTCCTCCTTTTGTGTACCAATCCCATTCCACCGATCTCCATAACTCATCCATTTTCTTAGCTAAGGCTTTCTCCCGCGCATTTCCTTCTTTAAAATACTCTCGTACTGTAATAATTCCTTGAACTAAAAATGCGGTTTCGACCAAGTCTCCGCCGTCATCTTTTTTTCCAAACGGGACAGCCTTTCCGGTTCTCCCATCAATCCAATGAGACCAAGCACCATGGAACCGCTCACTTGTGGAAAGAAAATTCGCAATTTTATGCAGTCTATCAACCGCTTCAGTGCGTGGCACAAAGCCTCTTTCTACGCCCACTAAAATACTCATGAGTCCAAAACCTGAACCTCCTGTTGTCACTACATGCGCATCGTTATAAGGGTATACCCCGTCTTCATGGTAGCGTTCTTGGCCCATGAGAGAATTGGGCTCTGCAAAATCCCAAAAATATTTCAGACTTTGCTTTTGGACCTGATCCATTAGGTCTGTATCACTTTTTGAAAAACTCACTTTTTCCGGCGAGTCTTTCGTTAAATTCATTGCTGTACACGATCCAACAATCGATCCTAGCGCAAGAGTAAATACAATTAATTTCTTCATATTATCTTCCTTTTTAAAGAGTGTGGGTGCTAGAACTAAACCCGAGCTTTTTAAGTCCCACCTTAATTTCAGGAGCCTTCATAAAAAGATTCCAAATAAATCCACTTCGGTAGTTCTCTACCATGGGGGTGATCGTTCCTTGATCAATGGCCAAGTACCGTGGGCTCACCCAATTGTACTGGGGGCTATACGCATCGTAGGGGCCTGCCACACCCACGTACTGCGATTTCTTTTCGTTGTAAAGAAATCGAAGCATCTCCATACTTTCACTAGGGGTATAGGGCATACTTGAAAGAGCCGCTGTCGGGCTGATTACACCCAAATCATTTAACGGCGAATGGGCACTGTACCCTGTCGATCCATCACTGTTTCGAGAGTAACTTGCCGTTAATCCCCAACCTTTCGCACCGTATCCGACATATCCTTTCGGATTACTTAATGCATATTGGTACATGATTTTAGAGTGGTTCGTTACAGCGTTTCCATAATTGACATATTCATCCGATAGACCTCTTGGATCGAGCGCGAGAAAAGAATAATGCGACCAAAACAGAGGGCCTACACTTCCTGAGTGACCGTTATGATTCACCACTAAGGGAATGCCGTAAAGCGAACCGGCACTCTTAATTCCACCGCTGCGTGCCCATCCTTCTTTATACACTTCTTTTGAAATGGGGTAAGTTGGTGAACTAGCTGCAAGGATATATGGAATTAAGGTTTCATCAAATCCTTGCAGTTTCATATTCATCTGAAACCCACTGTTTTTCGACCAGTGCCAATACAGTGTGTTTTGGTTTTGAGTGTACCAGTTCCATTCAACCCCTTGCCAAAGTTCATCCGCTTTTAAGGCTAAATTCTTTTCCGCTTCAACGGAAGAGTTTATAAAGTATTCTCGCACGCAAATTAGACCCTGAACAAGAAATGCAGTTTCCACCAAATCTCCACCGTCGTCTCCAGGACCGAAAGGTTTCACGGCGCCGGTCTGCCCATCGATCCAATGGGGCCACGCGCCGTGGAACCGCTCTGCCTTTTCCAAGAAACTAAGACCTGTAGTAAGTCGTTCTACTGCTTGTGAGCGAGGAAGAAACCCTTTCTCAATACCTACGAGCAAACTGAGCAGTCCAAATCCAGATCCTCCTGTGGTCACCACATTTTGATCAAGCGAAGGATTGTCCGTATGGTATCGTTCTCGAGCTAATTTCGAATTGGACTCGGCAAACTCCCAAAAGTAGGAAATCGTTTCTTTTTGGACCAAATCCAAAAGTTCCACATCGGTATACGTGACCGGTGCAGGATCAGGACCCGGTGGTGTGGGAAGTGGCGTACCGCCTCCTCCGGGGGAATCGCGACCACCCGAGCAAGAGCTGGTTAATAGCGCGAAAAAGAATAAAGTTGGGATCGCAAATTTCATTTGTATTTTTTTTAAAAAGAAAAGGGCCCAAGTGGACCCTTTTCGAAGTCAATTATCTTCCGTCTTTTTCAAGCTTGTAAAGCGCGATGATATCCGCCGGGGCAAGAGCTGCATTGTAGAGTCTAAACTCATCCAATTGCCCTGCGTAACTTGTGGCCCAATCTTGTTGTGAACCGTTATTGAGTGGCGGCAGAGTTTCAAATTGATGAGTACCTAGGACCACTTGTCCATTGGTCCCCACCATTTCTAAATTCCCATACCCTGCCACGGATTTTGGATTGTCAATACCGCCCGGATCGTCAGAAAACCAAGAAGCGTAGCCGCTTAACGTTCCACCGGCTGGAGAATAAGCAAACCCTTCTAAATTCTTAGCTGGTTCTCCGTCTTGGTATACGTAGCATCGGCTTTCCTTCGAGTTGTAGACAAAGGCCACATGAACCCATTTTCCTTTGTAACCGTCCAAATTCGCTATGACACTTTGGCCTTTCCAGTTCACACCGGAACGTCCATTTTCAACCCCAAGTTTCAAACGAATTCGATCGGGTTTAGAATTGTCTGGATTTTCAATAAATAGGTTAATTCCTCCCCAGAATTCTGCTGGACGAACCACAGAGAAAATCCCTTGTGCTCCTTTTCCAACTCCAGGAGGATCTGGCGCTACTGTATTGTTACTTTTCATCCAAAAGGCGACGGTAAAATCATTAAGACCCGTGATAGCACTGGATCCTTGGCCTACGGCATATCGAGATTCTGTGGAAGAACCACTGTATGCCATTCCTTTGATCCCTTGCGCATAACCCACTTTGGTGGACACCGCTCCCGAGATACTGTTTTTTGCGTCTAAAAGATTGTTTTCAAAACTAAGTTTGCTTAGCAGATTGCTGCTAGCTATATCATCCGAGTTTTCATACCCTCCGATGGACGGGTATGGAATGGGTGGATTGTCTTTGTCAATACTATCCATGCATCCAGAGAGAAGCAGCATCCCTAGAAAGGTACCGACCACATATTTGATTGTATTTTGATAATTCATAAGAGTAATATTAAATAATTAATAACCAGGATTCGGTTGACTTAGCCCTTTTGACTCACTAATGAAAGGCTGAGGAATTGGAAACAATTCATGTCTTCCGACAATAAAAGTTTTGCCATCTGCCGCCATTGCACTTTTAGCTTGACCGGTACGGACCAAATCAAACCAGCGATCGTGCTCTAGGGCTAACTCCAAACGTCTTTCCTTCCAAATTGCGGTGCGCATTGCCGTGCTTGAGCTCGCAGTGGTCACCCCTAAATTGGCTCTAAGTCTCACTTTATTAAGTTCCTCTCCGGCAAGGCCCGTTTGTCCTAATTCATTTAAAGCTTCCGCCTTAATTAATAAAATCTCGGCGTAGCGCAGGTAGCGAATGTTCGTATCCGAATCGTCAGAACCTGTGTAATTGGAAGAGTACGCTTTGTAATTGTAATAGGGATTTTCTACAGTGCTAGGCACTACACGCCCATCGTAAAGAGTAGAATTCCTAAAGATAATGGTCGCATCGCGACGCTCCGTATCTCCAGCCTCGTCAAACGCATCGACGAGATTTTGAGAAGGCGTGCCAAATCCCCATCCCCAACCTCCAGCACCTCTCGCGCCTTGGGTTTGAGAATACTGTTGAATGCCAGGTTCTCCCGGTCCTCCTTTTCCTTGAATTTCAAAGATAGATTCTTGGTTGTTTTCTCCAGAAACTTTGTAAATATCTGCAAAATCAGGTGTTAGACCATACCCTACTACTAAGTTAGCATGATCCAGCGCCTTTTGCCAATTCTTTTGATAGAGGTAAACCTTCGCAAGCAGTGCATTTGCAGCACCCTTGGTCGCTCTACCTACATTGTTCCCTGAATAGGCTGCTTTGGGTGGAAGCACCATGGCTGCATCTTCTAAGTCCTTAATAATAAAAGCGTACACTTCTTCCGCACTTTTTCGTGTGAGCAGCATGACTCGATCCTCCTCCACACTCGGACTCGGCACATGATCTACGATGGGAACTCCTCCCCATCCTCGAACCAAATTGAAGTATAAAAACGCTCTTAAGAACTTCACTTCGCCTACAAGTCGTTCGCGAAGGGCCGCATCCGCTTTGTCCAGCTGCGGGATGTATTCAAGGGCTTGGTTGGCTCTGTTAATCCCTTGATAGGAACCCTGCCACACATCGTTAAAGGAACTTCCCGTAGCGGTTAAATCCAGTTTATCCAAGAGGTCCTTGTCGCCACCTGCATCTCCAGGGGACGACCCCTTGTCTGCATCGTCGCTAATAATATTGGTAATCCCGATCCAAGCAAACGAACTTAAATTCCAGTCTAAAAATTTTGCGTACACGGCATTCGAAAACCCTTCTGCTCCTTCGTTGTTATTAAAAAGGGATAAGTCCTGAGTCGAAATATTGGAAGTAGGTGTGACGTCCAAAGAGTCGGTCCTACAACTGTTTGTGCTAAGTGCAAACAGGGCTAAAGCGGAAACTAATATAATTTTCTTTTTCATGACTTTCAAATTAAAATTTAACATTTACACCAAAAACAAACGATCGAAGTGTAGGATAAGCATCCAGTTCAATTCCGGCGTTTCCGTAGGGATTCCCGTCAGCAGAAAGTTCAGGGGTGAATCCTGAGAATTTCTGAAATACAACCGGATTGATTGCATTCACATAGAATCGAACCGACGAAACATAATCGACAACATTCTTCACGGTGTATCCTAGGGTAATATTGTTGATCCTAAAATAATCGCCACTCTCTAAGTAATAATTAGAGGCAAGCGGTACACTGTTAAAAGGTGCAGGATTCGAAGCTCCTGTATTGTCTGGAGTCCAAAAGTTGCTTGCCACATCGTATTCAATGTTTTCTCCGGAGAAACGTTGGGCTTTTTTCCCATTGTAAACCACGCCTCCAAAGGCTCCGTATCCATTCACTGAAAAATCAAGGTTTTTATAATTCACCCCAAGATTAATTCCCACATTGGATTTCGGAATGTATGAGCCGAAAAAGCGCCGATCCTCAGAATCCGAAGAGCCTGTGATGCCATTGTTGTTGTGATCCACATACATGACTTTTCCGTCTTGGTCATACCCCGCAACTTCCCAAAGATAGAAACTACCTAAAGGCTGGCCTACCGCTTTTTCATTCAACAATTTAGTCCACTGTCCATTTCCAAGTCCTCCTCCGTTGATGTCGTTCACATTTTCGGAAGCGAGTTGATTTACTTCGTTATGGTTATAGGAATAATTGACTCCGATGGAGTAAGAAAAATCTTCCCCTGCTTGGTCCTTCCAATTTAAGGCAGCTTCAACCCCCTTGTTGGTTACTTGCCCTAAATGGGAATATCCCGCGATTTCAAGTCCAGAAGTAGAGATCGGTGTGGCTTGTAGAATTAGGTTATTGGTGACCTTTTTATAGACATCAAACGTACCACTTAAACGGCGAGATAATATCTCGATGTCAAGCCCGACGTTACTTCCCTCCACAATTTCCCAAGAAAGAAGAGGGTCATAAAGTTGATTAATAGTAGTACCTCCTCCGTTGGTAAGACCGTTGAAGTAATAATTCATGTTTTCTCCTGTCGCAAAAGGAAGGAAGTTTAAAGGAACATTTTGATTTCCTAAACGTCCCCAACCTCCTCTAATTTTCAAGAGATCGAAAGCACCATCCTTAAGAAATTCTTCCTCGGAAATCACCCATCCTGCACCAAAGGAAGGAAAGGTTCCCCATTTGCGATCCTGTGCAAATTGAGAAGAGCCATCCTGACGAATGGTAGCTGTTAGCAAATATTTATTATTGTATTTGTACTGCGCTCTTGCAAAGAAAGAAAGGGTGTTTGCATCGTTTGCTTTTACACTTGTAAGAGAAGTAAGGTTTTCATCTGCATAATTGGTTCCGGCAAGATCCCAATAATTGCGATTAGGAAGAACATTTCGTCTTGTAAAGGCAATTCGTTCTTCTCCATCATAGATTGTGGTCTCGGTTCCCACTGTGGCTTCCACATCGTGGAGTCCAAATCTCTTTTGAAAGGTTACAAAATTCGTCACCGCCCAATTAAAATTGGTGTAACGACTATTGTTAAGCGAGTTGACGGCATCTGCTGGGCTATATTGCGCCTCCGTACGGGTAGGATCCGCGGCTAACCATATTTCTCGAGTATCCGAAAAACTGTAGGCTTTTCCGTTGTTGTATTGCCCTGAAAACTGACCTGTATAGGTGAAGTATTTAGCAAATTTAATGTCTAACTTCACACTTCCCTGAAGCTGCATGCTTCGCTGCTGCTCGTCATTGAAGAAAAGTTGACTTACGGGATTTCCTACATTATTAAAAGAAGAGCCAGTAGTCCCTGCGAATCCATCTGCACCTACAAAAGGAACTCCCCATTTCCCATTTTCAAAACGCACCGGTACGATCGGAGATTGTTTGTAAGCCGTCGTAAAGGCACCCAAAGGTTTAGGTGTTACATTAAAGAAAGCCACACTCATCGTCTGGGAGAGGGTAATATTGCGGTTGATTTTAAATTCGTTATTGGTTCGAAGCGTGGTACGATTGTAATCCGAACCTTTTAGAATCGCTTTTTCATCGTAATTGCTCGCACTAAAAAAGTACTTCGCATTTTCAGAAGAACCCGATACCGACACGTTGTGTTGGTTGTAAACACCTTGGCGTGTGATTTCTTCAAACCAGTCGGTGTTCACCGGTTGATCCTGAGAGAATTTTGTACTGCTCAAAGCCGTATTGGTATAATACGAAAAGAGATTACTTCCAGCCATTTTGACTTTGCGCAGGGGTGAACGAACTCCTATAAATCCATCGTACTCGACCGATATACCTCGACCTCGACCGGATTTAGTCGTAATAATGATCACTCCATTGGCTCCACGGTTCCCATAGATTGCAAGTGCCGAGGCATCTTTCAAAATATCGTACGTGAGAATGTCGTTTGTATTGATGTTGGAAATACCTCCCACCATCATTCCGTCCACCACATAAAGAGGTTCACGTCCTCCCAGTGCGGTTCCTAATCCACGGATGACCACCGAGGGGGTCGAACCGGGAAGGTCAGAAGCGGTCACGTTAACACCCGCAGCCTTCCCTTGAATCGCTTGCGTCGCATTTAACACTTTCGTCTTGCTGACTTCTTCTGCATTAATTGAGCTGATTGCAGCCGTATTGTCCACTTTTTTACGACTACCGTACCCAATCATAACGACCTCCTCGATTTGTTGCTCTCGCACTGTATCTTGAGTCGTCTGTGCCTGCACGCTAAAACCGAAGTAAAAGGCGGCAATAAGGCAAGGAAACTTTAGATTGCTGTTTTTCATACTGTTAACTTTTGAATTAAATCTCTCTTGAGCGGTCTAAACACACGCGCGTTTATTATCTCAAATTTAGAAAATATTTGGTAAACTTTAGCATTTACTTAACTTTTCTTACCTAACGCCCGAACGCTTGACCCAAGGCCTCTATCGAAAGAACTTGGCTTAATATTTGAAACATCTAATTAGCATCCGATGCTTTTTCTAAATAAAAACATATATATGAAAGCAAAAACCGTATTAGTAGCGAGCCTCGCAGTGGGTTCGATCGGCGTTTTAACCCAATCTTGTCTGGCACTAGCCACCTCAGGGATTGGAATCACCGTTTTAAAACAAATATTGCTGGGAGGAATCACCAAAGGAGTTGGAATTTTCTCTAATAAAAATGCGTTTATGCAAAATGAATTAATCGATCAGGCTTTGCCTAAGCCATTAAGAGAGATCAATTCCGTTTTAGAGCGAATCTCACCCAGTCTCGTCCAGAAAGAAAGAGAATACATTGCCCAGGCTGCAGCGTATACGGTGCAAACCGCAGAACCTATCTTAAGGAATGCTGTAAACTCGTTAACGGCTCAGGACGTTATGCAAGTCGCGAATGGTGGAAAAGGAGCTGCTACAAGGCTTTTGAAAGCAAAAACAGCAGATCAACTTTTGCTTGCCATTCAACCGAAAGTGGATGAAAAACTAAATGAATACGGAATTGTAAAAAGTCTTAATTTAGCACTTCAAGGAAACAACCTTTTAGGAGGACTGTTAGGAACAGGAGATCAAAATCTAAACCTTGCCTCAGGGGGACTCAGTAGACTTGCATCGGAGCAAATGGTGGAGGGACTTTTTAAAATTATTGAAAATCATGAAATGCAAAATTCGTATCAACTTTTAGATGCACTTCAAAATTCAAAATAAAAAAAATCTTATATTTATCGCCTCGAACTTTTAACCTCTCTAGTTTATATCGAATCTATATTTATGGACCAACCCAACAGCCCACTACCAAAGGGCGTATCTGCAGAAGAATTTTACACTAATTTACAAGCCAACTTGGAAAGCGCACATAGCTTTCCCGAAGATTATCTCTATAAATTCATATTCCCAAACGACAATTCAAAACTCACAGATTTGTATCAAATCTTTGACAAACTAAAGTACACGATTTCAACAAGGGAAAGTTCAAACGGGAAGTACATTTCCGCCAGTATCCTGGCCTTTGTCATGGATGCAAATCAGGTGATTGACCTCTACAAAGAAGTTTCCAAAATTCCTGGTGTAATGATGCTTTAGATTTTAGGCTTCTATAAAAAACTTTGCTTTTTCAATAGGTCGGGCGACCATCGCTAGGGATCCTTTTATCAAAATAGGACGCTCTATTAAATTTGGATTTTGGGAGAGAATTTCCATCCACTCAGAATCCGTTAGGGTCTTATCTGCGTATGTGCTTTTGTAGAGCGGTTCGTTTTTGCGAAGAATATCAAGAGGCCTAGCGTCTAGTTTTTTTAGAAGCGTTTCAATCTCTAAGACAGAAAGAGGATCGTTTACAATATCAATTAATTCGAACTCTACCCCATTTTCATCAAGGTATTCAAGAACAGATCGAGATTTAGAACAACTGTTATTATGTAAAATTTTCAGCATGCAATTGGTATGAAGGAGTTAAAAAAGTCCATGAAGCTCTGCCTCAATGCGTTCAAGAATAAAGCCAAAATCTTGAGGCCTTTCTACAAAATCCAGATCGTCCACTTCAATTACAAGTAATTTTCCTTCCTTGTAATTCTCAATCCAACTTTCGTATTTTTGGTTCAACTTAGAGAGGTATTCAATGCTAATGGTTGCCTCGTATTCCCTTCCTCGTTTGTAGATCTTTTTTACCAAATTTGGAACATCACTCTTTAGGTAAATTAAAAGATCAGGTGCCTGCACAAAAGATTTCATCAAAGTAAAAACAGAAAGATAGTTGTCATAGTCTCTTTGGGAAAGGAGACTCATGTCATACAAATTCTCTGCAAATATGTGAGCATCCTCATAAATCGTTCGGTCTTGGATAATGTTTTTTCCACTTTCACGAATTTCTTTGACTTGTCGAAAACGACTGCCCAAAAAATAAATCTGAAGTGCAAAACTCCATTGGCTCATGTCGGCATAAAAGTCCTCTAAATAAGGATTGTGATCCACGTCCTCAAATTGGGCTTCCCAGCCATAATGTTTCGCGAGCATTGTCGTGAGCGTGGTTTTTCCAGCGCCAATGTTTCCTGTAATTGCGATGTGCATGTGTAAAAAATCTCTTAAGTTGATCTATGAGTATGGCCCAAAAAGCAGGGACATTTAAAGCGCGTAAAGATAAATCTCTTTCTCTTTGATTTCAAAATTATGACTCTATAATTTATCCACAATCCGGAGCATTTCTACCTTTAGGGACTGCTAATTATTTTATTTGAACTTCGTAAATCGTAGGCCAATTTTTACCTGTTACCAGCATGTTTTCTCCTTTGAATGCGATCCCATTTAACACATCATCATTGCCCGTCGTATGTTTTTTAGCAAGCTGCGTGAAATCGAATTTCCCCACAACTTCTCCTGTTTTAGGATCAATCTTTAAAACGATTGGGTTTTGCCATACGTTCGCATAAATGTAGCCCTCGTGATACTCGAGCTCATTTAATTGATCGTAAGCCTGGGTGTTTCCTGCCACGGAAATATACCGTTCTAACTGAGAGGGATCCTTTACAGAAAGGAAATAAAGATTCTTGGTCCCGTCTGAGGCAATGAGACTTTTCCCATCGTAGGTAAGCCCCCATCCTTCTCCAATCACATTGGGGTAAGGAAATTCAGAGAGAAGCTCCAAGCTTGACTTGTTATACACAAATCCTTTTTTATTCTGCCAAGTCAACTGGTAGATCTTATCCCCTACGATCGTGGCTCCTTCCGAAAACACTTCTTGAGGTTGATGAATGGATTTCTGCACCTGCGTGGAACCCAAAGTATATTTTATAAGTTGAGAGAGCCCATGTTGCCCGTCACTTTCGTAAATAGTTTCTCCTTCCAATTGAAAGCCTTGCGTGAAGTTTGCCGTATCGTGAGGATACTCTTTCACTATTTCATAGGAAATATTAGCCTCAGGCTTTGCAGCAAAAACATTAATGGTCGCATCTTGGCTTAAAACTTCCCCGCTTGAGGTTGTAATTAAAAAGGTGACGGCATTATCTCCTAAGGAAAAGTAATTGGGATCAATGATAAGACTTGAGGTCTCCTTGTCTCCAAAACTGATTTTTATTTCTTTCGCATCCTTCAGCACGCTCTGCGGAAGCTCAAGAGAATCCCCAAAATGAAACCCCTGCGATTGACGCTCAATGGTATAGCTGTTTAAATCATTTAAAACTTCTTTTTCTTTACTACAAGATACTAATACGCCTAAACCTATCAGAGCAATATATAAACTACGTTTCATTTCTTTTTTTTTCAAATTTACTTCTTTCAGGCCTATGCCTGGATCGAATTTGTGAAATTACTGAAATATCATGGCTCAGACAAAAAGGGATTCCCCTTTTTTTGGCTTCCCAAAAAAAACCTTTCTGGAAACGTGATTTTCAATTTTCTAAATAGCTTTTCAAAGAATCCCTAACGATGCTTTTCCAACCGAATGAAAAATTTTCGAAGGAAAACCCCTCACCCAACAATTTAAAATGATCTAGATGCTCATGCCTAAGGACTAAGCGAGTTTGATCTCCCCAAGGTTCTAACTCCCAATTCACGAGTGTAGTTTCATTCGAAATTTCGGGATAAGACCAAGTATACGAAAGCTTTTTATAGGGTTGAATTTCTACGATTTCTCCAGCGTGAAGAAATTTCTTTTCATCCCCGGGTTCATAGAAATGAAATTTATGATGTAGCTTTAATTCAAAACTAGGGATCTCAAAATACCATTTTTGAAGTTCACTTGCATCGCTTATTGCACTCCAAACCTTTTCTAAGGGCTGATTAAAGATTTGCACTACAGTAATTGTATCGTTCATCCTACTTTTTTCGTGGGGTTTAAAAATATACAATATAGAGAGAACAAATCAAAAACCTGAGAAAAATGGGTTAATTTTGCAGACTTAATCCACTCATTGTGCATCCACTACTAAAAGTTCTGTTCGTATTCCTTATTCTCACCTTACTTATTGCAATCGTAGGGTATTTCATTCTAAGGAGTCCTTCCTTTGGAAAAGCCCCCTCCGGAGAGCGTTTAGTTCGAATTCAAAACTCTCCGCATTACCGTGGAAATCAGTTTGATAATTTACTAGATACACCGGCTATGGCACCTGGGGCCACTATGGTAGGTGCGATGTACAAAATGCTATTTAAGAAAAGTCCTCAGATACAACCTAAGAATCCATTTGAATTTACAAAAACAGACCTCTTTTCTATACCCCTTTCTGAAAACACGATGGTATGGATGGGGCACTCTTCTTATTATCTGCAACTAGATGGAAAACGTATTTTAGTCGACCCGGTTTTTTCGGGCCACGCAAGTCCTTTCTCGTTCAGTGTAAAAGCATTTAAAGGAAGTGATCTCTATGAGACGAAAGACATCCCCCCTTTAGATTACCTAATTATTACGCATGACCACTGGGACCATTTAGATTACAAAACGGTTAAAGCCCTTTTCAACCAGACACAAAAAGTCATTACCGGCCTTGGAACGGGAGAACATTTAGAGTTTTGGGGACTAGAGTCTAGCAAACTTGTTGAACTGGATTGGTACGAATCCCATGAATTAACAAGGGGATACACCGTCTATTCGGAGCCGGCTAGGCACTTCTCAGGAAGAGGACTCACACGAAATCAAACGTTATGGAGCAGTTTCTTGCTTCAATTCCCGACCCAAAAGGTTTTCATTGGAGGAGACAGCGGGTACGGAGATCATTTCAAAGAAATTGGAAAACGACACGACTCGATTGATTTGGCCATTTTAGAAAATGGGCAGTACAATGAGGATTGGCGATACATTCATTTTCTACCCGGAGAAAATTTAAAAGCAATGGAAGACTTAAAGGCGAAAACCCTGGTTCCAGTCCATTACGGAAAGTTTGCTTTGGCACTCCATGCATGGAACGAACCCATTAGCAAGATGATGGAACTTCGAAAGCCCGATCAAGCGATCTTAACGCCCAAAATAGGTGAGCGCATCGATTGGAGCCAAAACGAAATTCAGCCTAACCCTTGGTGGGAAAACCTACCCTAGCCCTTTTCGTCTAAGGTTCTTCCTTTATTCGGGCTTGGAAAGCGGACCGTTCCGGCAACTTGCAATACCGAATGACCGAGCAGAACTTCAATAAAGCCTTTGCGACGGCAGCCGATCTAGTCATTTCAGAGGTTAAGCACTTGGTCGAAGAAGGCTAACTTTCACCCGAAAGTATTCATACGCCTGGTTGCTGCATAGACTATCTTGTTCAGGCGCATACCACCCTTGAAGAACTTGGAAGTTCCGCCGTGAGTCAAAGTGCCAAATCCGTCTCTCTGAGAAGACTCAGCATGGCACAAACAGCACTTAAAGAACTAAGGAAAGGAGAAGTAATCAATTTAGGCATTGGAATACCTACCCTAGTGGCCGATTTAATTACTCCTGAGCACCAAATAACTCTGCATACCGAAAACGGAATGCTTGGAGTGGGTCCTTCACCAAAGGAGGGTGGAGCTATGGACTATCCGGTAAATGCAGGAAAATTACCGGTCTCGGCATTGCGAGGGACTTCTTATTTTGACAGTGCAGAATCCTTTGCAATGATTCGAGGAGGACATATTGATGTGGCCATCATGGGCGGACTTCAAGTCGACGAAAAGGCAAACCTAGCCAATTGGGCCGTACCGGGTGAGCCTTTGTTAGGAGTGGGTGGAGCCATGGATCTTGCATCGGGAGCAAAGAAGCTAATTATTACCATGATGCATACCGAACGAAACGGCGACCCAAAAATTGTACCCGCTTGTGATCTACCCATCACGACAAGATCTGCAGTGGATATGATTATCACGGACCTAGCTGTATTTCAATATATTGATTCAAAGCTAACGCTCATTGAGCTCATGCCTGGAATCACAATTGAGGAAGTTCGGGAAAAAACCTCCGCCGAGTTTGTAGAAAAGTTAAACTAAGGATTTAATGGAAAGTCTTATTTTTCCAAAACGGAAGATATATCCTTCGTTTAGGTGGTTGGAAATTGATACTTTTGTAAGCAAAGCGATAGTTCATGAGAGTCCTGACAGGAGTGCGCAATTTTTTGTTTTCCTCGATATCCATTTACATTTATAGGTGCGTTCTTGGATTCACCCTTGGATATTATCTAATGGAACTGGTTCCCGAGTTTGACTTGTTTTGGGCCCTACTCTCCATTATGCTCGTGATTTCACCCGAAGGAAAAGACGCTCCTCGGTTAACCACAGACCGAGTTAAAGCCAATTTAGTGGGTGCTTTGTCGGGATTTGTAGTGGTATTTTTGCCCTTTGAGCTCTTTTGGAAAACGCTGATTGGAATTGTGGTGGCGGCTCTTTTGTCCAACGCATTCAAACTGTCAAGTGTCTCTAGAACGGCCATTGTTGCCGTGATTATTATCGTTTTGGAAAAACCAGACGAAGGGTATATCGCTTCTATTGAACGATTCTTATCGGTCGCTGGGGGCTGTCTTATTGGACTCTTTGTCGTGGTAAGCACAGGATACTTAATCCGATATCTTCATAAATTAATTTTAAAAGTAGAATTTAGACACCGCGACGACCCTCATTAATTCGATGTAAGTTGCCCGTATTAAAAACAGTATAAAATGAAAGAAAACGCATACATTGTAAACGGAACTCGTTCCGCCATTGGAAGTTTTAGAGGAACACTCTCAGGACTGAGAACCGACGACTTATTAGCAGATGTCCTAAAGGGACTGTTAAAGAAGTCCCCGAATCTACCCCTAGACAAAATTGATGATGTCATAATTGGCTGTGCAAACCAAGCCGGCGAAGACAATCGTAACATAGCAAGAATGTCTCTCCTTCTAGCGGGGCTTCCCGTCTCCGTTCCTGGAGAAACGGTCAATAGGCTATGCGCTTCAGGAATGAGCGCAATCGTACAAGCCTCTCGAGCCATTAAATCAGGCGAAGGAGACCTTTTCATCGCAGGAGGTGTAGAGGGAATGACACGTGGACCTTATGTGCTATCCAAATCTGCTGCCCCTTTTGGAAGTGATCAAAAAATCTACGATAGTAGTTTTGGTTGGCGTTTTGTAAACCCGAAAATGAAGGAACTTTACGGAACGGATGCAATGGGAAACACGGCTGAAAACTTAGCTGAAAAATACGAGATTACCCGAGAAGAACAAGATCAGTTCGCACTCTTTTCCCAGAAGAAAGCGAAAGCAGCAATGGAAAGCGGAAGGCTAGGCGAAGAGATTACCCCTATCGAAATTCCTCAACGAAAAGCAGATCCTATTCAATTCGATCAAGATGAATTTGTCAAACCCAATTCTTCGATGGAAGGACTTTCCAAATTGAGAGCTGCCTTTGTAAAAGAGAACGGTACCGTTTCAGCTGGAAATTCGTCTGGACTAAACGATGGAGCCGCTGCCGTATTAATCGCCTCCGAAAGTGCTTTAAAAGAATACAACCTTACTCCCATGGCGAGAATAGTGACTTCTGGGGTCACAGGGACCGAGCCAAGAATCATGGGGATTGGACCTGTGGAAGCGACCAAATTAGCGCTGAAACGAGCAGGGCTTACCCTAGAGGACATGGACATCATTGAAATAAACGAAGCCTTTGCAGCGCAAAGTATTGCTTGTTTAAAAGAACTAGGATTAGAGCCAGATGACCCAAGAGTCAATCCAAACGGAGGAGCCATCGCTCTAGGCCACCCTCTAGGAATGAGTGGCACTCGAATCACCTATTCGGCCGCTTTAGAACTTGTGAAAACCAAGAAACGCTATGCGCTTGCAACCATGTGTATTGGCGTAGGACAAGGCTATGCAGTCATTTTGGAGAATGCTTCCTTTAGCAAATCTAACGCATAAAACCGGCCTAAGAATAGCACGATACCCTATAAAGTAAAAGAGCCTTTTCCTGTGCGGAAAGGGCTCTTTTACTTTGTTTATAATATCGGGCACTCTGCTTCTAAAACCCTAATAATTTTAATTTTAACTGAACGGCGAAATTTCCTTTGAATCCTGGGGTTTGGTAATGACCCACTCGATAAAAGAACCCTAAATTGAAATAAGAACTCAAGAAATTGTTCCATTCGAGACCCACTTCTTGGTAAAGTTTATTTAATGGATGGAAGTCTAGGTCATGGTTTTGCGGAGATTTCATGTCCCCAATAATTCCTTTGTAAAGCACATCAATACTAGAGGTATTCTGACCTATGCTCTTAAAATACCAAGGCAGTCGATGGGTTAAGTAATATCCAACAAAACGATCGTTAAAATATCGACCTCCAGGCATCGTGGCAAATCCAAGGTAGGAAGTGAGCGTGAAACTCGTGGCTAGCTTCTCACCCGAGAGTCCATTCATCTGGAACTGATTCCATATGGGCGTATCTCCAAAGACTTTCCCCATGTACGCTCGGGTACCCGTCACACCCCATGGATTTTTAAATTGGTGCGTAAAGAGAAGTTCAATTTTCTTGAATTCTGTCTCTCCACCGAGTAGAGAAAGACCCTGCTCATAGTGCAAATAGATTTCTGGAAAATCGGTATGGTACGTAAATTTGCCACCCGGCGTCATCATCGATTTAGATCCCGGTGCATACTTTAAGGTGGCTAGAAAACTAAACTCATCAAATTCATCTCCCAGGGATTTAAAATTGTAGGGGAAAAGTGCCTTGTTACGCTCTCTCTTGGCCCCTATTTTCATCGTAAGATCAGGTAGTAAATCGTATTCCCAACTTAGCTTCCCCCCTTGGGTTGAAAAATACTTCTCGTTGCTAATGTTCACGCCCGAATTCATCAGTTGCATCTTGAAGCTCCAAAGCTCTTCATTGAAAAGCCCACTGGCCTTTACATCCGAATAGTACTCCGCTCTTAACTTCGAATGGCGAGAAAGGCTGGGAAGATAATCGAGAGCCAATCCGTATTTCCATTTTCGATCCCTAAATCCATACCCCACATAGACCTCTGGAGACCAATGCGGACTAAAGTGCTCGTTTAGTTTCGCTCCTACACCCAAGCGGAGTCCCTCGTACTTCGAATACCGAGCGAAATGCTCCGCGAGCAGATCTACTTTTCCTACGCGCAACTTTCCACTTGTTAGGGTTGAGAAAAATCCTGCTGCTTGATTCCAATTGTGCTTTTGACCTAAACTGTCGATCTTGAGGTAGGTTTGAGTCTCTCGTGAACTTAAGGGCCGAGTTCGATACTCCGATAGATGGGTTCCATCCGAGTTTTTCACTTCAAACTCATACCCCTTAAAATCTTCTTTTTCAAACTGAGCATTGGGCTGCCAATCAAAATAGTCTACGTTCAGTAGGGCATAATATCCAAACCCAGGTGCTTCTTGCAGCGAAACAGAGTCTTTCGCTAAATTGATCTCGCCAATTTTAATCTCAATATCTTCTCGCTCTAGGAACCATTTGCCCCCAAGGAGTTTCCAAGAACTTTCTAGCGTACGTTTTGAACCTGAACTGCTTTCTCTTTCTATACGTTTCACCCCGTAACTCTGTGAATCTATAAGGATCCTTCCATTGTATTTTGGGGAGCTCGTCACTTTGCTTTTTCGAATTTCTCGAAAGCTAATCTCATACGTCTCACGACCTTCGTAGAAGAGGGTATCGGTCAGAAAAAACCGATAAAGATTCTTGTTTTTACTCTGAATTACTTTGGGAATGGTGGAGCGATCACTTCGAACCGCTAAAAGACGGTACAAAGGTTCACTTAGTCCTGAAATCCGATTGTCTAGCACGAGAGTTTTCTCCCCTAGTGTCTTGGAATGTCGGTACTCTAAGGCTCTCTCCCACAAAAAGCCTTTGCTATCCCTTGCAACCTGCTGCATTTCTTCCGCATTCCAAGGGGATTTCTTCTTTTTGTCTTTTGCCTTAAGTTCTGCTTCTAAGGAAATCGTATCACGCTTTGCATCAAGTACCTCTTGATACAAACTAAGCGAATCTTTGTCTAAATCAAGAGATACTTTCTCATAAGACCGGTAGAGAAACGACGCTAAACTGTAGGGGGAATTTTGCAGATAGTTTTTACGAACTTTATCAAGAAGTTCGACTGCTTTGGAATCGCTTTGGTCTTTAATGACTACACTTTCAATCCTGCTTTCTTTTACGGGGTCCGTAGAGAGTTGAACGTGCATTTGCTTTTTTACCTGTAGAATTTGATCCTCGTACCCTTCGACTTGCACTCGAATTTCAGGACAGGAAGTTTGAAATTCAAGCCCATGACTAAGTTTCTTTGAGTCTAGTTTTTTTCCCTCACACCAAAGAATTACTTGGGATAAATCTACGTTCGCATCCTTTGCAAAGTGCAATTGAGATTGAGAAAAGGCCCCTGAACTTACCAAAAGACCCAGGAAAAAGAGAAGTCGACTCATCGTTTGTGTATTTGAGAGGAATGAAATTAAACAAATTCTAAACATGCCTAGCACTCCATGGAAAAAAAAGACGAAAAAAGCATCGTAACGATGCTAATTTCTTCTTATGTGGTTTCTATTTCGTCTTTTGTTAAAGGCTTAAGGCTTTTTGATATGCATTTTCAATGCCCTCAAGGTTTTTACCTCCTGCCGTGGCAAAACCTACATTTCCACCGCCGCCGCCTTGAATTTCTTTGGCGAGATCCTTCACAATTTGTCCTGCATTGAATTTATCCTCAAGATCAGAAGAAACACCGACCGTAATTAGGGGTTTATTTCCATGATCAGAAATAATGACCGTCAAGGACTGAGGCACTTGTTTCTTTAATTCAAAAACTAAATCTTTTATGCTAGAGGCATCAAGTGAGGTTTTTTTCACGAGTGTATTTCTTCCCTCTTTTGCTTCATACTGATTCTTCCATTCTTCTGTCTGTGCGACCGCTTGGCTTTTCTTACTAATTTCTAACTCCGCTTTTAGCTGTTGGTTTTCTTCCAGCAATTTTTCAATGGATTTGCGAAGATCTTTTGATTTTAAAAGACCTCCTAAAGAAGTAAGGGTCGATTCTAAATCTTTATAATAGTTCATGGCTGCCTGGCCAGAAATGGCCTCGATCCTTCTGATTCCAGCCGCGGTTGAGCTTTCCGATACAATTTTAAAAAGACCAATTTCACCGGTGGAACGTACATGGGTTCCTCCACACAGTTCTTTTGAACTGTCAAACTGAATCATACGAACTTGATCGCCATATTTTTCCCCGAACAGAGCCATAGCTCCTTTCTCCACGGCTTCTGCCATAGGGATTTCTCGGTATTCTTTTAGGGAAATGTTTTTCTGAATTTTGCGCTTTACTTTCTCTTCCACTTCTTGCAATTCTTCTGCAGTGAGTTTCGAGAAATGCGAAAAATCAAATCGCAAATACTCAGGACCCACGAACGAACCTTTTTGTTCCACGTGCGTACCCAGTACTTCACGAAGCGCTTCATGCAATAAATGCGTTGCCGAGTGATTTGCTTCGGTACTTTTTCTTCTTGCTCCCTCGACTCGCGCATAGAAAACTGCGCCGACATCCTTTGGAAGTTCGCTTATTAAAGAGACAATTAAATTGTTTTCTTTTTTGGTATCTAATACTTCAAGCACCTCAGGGTTGTTCTCCACGTTGTATAATTCGGGTGCAGAAAGGTCGAAGTGCGTTGCATAACTTGGAATTAAAATTCCATGGTCCCCTACTTGCCCTCCTCCTTCGGGATAGAATGGCGATTGATCCAAAACAATTTGGAAAAACTCTCCGTCTTTGTTTTCAACCTTGCGGTAACGTGTAATGGAACACTTGGTCTCAAGCACGTCGTATCCTACAAATTTCTCACTCTTTTCCTCTAAAACGACCCAGTCATAGACTTTACCTGCAGAGTCCTTTTTGCTTCTTTGCTTTTGTTTTTGCATCTCCGCGTCAAACCCCTCTTCATCCACTGACAAATGACGTTCTTGTGCAATGATTCGAGAGAGATCCACAGGGAATCCATAGGTATCGTAAAGTTCAAACACTCGGTCTCCAGGAAGCGTGGTATCCCCGTTGGCGATGGTTTCTTTTATGGTATGATCAAGACGAAGTAGCCCTGTTTCAATGGTTTTCAAAAAGGAAATCTCTTCTTCTTTGATTACTTCTGTGATTAGTTTTTTCTCTTTGCGAAGCTCTTTGAAATAATCGCCCATTTGGCCATCTAATACTTCAACAAGTTCATACAAAAAGGCTCTGTTCATGCCTAGGAATCGGTAAGAATAAGAGATTGCGCGTCGCAAAATGCGTCGAATCACATACCCTGCTCCTGTATTGGAAGGCAGCTGCCCATCTGCAATCGCAAAGGCAACCGCACGAATGTGATCCACCACCACGCGAATGGCAATGTCTTTGGAGTTCTCTAAAATCCCTGTATAGGTTTCTCCTGATAAAGATTCTACTTTCTCAATTAGGGGAGTAAAAACATCGGTATCGTAATTGGAGGATTTCTTTTGAAGAGCCATACAAAGCCTTTCAAATCCCATTCCCGTATCTACATGTCGATTCGGTAGCTTCTCTAGGCTCCCGTCCGCTTTGCGGTTGAATTCCATGAAGACTAAATTCCAAATCTCAACCACTTGTGGATGATCTTGGTTTACAAGTTCTGAGCCTTTTACAAGTTCTTTTTCTTCCTCACTTCGCAAATCCACGTGAATTTCGGAGCAAGGACCGCAAGGGCCGCTCTCTCCCATTTCCCAGAAATTATCTTTTTTATTTCCTTCCACGATTCGATCTGCTGAGACGTGATTTAACCACAAATCGTATGCCTCTTGATCACGCTCCAAATTTTCTTTTAAATCTCCTTGAAACACACTTACATACAAATCCTCTTTCGGGATTTTATAAACCTCCGTTAGTAGTTCCCATGCCCAGTCTATTGCCTGCTTTTTGAAGTAATCGCCAAAAGACCAATTTCCTAGCATCTCAAACATCGTGTGGTGGTACGTATCGCGGCCGACATCGTCCAAATCATTGTGTTTCCCAGAAACTCTCAAACACTTTTGCGTATCTGCAATTCGCGGCGCTTTCGGGGATTTATATCCAAGAAAATAATCTTTAAACTGAGTCATTCCTGAATTGGAAAACATAAGTGTAGGATCGTCTTTTAAGACAATAGGAGCCGAAGGTACAATTAGGTGTTCTTTGCTTTTAAAAAACTCTAAAAATTGTGCACGTATCTTTTGTGAGGTCATATCGAATTGATTTATTTGTATGCAAAATCGCTACATGATTCTTGCAAGTTGGCAAATTTAAGGAATTTGTACAAATGTTGTGCTAAGGCGCAGGTTTCGGGGGCACATTTTTTGAGCTTTCTTTTGCAGGGTCGAAAAACGACCCCTTCCTTAAGCTTTAGTCTTAAAAATTAATTATATTTAGCCTATGAAAATTACCGATTTAGCGCTTGAACTTGGCGTCTCTACCTATAGCATCAAACAATTTATTGACGATTTCGATTTGGATTTGCAAGAATGCCTCTATCCCAATTTAGAAGTGAAAGATGATTTTTTAAAATTTGCTAGGGAAAACAAGGCCTTTTTGATTCGATATGAAAAAGACTTAGTGGAAGAAAAAACCTCTAAACAAATTGCAAAGCAGATTAACCAACCCGTAGAGGAGGTAGAAACTATTATCAAAAAACAAAAGCCCAATTTATTTGAAAACGGCGTTTATAAATCCTCAGTCTCTAGCTACGGCATTGACCATGCATTAGGCGGAAACTATAAGTTTGTCTACGATTACTTCGGAAAGAAAACTCCCCTCGCTCAACGTGATTTCATAGGATACCGCGATTTGTATTTTCACATTACGGAAATGCTCCACCCCTTCATTGACCCCCAACAAACGAAAGATTGGGGGATTTACAAACCGGCCGGCATCATTCTCTACGGTCCTAAGGGGAGTGGAAAGATTTTCTGGGCACGAAAAATGGCAGAAATCATCGACTATGAGTTTAAAGCCGTGAAAAACGCCTATTTAGGAACCTCTTTCATCAATGGCGAGAAGACGGATTTCACCGATTTTCTGACCACTATGATGAAGGAATCGAAGGTACTTCTTTTCATGGAAAACTTTGACTCCATCGCAAGGGAACGCTCTAGCGAGCACGACCAACATTCCAGTACTGAGGAAGTAAAAGACATCATTTTGCATTCGATTCATCAGTTTGTAAATGAAAAGCTACTCATGGTCGTCGCAGCAGATACACTCTCTGGGATGGATAGTGAGGTCTTTGCACCCGGACGATTTGATGTGCGGATCCCTGTGTTCCCGCCCAACCGAGACGAACGCGCTCAAATGATTATGCGATACCTCACCATGAACCTAGAGAAAGATGCTCTACTTCTTCAAATCCTTAAGTTCAACAAAGCCGATCAGAAACCCTTCTGGACTCCTGTGACAGAAAAAATGAAACTTTTCAGCAATACGATGGTGATTGATTTTACACAAAGTTTTAAAAAACGTCTGCGTACCCAGTACTTAAAGCTCAAAACTCCTCATTTCAAAATCGATGCGAAATTGCTTCAACATAGTCTAGCAGAAGCAACAGGCAAACTTACAGAGGAATACTTAAACTCTGTACAGGATTTCATCTACGAAGTGAGCGCAAGTGATTACGATGTCTTTTCGCGTCGAATCGAAGCCCTTAAAATAGAATTAAACTCTTATAAAGTACAAGAACTCCCTCGTCGTCAGATTGGATTCGCTCATAACGACTCCCTCGATCCTACTGAGGATATGAACCTTGGGGAATAAGACCACTTTCAAAAATAATAAGACTCTGGCCCAATCCTGCTTGTAAGGATTGAGAAGGTTCCTTTAGGTGCCTCTTGCAGAGTTCCAATCCTTTTGAGGGCCCCATTAGAGTAAAATAATATTTCCCTTTTCTAAAATGTCAAAATCCTATCTTTGCAAAAATCAAATGTGTGATAAGTTCTGATCAATTAAAAGATATACAATCCCGAATCGAGTCTCTGTACCAATTTCTTCATATTGAGAAAAAATCAATTGAAATTCAAAACGAAGAGGAAAAAACGACGGCTCCTGATTTTTGGAACGAACCAAAAGAAGCTGAACTTTTTCTAAAGCAACTTCGAACGAAGAAAAAATGGGTTGAGGCCTATAATGAAATCCAAAGCACGTTTGAAGATTTACAAGTACTCGTTGAATTTGCAAAAGAAGACCCCGAAAGCGAAGCCGAATTGCAATTGCAATTCCCTTTGCTAGTGGAGAAGGTAGAAGATCTTGAATTTAAAAATATGCTTTCGCAAGAAGGGGATGAACTCTCGTGCGTACTTCAAATCACGGCTGGAGCCGGCGGAACCGAAAGTTGCGATTGGGCCTCTATGCTTATGCGAATGTATCTAATGTGGGCACAGAACCAGGGTTACAAAGTTCGAGAACTCAACTTTCAAGAAGGCGATGTGGCAGGAGTGAAGACCGTGACCTTAGAAATCGAGGGGGATTACGCCTTTGGATACTTAAAAGGCGAGAACGGAGTACACAGGCTGGTTCGTATCTCACCCTTTGATTCGAATGCAAAGCGCCATACAAGTTTTGTCTCGGTTTATGTCTATCCTCTGGTAGATGACACCATTGACATCCAAATCAATCCTGCTGATATTTCTTTCGAAACGATGCGCTCCTCAGGTGCTGGGGGACAAAACGTAAACAAAGTGGAAACAGCTGTGAGACTTCGTCACGCACCTACCGGAATCATTATTGAAAATTCAGAAAGCCGTTCTCAACTTCAAAACAAGGAGAAAGCCATGCAACTTCTAAAATCGAGACTCTACGAAATGGAACTCGAAGAACGAATGCGGGCCAGAAATGAAATTGAAGCCGGAAAGATGAAAATAGAATGGGGAAGTCAAATTCGGAATTATGTCATGCATCCTTACAAACTCGTTAAGGACGTACGAAGTAGTCACGAAACCTCTGATGTCGACGGCGTGATGAATGGAGATTTAACGCCCTTCTTAAAAGCCTTCTTAATGGCCGATGGAAGCGGCCATCAGGACGACAACGAGTTAGGACTTTAAACCGTAAGGCGAAAACCCAGTCTCCCTCCCGCAAAAAAAGTAGAGCCAGAAAAAATTTCACATTGGACTCTGTTAAATAATCATAATAATTTCTCATTCGGTTTTTTTTCAATTATTTTTGTAGCTAGAGATAATATGAATGGAGCATTTCGAAAGTTGGAAGGATTTACTGAATCCAGAGTTTTACATTAAGATTGGAGGATTTTGGCTTATCATATTTATAATCTTTGCGGAAACAGGCCTTTTTGTAGGCTTTTTCCTTCCAGGCGATAGTCTACTTTTCATTTCTGGAATTTACTCGGTCGAAATCATACAAACCACGTTTGGAAGTACCCAAAGTGGATTTCTGGACACCACCATCCTAGCTTTTTGCATTGCCCTCTCTGCCATCGTTGGAAACGAGGTTGGATATTGGTTTGGTCGTAAAACCGGCCCTGCACTCTACAAAAGAGAAGATAGCTTCTTTTTCAAAAAGAAATACCTATTTCAAGCGCACGATTTTTTCGAAAAGCACGGAAGCGTCGCGATTATTCTCGCTCGATTCCTTCCTATCGTACGGACGTTCGTTCCCATCGTAGCCGGTATCGTAAAAATGGACAAAAAAAGATTTCTTCTTGACAATATTATTGGAGGAGTCCTTTGGTCGTTTATCCTCGTTTTTGCAGGTCATTACCTTGACCAGTTATTTATACATGAATTTGGAATTGACTTAAAAGAACACTTGGGACTCATCGTTCTTCTTCTTGTCGTGTTCACTACGATCCCAGTCATTTTAAAAATTCTTTTTGGAAAAGCAAGCGACCGCTCCTAGGGAATAATCTATCACACCCTGGTTTCTTTCGTTGCAAAGCTTGAAATACGTGTCTGCTTCGAAATTTCCTAGTCACACCTCCCTTTCTTGAATGATTAATTTCTATCTTTGATTGATTAAAACTACTTTCAATGAAGAATTATTTCCTTTTACCCTTTCTATGTCTCTTTTCCCTTCTGTTCTCTCAAGAGAAATATGTTCTCGTTCTACACGGGGGCGCAGGAACCATCACCAAACAAAACATGACGCCCGAAAAGGAAGTGGCTTACAAAGCCAAACTCTCTGAGGCTCTAAAGGCCGGATATCTTCAAATTGAAAAAGGCGAAAGCGCCGTGCAGGCCGTAGAGGCCGCCATTGAAATCCTTGAAAATTCACCCCTTTTTAATGCCGGAAAAGGGGCCGTCTTCACCGCGGAAGGGAAGAATGAAATGGATGCAGCAATCATGTACAGCAAAAACCTAGACGCCGGAGCCGTTGCGGGCGTAACCACAATTAAGAACCCTATCAAAGCGGCCATTGCCGTTATGCGCAATTCACCCCATGTTTTGTTAGTAGGAAAAGGTGCAGAAGTATTTGCACACGAACAAAAATTAGAAATCGTCTCCCCTGACTATTTTTATACGGAAGACCGCTTCCAATCTTTGCAAAAGTTTCTTAAAAAAACCGAAAATGAAAAATCGACTACTTCTCGAACCCAACCTAGCTTTTTAGATGTGGATTATAAATTCGGAACGGTTGGCGCGGTTGCATTAGACAAAGAAGGAAACCTTGCCGCTGGAACCTCTACAGGAGGAATGACCGGTAAGAAATGGAACCGTGTCGGTGACTCTCCTTTGATTGGTGCAGGCACCTATGCAAACGAGTGGGTCGGAATCTCAGGTACCGGATGGGGAGAATACTTCATTCGCACCACAGCCGCAAGAACCCTTGCCGCAAAAATGCAATACCAAAACAAAGACATCCAAACCGCAGGCTCTGAAGTTATTGCAGAAATTGAGGCTTTAGGGGGTGACGGAGGACTCATCGCCCTCGACAAAAATGGAAATGTCGCTATGCCGTTCAATACAGCGGGAATGTACCGAGGTACAGTTACGAGCGAAGGAAAAATCGAAGTTCAAATTTACCGTTAAACCTGAATTCCATGACTCCTTTGCAATTTGAACTTACCTCTCTAGAGCAGTGGCCTGAAGTCGTAAAAGAACTCCTTCCTCAAATCGAGAAGCAGCCCGTTTTGCTTTTAAAAGGCAATCTGGGAGCCGGAAAAACAACCTTTACGAAGGAACTTGTTCGCCAGCTCGGCAGCCCCGATTCGGTTAGCTCCCCTACCTACGCCCTCGTAAACACCTACCAAGGTTCAAAACTAAAAATATATCATTTTGATTTGTACCGCCTTCAATCGAAAGAAGAAGTGTATGACATTGGAATTGAAGACTATCTTGAGCAGCCCAATACCCTTTGTATCGTGGAATGGCCCGAGGTATTTGAAGAGGAACTGAAAAGTGAGGGTTACCACGAACTCCGCATTGAAAATTCTCTTGAGAAACGAAAGGTTTACTTTCAGTAGTCCTTACCTCTATAAGTTTAGGATATTTGTATCTTTGCGACTGAATTACTATTAATACAAAACCACCTATGAGCGGTACGATTTTTACTCCATTCACGGAAAAGGACCTCTTACCCAAAGAGGAAAAACTTGAAGTGTTTAAAAAAGGAAAAAAATTCACAATTGGACTTCCCAAAGAAACTTGTTTAAATGAGCGAAGGACTTGCCTTACGCCGGACGCTGTTCAAGTCTTAACCGACCACGGTCATCAAATCATTGTGGAACAAGGGGCCGGGAACGGTTCGTTCTTTTCAGACATTCAATATGTAGAGGCAGGGGCTAGAATCACGACCGATCCCAAGGAAGCATTTGGTCAAGAGCTCATTATGAAAATCAATCCTCCTACCCTTGAAGAGATTGATTACTTAAAAACAGGGACTCACCTTATTTCGGCTTTGCAAATCAATCTACGGGACAAAGAATACTTTCTAAAACTAGCCGAACAAAAAATCAACGCTATTGGTTTTGAATTCATCACAGACGATTACCATCAACTTGCACTCGTAAGGCTCATCGGAGAAATTGCAGGAACCACTTCAATTCTCTACGCATCCGAACTTTTGGCACTTTCCAACGGTCTTATGCTTGGGGGCATCACGGGAGTTCGTCCTACGGAAGTCCTCGTAATTGGCGCTGGAATTGTAGGCGAGTTTGCTACGAAAGCCGCCATAGGACTAGGGGCAAGCGTAAAGGTATTTGACAACTCCTTATCCAAATTGCGCCGACTCCATACGCTTGTCGACGGTCGAGTTCCTACTTCCATTATTGATCCAAAAGAGCTTTCTAAAAGCCTGCGACGTGCCGACGTGGTGATTGGAGCATTGCCGTCTTTAAATGAAACCCCGGTGATCACTGAGGAAATGGTACTGAAAATGAAAAAAGGAAGTGTCCTAATCGACATAACGATCGATCATGGGAAGGTCTCGGAAACCTCCGAACTCACTACCATGGAGGATCCTTTTTTTATCCGCCACGATGTTATTCACTGTGGACTTCCCAACCTAACTTCCCGTATTCCTAGAACGACCACAAAGGCAATTTCTAATTTCTTTTTGTCCTATATTTTAAATTACGACCAAGAAGGAGGATTTGACAATATGCTAATGCATCAGGCCCAGATGAAAGAGTCCCTCTACATGTACAAAGGACGACACACAAACAAATCGGTATGCGATCGATTTGATCTTACCTACCACGACATTAATCTCCTCATTTTTTAATAAGAAAACAAGAGCAAGTAGGACTTCATTTGCGTCCACATGCCACATAAACTCATGCGAAAACTAAAATTTTATCTGATCGGTCTAATTCCCGGAATTATCCTGGTATTTTTCATACTTAATAAAAAAGGAGCCACGTGTACGGGGTATCTACCCAACAGTCGGGTGGTTGCAGAAACCTTAAGTAAAGATTTTTTTTACGACCCCACATTTACTCAGCAGATGAAGGATCAAGGCGTCACACCTGAATTCCTTAAAGACAGTATAATCACGAAAGGGGAAGTCGATTTCACGCGCAGTGATGCGCAAAAAAAGCCTTGTCCTCAGTACGTTATTCAGTACCCAAAAAAGAATCCACGCTATGAAATTGCCTTCGAAAAATGCGATGAAAAAGCCAATTTTAAATCCCTTAATGGGCTATAACTCATGACTATTGCTTTATTTGGAACGGGACTCATAGGAGGCTCCTTAATGCTCCGGTTAAAAGAACAAGGCCTGGCGCAAAAAGTCTATGGAATTGATTTGGATTCCACGCACTTGCAAACCGCTTTAAAGCTTGGAATTATTGATGAGATCTCCTCGCCAGATACTTTGCCCCAGAACACCGATCTGGTCGTACTGGCTGTCCCTGTGGATGTCACTCAAAAAATACTCCCAAGTATCCTCGATCGAATCTCTCGCTCGAGCGTCGTGATGGATGTGGGTTCTACCAAACAAGGCATTGCTGAGGCTGTGGAAGCCCATCAGATGCGAGGTCGCTTCGTTGCTTTTCACCCTATGTGGGGAACAGAGAACAGCGGACCGGAATCGGCACAATTGGACAGCTTTGAGTCAAAAGCCGGTGTTATTTGTGATCCCGAAAAATCCGATAAAGATGCGCTAGATACAGTAGAATCCCTAGTTCGCAGTCTAGGAATGAATATTTTGCATATGAGTGCAAGGGACCATGATTTGCACACAGCTTACATCTCACACATATCCCATATTACATCTTACGCACTTGCGAATACCGTCTTGGAAAAAGAAAGAGAAGAGGACACCATTTTTCAATTGGCCAGTTCTGGATTTTCCTCCACCGTTCGACTCGCAAAATCACACCCAGATATGTGGGTTCCTATCTTCAAACAAAATAAGGAAAACGTACTCGATGTATTGAATGAGCATATCTCGCAACTTCGAAAATTTAAAAGTGCACTTGAAAAAGAAAACTACGAACTTTTAGAGGAACTCATTTTGAACGCAAATCGTATTCGACCGATTCTAGAAGAAAAGTAACTCTCCTAGCATTCCGGTACATTGACCGCAATAGCGAGTCCTCCTTCAGAGGTTTCTTTAAATCGATCACTCATACTTTGAGCGGTATCCCACATAGATCTTGTCACCTCGTCTAAAGTAACGCGAGCTTTCGAAGGGTCGCTCTCAATTGCAATGTTCGCAGCTGTGATCGCTTTCATCGCTCCCATGGAATTTCGTTCAATACATGGAATTTGCACCAGTCCCCGAATAGGATCACAAGTAAGACCTAAATGATGTTCCATGGCTATTTCTGCTGCCATAAGGACCTGTCCCGGCGTTCCTCCCATGATTTCAGTAAGACCAGCCGCGGCCATGGCGGAAGAAACTCCAATTTCTGCTTGGCATCCTCCCATGGCTGCAGAAATTGTCGCATTCTTTTTGAACAAAGTGCCAATTTCGCCAGCGACGAGTAAAAATCGAATAATCTGATCTTTTCCCTGGTGAGGGGTAAAGGTTTGGGAATACATAAGAACTGCTGGAATCACTCCACTCGCTCCATTGGTCGGTGCGGTAATAATGCGCCCAAAACTTGCATTTTCTTCGTTCACAGCTAGTGCGTAGCAAGTAACCCATTTGTTTATGGAATTAAAAGATTGGTCTGCTTCCACAAGCATTTGAAACCACTGCTTTTGATTTTGATAGGTCTTTTCACCTAATAATTTTCGGTTTAATCCTGCAGCACGTCTACTTACATTTAGACCGCCAGGAAGCGTTCCCTCTTTGTTTACACCTTTGTAAACGCAAGTTTGAATTTGATCCCAAATATAAAGTGCGTGCTCATCAATTTGCTTTTTGGTTCGCCAGCTCTCTTCATTTAAGTACACAAGATCAGAGATGCGAGGCAAATTGTGCTTTTCTACATTGCGAAGGATATCTTCTCCACTGTGACAAGGATAAAGGGTGCGGACACTATACTCTTCAATCGAATTGTCCTCTTTAGTCGCCACAAAGCCACCGCCCACAGAATAATAATCTTGAGAAATCTCTTCACCGTCCTTAAAGACAGCCTTAAAGATCATGCCGTTCGGATGGAAATCTAGACTTTTGGTTTTGTTTAGAATCAAATGATGTCCGTAGACAAAAGGAACCCATGATTTCCCCGCTAAACAAAGTTTTTGCAAGCTCTTTATCTCCTCAACCTTTTGATCGATTAGATTGGTATCTATGGTTTGGAAGTTCTCTCCCGACAAACCAAGCATTCCGGCAATGTCGGTTCCATGCCCAATCCCTGTTTTCGCAAGCGAACCGAAGAATTCTACAAACACTTCGCTCACCTCAGAAATCGGTCTACTTCTCTCGATTAAATTAATAAAAAGTTCGGCTGCATTCCAAGGCCCCATGGTATGGGAGCTTGACGGCCCTATGCCGACTTTAATAATTTCAAAAACACTTATTGATTGCATAACTTATGATAACAAAACAAAGATACTATTAATCTCTTAATCTTTCAAGTTGAGAACCTCCTTAATGATGGAGGATACTTCCCTACTTTTTGTGACCGGAAAAAGATGGGTCCCTCCAGAAATCACATAGTCGGGTTGAGAATTTTTAATCGGGAAAATATGGTCCTTATCGCCTAATATTTGAATCACCCCCTCTAGTGGCTCTGCACGCCAATGAGCAATTTGATTTAGACTCCATTTTAGATAACGGTTATCCCGAACTGTGAAATAATTCAAAACATTTGAACTCGTGGCACCAAACAAATAATGCAGAGCATATTTCATCACTTTCAAATTGGGGTCTAAAAGTCCGGCAGGAACATATCTAAAAAGCCTTGTCATCTCACCCGCCCTTAGAAGAGAGGACTTTTCTTTTCCACTCCGAATACTTCCTAAAATAATGGTCTTTTGGGCCGGTTTAATTCTTGAAATCTCCTGAACAACAAGTCCACCAAAAGAATATCCTAACAAATAAAAAGGCTGGGAATCGTCCACTCTCTCTGCCATTCTATGTACGTAATGGCTAAAACTTTCCTTTTTCTCCGGCATAAGCCAATCCAAAAAAACCACATTGAGCTCTGGGGGAAATTCCAGTCTCTGTAGCACGGAAAAATCTGCTCCAAGACCGCTTATCACAAAAATGTTCGTTTTTTCTTGCATCTTGATTCTTTTTCTTGAAAGATTCTCCTACTTAAAAGAGCAGGAAAGTATCTTTCCTGCTCTCCTATCCAAACCCTCAGAAAAACATTCCCGAGCGTTACATGGGTTAATATTAGTTCATTTCTCTAAAGGCGCCATAATAAGCGGCCCCTTCTAAAATACCTTTCTTATTTTTTAGAATGTAAATTGGAATATCTTTAAGTAGATGCTCCATACGGTCAGAAATCTTAAAGTTCTTATAAAACTTCTGGTGGTCGATTAGATCATTAAGTTCCTGGGTAATATCCCCCGTAATGATTAAACCGCCGGTCGCTTTTAATTTTAACACAAGACTGTTTGATTCTCTCGCTAAAAACTCCAAAAACATGTTTAGCGTTAGTTTAACTAACCTTGATTTTTTTTCTCTTGCAACCTCTGCGAAGACCGTTAGAAACTCTTCATTTTTAAGTCTTTCGGTTAACCAAGGCTCTTCTTCGTGTCGGCCTACATCTCTCAGGAAACGATAGATGTTGTAAAGTCCGTCTTTAGAAAGAACGGTTTCCCAAGTGACAATTCCATAAATCTTGGTTAGGAATTGATAAAATTGAACTTCAAAGTCATTTCTAGGTGAAAACTCAGTATGGCCTCCCTCTGTGGCGAACGGCCGTAAAAAGGTACCGTCATAGAAAAGTCCAGCTTCTCCAAGCCCATTTCCAGGAGCAAGTAGTGCCACATTTCCTCGGCGACGGTCTTTGGAAGAGTGAATAATCTCAAAATTGCTATCATAAACATCCGACAAAGAATAGGCAGTGGCTTCTAAATCATTAACCAAATATACTTTTTCCAGATTCAGATCTTTCTGAATGCTTTCCGCCTCTAACCCCCAAGGTAAATTGGGCGTTTCGCATTTCCCGTTAATCACAGGTCCAGGCACGGCAATTGAAAACTTTTTGATAGATTCTAATTGCAATTCAGAAATAAAGCCTTTGGCCATCTGCGTAAAGGATTCAAAATCGGACGTGGGATACGTCTTCTCGATTCGTAGGGTAATTTCCCCATTTTTGCAATCATAGACCCCTAATACACTCTGATCCTTTCGAAGGTCAGCAACTAGCAGGTTGTTATTTTTATTAATTTCGCACTCACTTCCAGGCGAATAGAGTGGAAATTTCGTTTTAGGACTCATAGGTGTACGTTTACTCTCAAAGATAAAAAAACTTTCTTAAAACCACGAAAAAAAAACCTCCCCAATCAATGAGGAGGTCCTAATTTAAACTTTCTTGGACCTATCGGCCTAAAGGAATATTATAAGAAACCCCTACGCCCAATGCTCCTGCATTGTATTTTTGGTCTCCAATCTCTCCTTTGTCACCTGTAAATACCTTTTGGTATTGAACAGAGAAATTCCAATCTTGGTTATGGTATCCAATCTCTGGTTTAATGTAGAATCCTCCGTCTGGACGATCGACCATTAATCCTGTGTTAGAAGCTACCTTATCGTCACCTGTAATAAATCCGTATCCGACATCCGTACCTAAATAGAATCCGGTCTGTCTTGGATATACACGGATTAAGGCTGCAACGGGCACAACACCGAAATCGTTGTTATTTACGGTTACACCATTTACATCATTTTCACGTCCAAAATAATGAGAGTACCCTGTGGCAACCCCCAATCCAAATCCAGGAGTGATTAGATTTTGATATGCCACTTCAACTCCGACCGCAGCCGATGCATTTTCTGCAGGTACTGCAGCTCCTGCATTTACACCCACTTTCAAAATATTACGCATATCAGCTGACTGTGCACTTACGATACCTGCCGTTAATAATCCAGCGGCTAGGATTGATTTTTTTAAAGTATTCATACTATTAAATTTTACAGTTACTTTTAAATTTTACTTTTAATGGTAGCAACTATTGAAAATTTTATGCCAAAACACCCTACCCTCTGCAACCTACCTTTCAATTTTAAAGCCAACGAGTTGATTAATAATTATTTATATTTTAAACATATGTTTACAAAGAAGAGAGAAAATAAGGCTTATCTCGAAGTTAATTCCCTTTCTCTTCTTACGAATACGCTGGCAAAAACGACCCGAAACGAAAAGGATATAAGTCTTATTTAGAGTATGAGCAGTCGACAGGACAATTAGGTCCCCGCAATTCCCTCCTTTAGAAAAGAAGTTGTACCCATTAAGCTTGATGATTTTGAATGAAAAAAAGCAATCTTTAGAAAGACTGCTTTTGATTTTAAGAATTTTGTCGCTTTGCCAGTGATTTTTCCTCCTGTCTCTGCTCATACTTTTTCACGATGAATCCTATCGCGAGGGGAGCGACCCAGATCAAAATTCTTCTTAATAATGTTGGACTCATATTCAATAGATTTATTAATCCCATTTGACAATTTTCAGGCCAAAACAACCTGAGTGGATTTGAAGATTCAAAAGATGAAAAAACAAAAGAAAATTAAATAAAAATTCCCGCAGAAGCGGGAATTTATAGTGTAAGCGAGAAAAAATTAATTGTTCGCTTGATCCTCTTGGTTAGAAGACTCTGATCTTGGTTTTTGATCCGGTCTTGGAGGTCTTGGTAAAAGAACTTTTCTAGAAAGTTTCATCTTTTTACGATCGTCGTACCCTAAGAACTTCACTTCTACTTGATCCCCTTCCTCATACGGTACTTTTTCCGTACGTTTCCAGTCAATCTCTGAAATATGAAGAAGTCCTTCGGTTCCTTTTGCAATCGCGACAAACGCTCCAAAATCCATTACTTTTACAACGGTACCGTTGTAAACCTCCCCTACGGTAGGAACAAATGTAATTTCATTAATTCTTGCAATGGCATCATTGATTTTATCTCTGTCTGTTCCAGCGATTTCAATTCTTCCAATTTCACCAATCTCTTCAATGGCAATCACTGTATCGGTATCTTTTTGTAACTGTTGAATGATTTTTCCACCAGGTCCAATTACGGCTCCGATAAACTCTTTTCCAATTTCAAGAATTTCCATTTTCGGTGCATGTGGTTTCACATCTTCTCTTGGTGCATCTAGCGTTTTAAGAATTTCACCAAGAATATGAAGTCTTCCTTCTCTTGCTTGGTTTAAGGCAGTTTCCATGATGTCCATAGAAAGGCCTTCAATCTTAATGTCCATTTGACAAGCTGTGATTCCGTCCGCTGTACCGGTCACTTTAAAGTCCATGTCTCCTAGGTGATCTTCATCCCCTAAGATGTCCGATAGAACTTGGAATTTACCTGATTTAGGGTCTGTAATTAACCCCATTGCGATCCCTGAAACTGGTTTTGAAATTTTAACCCCTGCATCCATAAGAGCGAGAGTACCTGCACATACAGTCGCCATGGAAGAAGATCCATTTGACTCAAGGATGTCAGACACAATACGAATCGTGTATGGGTTCTCTGCAGGAATCATTCCTTCTAAAGCTCTTTGAGCTAAATTCCCATGTCCTACTTCACGTCTAGAAGTTCCTCTAAGAGGTCTTGCTTCTCCGGTTGAAAAAGGTGGGAAGTTGTAATGAAGGAAGAATTTTTGATCGTAGTTAATCGCTACGGAATCCACCATGTTCGCATCTTTCACAGATCCTAAGGTCACTGCAGTAAGAGACTGAGTTTCCCCTCTCGTGAAAATGGCAGAACCGTGCGCTCCTGGAAGGTAATCTACTTCGGACCAAATAGGACGAATCGTTTGAGGCGTTCTTCCGTCTAAACGAATCCCTTCATTAAGGATCATTTGACGCATCGCTTCTTTTTCTACATCGTGGTAATATACTTTTGCAAATCCAGCAACTTCCACTCTTTCTTCTTCCGAGTACTGAGCTAAGAAGGATTCAAGAACTTCTGCAAATCGATCGTGTCTTTCCTCTTTAGAAGAAGGAGACTTTGCTACTTCGTATACTTTATCGTATGTTTCTTCCCAAACTTTTTTACGAATCTCTTCGTTATGGGTTTCGTGCTCATAGGTTCTTTTGACTGCTGTCGCAGGAATTCTTGCCGCTAGTCTTTCTTGAGCCTCAATTTGTACTTTGATTTCGTCGTGCGCATATTTAATCGCTTCTAGCATTTCCGCTTCTGAAATTTCTTTCATTTCGCCTTCTACCATTACGATTGAATCTTTGGTTGCACCCACCATAATATCAAGATCTGCTTTTGCAAGATTCTCCATACTTGGATTGATGCTATACTCTCCGTCAATTCTTACGACACGTACTTCTGACATGGGTCCATTGAAAGGAATATCAGTGACCGCAATGGCAGCGGAAGCTGCAAGACCCGCTAGGGTTTCTGGCATCACTTCTTTATCGTAAGAGATTAAGGAAATCATCACCTGAACTTCAGCGTGAAAATCTGAAGGAAAAAGGGGACGTAGAACACGGTCTACTAATCTCATCGTTAAAATTTCTTCGTCTGAAGGTCTAGCCTCTCTTCTAAAGAAATTTCCTGGGATCTTACCTCCCGCGTAGAATTTTTCTCTGTAGTCTACGGTAAGGGGAAGGAAATCAACCCCTGGGTTGGCATCTTTGTTTGCTACAACGGTAGCTAGGAGCATCGTACCTCCCATTCTTACAACTACAGATCCGTTTGCCTGCTTGGCCAAACGTCCTGTCTCGATCGTTACTTCACGACCGTCTTTTAATTGAAATTTTTCAATAATTGCTTGTGGAGCATTCATAAAATTACTTTCGTCTTTGTTGCACTCCGTATTGAGTGCGATTACTATTTAAACATTTTAAATTTTCGTGGGCAAAGTTAACGATTTTATCATGAAAAACCCCTAAATTCTAAACACTTCGCGCCGAGTTTTCGAAAAATCAGACCCTGAATTTCTACAATCTAGCTCTTCAATCTCCTTACTTAGATTTGCTTTCCATTAAATATAAATTTTCAGAGGCTATTAGGAAAGGTCTTACCCTATCTTCATTTCGCGAATGGTCCTAAAGGATAAGAATTATAATTTTCAAGAATTTTTTCAAAATTTCCATTTTACCGCTCTGTGGCATAAATCTAGCGCTATTCAAAGTACTAAAAAAATAAAATTATGGGAATATTATGGACACTTATTATCGGAGCTTTAGCCGGATGGCTAGGGTCTCAAATTTTTAAAGGAGGAAGCTTAGGACTTCTGGGTAACATTGTCGTAGGGATTGTTGGAGGCTTTATTGGCTACTGGCTACTTGGAACTACATTTGGAACAAATATTTTAGGTCAGATTCTTACAGGAGCAGTAGGAGCCATTATATTACTGGCTATAATCAATCTACTCACCGGCAGGCGAGTCTAATGAAAATCAAACCAAAAAAAATGAAGCCGTCTCAATACAATTTTGAGGCGGTTTCTTTTTTATGCTAATTGTCTAGTCCTGAAATATTTTGTAGGTTTTCACTATTTGTAGTGATTGAGCAAAAAGAATTGGATTAGGTATTTATATGGGTACGAGCGTGAAGCTCGCACCAGCGGGGATTTCTACGCATAGAGACCCCAATAATCATTGGTTGTGAGTACTTTAATCGCACGCATATAAAAAACGCTAACATTTCACAGTTAGCGTTTCTTTTTTTCTCAAAGTCGGGAGACTTTGAGAAGCGGGGAAATTTAATTTAGTGTGTTTTTCATTTTGACATAATCATTTTTATAATTTGTTTTTAAAATTCTCTCTTCATTTTTCTTATTCTTTAAAACTAGAATGCTGTCATTTATAATGTCTAATTTGAAGTTATTGTTTCCAATTTTTATACTGTCATCAAATAATTTCCATTTATTATCTGGGTAGATTATATCTCCTCCACTATAAGGATGTATCTGTTTTGTATTTCTCCTAATTACAAACAGTTTATATTCCCCATTTTCATAGAATTGGTAGCCATAAGATCTGTAAGTATTTTTATTATATTCATCGTCAATTAACCAATATTCAGATGTTTTGGTTGCTATTTGATGTTTCAATTTATCCTTACATGAATTAAGAAACAATGCGAAAGAAAAAAATATCATTATTTTACGCATATACTATTCTTTAATATCTTTTGTATTTCTCTTAAGTTGAAAAGTTCCACCATTAGGACATATCGCTTCCATTGATGGTGTTCCGTTACTATTATGCTGGGTTGTTCTAATTTTATATCCTGTTTTCAATTGGTTAAATTGATTTATTTAACCATCTAATTTATCTGTATTTCTTTCATCCTCATTCATTTGTAAAAGATAATTACCAAATGAACCTATTGATCCTCTTTGAAAATCTTCAGTTCCTTTCTTAAATGTAGGATCTCCCATTTGTTTCAAATATACATCTTAATGATTATAAAGTTTTCCTTCTGTCTTATTTCCATTAAGAAAGTCTATTTTATGAAAATATTCGTGTTTAAGAACATTTGTAAAGTTGAAATAGGCATTCATATTTTCACTCAATCCTTCTTTCATATTGATTATAGAAGCATACGGACTAGTTGCTAAAGTAAAACCAGGATTATCTTTAGCTAAATTTCCTACAGGAGTGGATCCAGCCCCAAAAGTTCCAGACATTCCATTTTTAGATGCGTAATAATAGCTATTCTCATAACAGCTTCTCTACTACCATATGACTGATCAAGCTGACTTGGCATTGCAGACCAAGTTACACCATGTATAATAATATTGTGAGAGCCATTATGGTCGTCGTATATAAATTTTTCAAAAATACCAAAATGATGATCTAAGGACTTCTGCCGTCTGGGTCAATAAATCTAATAGGATTATTATAGGTACAAACATTGTATCCTTTTGGATTGTTTGCCACCCCTGTAGGGGGCTTGATATATTGAATCTTATTACTTAACCCATTGTCCTTATAGGTACATATAAGTTCATCCAAATTGCTCACCCTGCATTCCGTAGTCTACTATATTAGGTTAATATTCTACTTAAATATCAAATAGAAAACCGTCTCAAAAAAAAATACTGAATCTTAATAGAATCGGTATTTTTTTTAGTTTGAAAAGGATTATTTTCTAAGTCCTAGTTCCGCGATAATCGCTCTATATCTAGTAATATCCTTGTTTTTAAGGTAATCCAATAGCCTTTTTCTTTTCCCTACTAACTTTACAAGAGATCTTTCTGTTGCAAAATCTTTTTGGTTCTTTTTCAAGTGACCTGTTAAGTGGTTAATACGGAAAGTAAAAAGTGCTACTTGTCCTTCTGCAGATCCAGTGTTCTCTGGAACTCCGCCATGTTTTGCGAAAATTTCCGCTTTTTTCTCTGATGTTAAGTACATGCAAATATTATTTAATGATTATTATGTAACGAGCTGCAAATGTACAACAATTCCCTAATCTGAGCAAACCGGTTTTTGAACGAAAATTTAGTCCCGTAAAAAGTGTTAAAAAAATCTTAAATTTTATAATATAAATTCCAGGAATTGGCTCTATTTTTGCATCATTACTACAAAGATGAAAAAACTGTTATTTCCCATTTTACTTGTTGCGGCAAGTGCTGTAATTTTAAAGAGTTGCATAAACGTATCCGCTGCACAGGGACCTAGTTTTTCCAATTCAAATATTGGCTCACAGAACGTTCAACAGGTGCTATTTTTCAATCCAGAAATTGACCCTGGAATAGAGGAGATTCGATTCCCATCCTATCAAACTTTTTTTGACGGCGTTACCCAAGAGTTTTCTAAATCAAAAAACATTATAGTAAACCGAGTGGAAACCCCAATGATTTACGATGATGTAGACGTGGAAACCCTCAAGGAAATTTGCAAAATCAATAATTTTGATCTTGCCGTAGTTCCAAAAATAAAATATTTCAAAGTTGGTTTTGGAAAATACGTGCTCTCCAATCAAGTAATTGTAAGTTTAAAAATGTACAATTCGAATGGAGAACTCTTAAGTGAATCTTCCTACGACACCTATCGCAAAAACAAACGCATCCTTGGAAGTACGGAAAACTCTATTAAAATTGGAACCACCGGGGCACTAAATGAAATCCGTAAGTACCTTCGAAAAACAAGGTAATCTTTGATCGCTATTTGAGAATTCTTCTAAGTTCGAAAAGAACATTATCTTTGAAAGAAGCTATCCTTTGTAATTCGTAAGGGGCCTTTTAATTTTCAAATCGATTCAAATGCGTATTGTCTCTCTAGTCCCTTCTTTCACCAAAACACTTTTTGATTTTGAGCTCGATAGTTCCCAGATTGTAGGAAGAACTAAATTTTGCATCCACCCTTCAGAGAAAGTTTCTCAAGTGCAAATCATTGGAGGCACGAAGGATCTTAAATTAGAGAAAATAAGAGCTTTGCAGCCCGATCTCATCTTGGCAAGCAAAGAAGAAAATGAAAAAAACCAAGTCGAGACGCTTCAATTGGAATTTAATGTTTGGGTTACCGATATTAAAACTTTAAATGACAACAAGGAATTTCTTAGTGAGCTCGGGGAACGTCTCCAAAAACAATCCTTAGCCCACTGCTTTAATGAGAAATTAGATCAAATGTTTAATTCTCTTCCGAGAAGAAAAGAAAAGAGTCTAACCTATTTCATTTGGAAAGACCCTTATTTAAGTGTAGGCGGCGATACCTTTATCCACGCTATGCTAGAACAACTAGGATTTAAAAACTCGCATGAAAATGCTTTGCGCTATCCCACAGTTCCTCTTGAAGAGCTCGCCACAGAAAAAACTCTTTTTCTTTCTAGCGAACCCTATCCATTCAAAGAAAAACATAAGAAGGAACTTCTTTCCCTATATCCACACCTTGAAATCCATCTGGTCAATGGAGAAGCATTTAGTTGGTACGGAACCCATTTGCTAGAGTTTGAGTCGGATTATAGAGAACTGGTCTCTATTTTATAATCTTTGCGATTTCCTCGCAAAGCCATTCCAATAGCTCTCTATCTTCCTGCGTAAATGCATTGGGCGTATGCGAGTCAATATCAATTTGCCCTACATTCACACCGTCTTTAAGAATTGGAACCACAATTTCCGCTTTGGTCTCTAGGGAACAAGCCAAGTAATTCTCCTGCTCATAAACATCTGCTACGACAAATGTTTCATTAGAAACCGCTACTTGTCCACAAATTCCTTTTCCAAAGGGAATGACTGTATGGTCTGTTTCAGCGCCTACGTATGGACCAATCACTAACTCTTCCTTGTCTCCATTTCGGAAATAGAATCCAGTCCAATTAAAATGTTCGATCTCTTGATTTAACAATTGGCAAATCTTTTTTAATTTGCTTTCAAAGCTTCCCTGAGGACTCTCTAAAATAAATAGCAATCTTTTTTTTAGCTCTTTCATGATTTATTCAAAGTGAAATTCTTTATACCCAAACAGTCCTCTTTCTTTGATCATTTCCGCCACGCCATCTGGAAGTTGATCCTCCCATCCGTTTTCTTGGTTTGTGATCTTTGCAAGCACATCGCGCGAATAGATTTCAAGTACACTTGGGTCGTATTCTTCTACATCTACAATTTGCCGGTTGGCAATAAAAAATTTATAAAGTTCTTTTACCTTTCGATCTACTTTCAACGTTTTCGATGTGAGTAGACAATTGGTGTCCGGATCTTTGTACGGATAGAGATAAACCCGCATATCTTTTCGGAAAAATTTTCCGAATGCTTCGAGTATACCTCCTGACAAATGCTCATAGTATTGCTCTTCGAAGACCATCAGAAGATTGTTTACGCCCATCGCAATCCCGAAGTATCGAATGTTATAGCCTGTAAAATATTCCGCAAGTCTATAATACTCAGAGAAATTGGAAACCATAACCGTATAACCGAGCTTGGCTAAGATATCGACTCTATCTAAGAAATCCCGCTCATCAATACGACCGGTGGCACGCAAATTAAACGTGGTGATTTCAAAAATAATGACAGTATCCTCAGGCTTTCCTTCTGTATCTTTTAGAAACATCTGAAGTCCCTTCTCAAACATATCGGTGTTAACGAGCGTCACCGGCCGAAAGCTACCTCGAACCGCAAAAACATCTTTCTTATAGAGAATATCGGCAGGCAGCATGTTCTTTCCTTCCGAATTGAAAATCACGGCATCCGTCATTCCTTTTTTCACAAGCTGCAGAGACATAAGGCGATTGTCCACATAAGGGAAAGCGGGCCCCTCAAAATGAATGGTATCAATTTCAATTTTGTCCACTGAGATATCATCGTACAAAGACTTGAGCAAATTCCGGGGATTGTCAAAATAATTAAAGGCACCGTAGATAAGATTCACGCCTAAATTCCCCAACGTTTCTTGCTGTAAACTCGCTTCGTTTTCTTTAAATCGGACGTGAAGAATAATCTCACTATACTTTTCATTCGGCTGATGCTGAAACATAAGTCCCACCCAACCGTGACCTTTAAACGTTTTGTGATAGTTTATCGTTGTGACGGTATTGGCATAGGAAAAATAGCGACGGTTTGGCATCTCCGATTGGTTTAGCCGCTCGCTTATGAGTCGCATTTCGTGACTAAGCATTTTCTTTAGACGGGTCTGGGTGACAAAACGATTTTTGTCTTCCGTCCCATAAATTGCATTGCTATATTCCTTATCGTATGCGGACATTGCTTTTGCAATCGTATTGGAGGCACCGCCCGCCCTGAAAAAATGGCGTACCGTTTCCTGTCCAGCACCGATTTCTGCAAATGTGCCGTATATATTATGGTCTAAATTGATTGCTAATGCCTTCTGTTTCGGGGTTAAGAATTGCTTAATCTCGGACATTTATATTTTTTTGTAAATTTACCAAAATAATAACCGAGCGCAAAATGAAACTGAAATTTCTAGGCACAGGAACCTCCCAAGGCGTCCCCGTCATAGGATGCAGTTGTGAGGTTTGCACCTCACAAAACCCTAAAGACCAACGCCTAAGAGCCTCGGCCATCCTAACCACAGACTCAAATCATAAAATATTAATTGACTGTGGACCTGATTTCCGCGCTCAAATGCTTAAATTCAAGGAAACCTCGGCCGATTCCCTACTTATAACGCACGAACACAACGATCATATTATTGGGCTTGACGACGTACGCCCCCTGATCTTTCGCACCCGAAAAGACCTTGAACTCTACTGCCAAGCGCGCGTGGCAAAAGAAATACAAGGCAGATTTCCATATGCTTTTGCTGAGAATCGTTATCCCGGGGCGCCCTCTTTTGAGATTCATGAAATTAACGCGACTCCTTTTACACTTTGGGACACTCTTATTACGCCCATCCAAGTCTTACACTATACCCTTCCCATCTTTGGGTATAAATTCAAGAACTTAGCCTACATCACGGATGCAAGTTTGATTCCTGAAGAAGAAAAAGAAAATTTAAAAGATCTGGATTACCTCATCTTAAATTGCATTCGAAAAGAAGACCCGCACCCCGCCCACTTCATCCTTCCTGATATTAAAAAACTCAATGAAGAGCTAAAACCCAAGGTCTTACTTCTCACGCACATCAGCCATCATTTTGGTCTTCACCTAGAAAACGACCCTGATCTTGACCCGAACATTTCTTTAGCCTACGATGGTCTTGAAATTGAATTCTAACAAATTCGAGAAAAACATTTTTAAATTTTAAATTTTACCTTATATTTGCACACCAAAATTGCCCAGGTGGCGGAATTGGTAGACGCGTTGGTCTCAAACACCAATGCCATTGGCGTACCGGTTCGATCCCGGTCCTGGGTACTATTAATTAAAAGTAATCTATTGAATTTCAATAGATTACTTTTTTTTGGTTCCGAGAGGTTTTGTTTTGCACCTAATAGACGGATAAATCAAGGCAAGTGAATCATGTTCCATACTATTAATTTGCAACTTATTGCATCTAAATAATTTGCCAAGAACCTTTCGTCCTTCCTATTATGGACGTGTTTTTCAATCTCGGAATCCTCTATTTCTAGATTTCCTGCTAATTCTCTTCTAGCAACTTTTTTATTTTTTACTATTAAACGATATACCAGATCCTGCGTTGGAGTCAGTTCTGTTCTAGAACAGTTAATTTGACCACCTTCTTTCCAAAATATCTAATTGCGACAGAAAATTCAGCTAATAACTGCGAGAGAATTCTTCTCTAATTTTGGCGCATCTGTATAATTTACAATTTAATTATATCCTAATCACAAACGACTAGAATGACTTTCATCATAGTGGTTTTTGCTAAGGTTTCTACTATTCCCAATTTAAAACCATCAATTTTTATCAAACTAATAAATAATTAAACAAACGTTGAACAATCGCTATATTCCATCAACTTAAATTACAATATATGTAAAACATTAGCGAGTATTGATATATATCACTTATAATTTTCTCTAAATATTTACGAATACCCAAACCATTAGGTATCTTTGTATAAGAAAATGAAACCAATTAAAATTATCAATAATGAGAAAAGTATCAAGAGTCAAATTACTCGCCTTGTCCCTAAGTTTTGTAGCTGGAATTTTCAGTGCCCAACAGCTTTCGAGCAAAAGTGTAAATGTGAGTGTAGAGGGAACCTCACCCATGCACAACTGGACAATGACCTCCACTACGGGTTCCTTTAGCGCCCAACAGAATGGGAACACATTAACCAATGTAAAATTTACGATGCCTGTGAAAAACCTCAAAAGTAGCAAAGGGAAAATGATGGACAACAAAGCATACGGTGCTTTAAAGGCTAGCACATCACCTACCATTTCCTTTACCACTTCAAGTTTAAATGTAGGCAAATCGGTAGTGAACGCTCAACTCTCGATTGCGGGAAAATCCAAAACAATTTCGATGCCCGTGACACTTACAAAAACTGGAAATGCCTACAAAATCGTTGGAATTCAAAATTTAAAAATGTCTGACTTTGGAATGGAAACCCCCGGCTTTATGGGAGTAAAGACAGGAGACCAAGTAAAAGTATCCGTATCCATCGTAACCAATTAGAATAGTAACTCTAAAATGATAAAATAATGAAAACTCAAAACTTGAAATTAGCTCTCGCTACCGCGATTTTCACAAGTAGCATTTCGTTTGCACAAAACAGCGACATGCGAGCCTACTTAGCTCCTGAAAAATACCAAAGAAATATCTTTGAGGATCCAAAAATGCAGTCTCCTGACTACGAGGGAGTCAAAGTATCGATTGGAGGAGATTTCGCTTTGCAATTCCAAGCACTGGATCATTCTACCAAAGGAAATCTAGGGTACAAATTGGACGCAAGCGGACAACCTACGTCCGAGGCAATTCAGCTCTTAAATTTAGGAAGTGATGTCAATCTTCCCACCGCCAATTTAGATGTGAATGCCTATCTAGCCAAAGGAGTTAAAATGCATTTAAGAACTTACCTATCAGCGCGTCACCATAACGAAGCGTGGGTAAAAGGGGGATACATTCAAATTGACGACTTAGACTTCGTATCCGAAGGACTGTTATCCAATGTGATGCAGTACGCGAGAGTAAAAGTGGGAATGGATGAACTCAACTATGGAGACTCGCATTTTCGACGCACCGATAACGCGGAGGCATTAAATAACCCGTTTGTTGGGAACCTAGTGATGGACAACTTCACCACAGAACCTTTCTTAGAAGCCTACTTATTTCACAAAAACTTTTTAGGAATGGTGGGAGTTTCGAATGGAAAACTCAACCAAACCGCTGTAAAAGGAAAAAGCGACAACAAACCGTCGCTCTATGCTAAAGTGGGATATGACAAACAAGTGGACAAGGATCTACGCGTTAGACTAACCGGATCCCTCATGAAAACCAACGGTCTTACCACTGGGGGCAACCTTTACGGTGCGGATCGAGCAGGATCTCGCTATTACTATGTCCTACTTACCGAAATGGATGCAATGGGAACCAGCAATTACGCTACAGGACGATTCAATCCTGGGTTTAAAGAAATGACCGCCATCCAAATTAACCCGTTCGTAAAGTACCAAGGACTTGAATTCTTCGGAACCTTTGAAAATGTAAGTGGAAACAAGCTTGTAAGTGGTGCAAAGCGAGATACCCGCGGGAATTATACGCAGCTTGCGGCTGAACTTCTCTATCGATTTGGCCAGAAGGAGCAGTATTACTTCGGAGGCAAATACAATACGGTTTCTGGTAAAGACGACAAAAACGCAGCAAAACGCTCGATCGATCGATACAACATCGGTGCAGGTTGGTTCATGACCCCAAATGTACTTGCAAAAATCGAATACGTAGATCAAAACTATAACAACGACACTGTATGGGGTGCCTCTAGTCCACTTATGGGTGGTCAATTCAACGGAGTGATGCTAGAAGCGACCATAGGTTTTTAATTTTATCTTTTTAAATTTTTTTGGAAGGGGGGCAATCCAATTGCCTCCTTTTTTTCTAGAAACTTGCTATATGAAAATTGAACAGCTATTAATTCTACTGCTTCCTTTCTTCTTTTTTGCCCAAAACAACAGCATTGTGATTGCGGGCAAAACGAACGTGAATGCCTTTAAATGCACCCACACAAACATGCCACTACTACCCGCCTTGCAAAGTGACAAGCTGCCAAACATTCAGTTAAAAGTGGTTGATTTTGATTGCCGAAACAAACTCATGACAAATGACTTTCGTAAAACTCTAAACCACACGAAGTATCCAGACCTAACCATTCGTTTTGTAAAACTTAAAAAGCTCGGTACAAGCAATTATTACAAGGCCACATTGGAGGTTCAGCTCATGCGCAGTCAAAAGACCTACGACATTACACTATTCCAAGAAGGGAATCAACTGGTGGGAACCAAAAGAATTCAATTTAGTGATTTTCACATCTCACCGCCCACTCGGTTAGGAGGCACCATTAAAGTGCAGGATGAATTAGATCTATCGGTGAGTCTAAAAACTTTACCCTAAACTAAGTAAGGTATACTCTAAAATCAACTTAGAAATTCAATATTCCGTTTTAGTCCACTAAATTTTGTGCGCTTCACAGCCGATTTTCGAAACACCTCGGAGAATAGCTCCTGCGTTAGTTCTTTCCACTGTGCTTTTGAGAATTGATCTAAGCCTGGATTGGGATCAAACCTTGGCTGTTTATGGGGAAGCGAAAACCGATTCCAAGGACATACATCTTGGCAAATATCACATCCAAACATCCAATCCTCCATCGAATCCTTAAACGATGCAGGAATGGACTCTTTAAGCTCAATAGTAGCGTACGAGATGCATTTACTGCCATCAATGACACTAGGCTCCACTATGGCCTCGGTAGGACAAGCCTCAATGCAGCGGGTACAACTTCCGCAATAATCCCCCATCGGAGAATCATACTCGAGTTCCAAATCGCAGATAATCTCTGCCAAGAAGAAAAAAGAACCTTTTTGCTTGGTTATTAGATTCGCATTTTTTCCCACCCAACCGATTCCGGATTTGCGAGCCCAACTTCTTTCAAGAACAGGAGCTGAATCTACAAATACCCGAAAAGAAAATTCGCCGATTTCTTCCTGAAGCTCCTGAACCAACTGCGCCAAAATCCCCTTGATAATAGGATGGTAATCCTCACCATAGGCATACTTTGAAATTTTAAAATTTTCAAGCGTGGGAAGCTCCTCACTTGGATAGTAATTGTACGACAGAGAGATTACAGATTTGGAGCCTTCTACAAGCAGTCTTGTATCCACACGCTTATCAAAATGATTCTCCATATACTGCATCTTCCCCTGAAAGCCTTTTTTCAAATAATTTTCAAGCGCTTTTGCATCCTGTTCTAAAAACCCAGACTCAGCGATGCCGCAGTCTTGAAACCCAAAAGCTTTCGCTTTGGTTTTAATCAATTGGGTCCAAGATTCTTTTGATGCATTCATTCCACTGCGAAGATAAAGCAAATTCCAATGTCAAAAAAAGAGAGCTCAAGAATTCCTCGAAATTTCCTTATAGAATTTAAAAAATTTGCTACTTTAGCAAAAATTCTAAGCATATGAGTACAATACAAGAAGTCTTAACCTCTGGAAATTATCATCTAATTGATGTACGCGAACCGATTGAACTAGAAATGGACGGTGCAATTGAAGGAGCCACCAATATCCCCTTAGGTGAGGTAGAGGCACGCGCCGAGGAAATCACTAGCTTACCCAATCCGGTCATTCTCTTTTGTAGAAGTGGAAACCGAAGTGGAAAAGCCCTTGAACTTCTTTACGACCATGGACTAAAAGAAGGCTACAACGGAGGTGGATACATTCAACTGCAGGCTCTTCTAGAAGATCAATAAAATTGAGATCACGACCTAAAAAAAACACCTCTTGGGTGTTTTTTTTGCTTTAGGCTAGAAAATCGACAAACGTAGCCGATTGAAATTCTTCTAGTAATCTTTCAAAGACTTCGTCCACACTGAGCACCTGGTCTATTAGGGCGGATACCTGCCCGATTTCGAGTTCGCCTTCTGCTAAGTCGCCCTCGAACATTCCTTTTTTGGCTCTTGCTCGGCCGAGCACGCGCCGTAATTCCTCTTTATCTCTTCCCGATGCATAAATCTCCTCGAGTTGGTTAAAGAGCTCATTTTTCACCATTCTAACCGGCGCCAGTTCCTTTAAAGAAAGCATTGTACTTCCCTCCGATAAACTTGTGATATGCTCTTTCCATAGATCGTGTGCACTTGCTTCCTTCGTGGCTGCAAAACGACTGCCGATCTGAACTCCATCAGCTCCCAAAATTAGGGCTGCTTTCATTTGAGAACCCAGGGCAATTCCTCCTGCGGCAATGAGCGGAGTTTTTATATGTCTTTTCACATTCGGAATCAAAACAAGGGAGGTCGTCTCCTCTCTACCGTTATGTCCACCCGCCTCAAAACCTTCCGCCACAATTGCATCCACGCCCGCATCTTCGCACTTGACCGCAAACTGGGTAGAGGACACGACATGTGCCACCTTCACTCCTTCTTTTTGAAGCGTTTCTGTATACGTTTTAGGACTTCCCGCGGAAGTAAAAACTATTTTTACGCCGTGGGAGAGGACTATTTCAATGATTTCCTCTAGGTTGGGATAGAGCATGGGGATGTTCACTCCAAAGGGTTTGTCCGTAGCCGCTTTGCATTTGACTAAATGTTCCTTTAAAACATCGGGATACATACTTCCTGCCCCAATTAAGCCTAACCCTCCCGCATTGGACACAGCACTCGCAAGACGCCATCCGGAATGCCAAATCATGCCCCCTTGAATGATAGGGTATTTTATTTTGAAAAGCTCGGTAATACGGTTTTGTTTCTCGCTGTACATTTTCTCTGCGATGCCAAAATGAATAAAATTGCTCATGTACCAAAAATAGAAAATCCTTTAGAGATTCTAAAGGATTTTCTAGGGTTATTCACTTTCTTTATTCCACTCGCTGGTAAAAGCGCAGTGGTTGTATCGTTCGTTAATTGAGATAAACGTATCGGATAATTTCTCCTTTACCCATTTCTCAACAAGCTGTGCCTTCTTTCGTTCCGCAGCGAGATGTTTAATTCTCTCATAATCGGTTTCAATCGCGAGCTGGTGAGAAGCTATTTCCTCGTTTACCATCACAATATTCACTGTTTTTCTTTCGTTGGCGGCTTGGTCTTGGAATACTTCTGTCATATCGTGAGGCTTTATTCCTACGATTTGATACGCTAACGTAGCGGGAAGATCAATCTTTTCGATCTTATCCCCTCCATCGGCACCGGTCAAAGTACCTCCATTAAATTTCGTGTTTTTGTCGTCCGAGAATTTGAACGCCGCTTCTTTAAAGGTTAATTTTCCTTCAATAATTCTTGTACGGATAGAATCAAGCTCTTTTCTAGCACTTTCAATTTCTTCCGCGTTTGGTTCCGCTTTTAAAAGAATGTGCCTAGCATCGTACTGCTTCCCACTCTTTTTCACAAGTTGAATCAGGTGGTAACCAAAATCAGTTTCTACAGGTTCTGACATCTCCCCTTCTTGTAAGTTTAAGGCAGCAGCTTCGAAAGGCCTTACCATTTTTCCTCTCGAAACATTGGTGTAAAGACCACCCTGAGCAGCGGATCCAGGATCTTCAGAGTAAATACGAGCCATTTGCTCGAAACTTTCTCCATTTAGAATGTCCTGTTTGATTTTTAAGAGTTTGGCTTTTAGTTCGTCTTTATGTGCTTCCGTTAATTTAGGATACATCATAATCTGCGAAACCGAAACCTCGTCCTTTACCATAGGCAATTGATGTTGGTACATCGTATAGAAATCGGTTACTTCGTTTGGAGTTACGTCCACTTTCTCCGTAATTCTAGCATATTTTTGTTGACCGTAGTAATTGTCCGCGTCAATTTTCTCAATGGCGTTTTTCATCTCGTAAGAATTACGAAACTTATATCCTGCAAGCATTGATTTCTCGTCTGGGAATTGAGCAAGAATTTGATTGTATTTCTCGTTTGCCATTTCTTTAATCGCCGCCGTTTTATTCTCAATAAGCGTATCGCGCTTCGCTTCGTAGATCAGAAGCTTATTGTTCACGATGTTTGCAAGAAACGTACAGCGGTCACTCACTTGAGCTCCTTGCTGCTTGGCGTAATTCATTTGTTCGTCAATGTCTGACTCCAAAACAATTTCATCTCCGATTACCGCCGTAATCCCATCCACTAATGCTCCTTTTTGAAGTTGCTGTCCCTGAGCGCTTCCTGCAAAAAGGGTTATAAAAAACACACTTAAAAAAAGTGATTTTACATTATTTACCATCATAAAACTATCTAGTTTGCAAAATTAGGATTCTTCGCGGATTCCGCTCAAAATAAACTTATAATTATTTCTTAAAATTTTTCTCTAGGTCCTGCATAAATGCAGCGGGCACCACGATTTGAGTTTTTGCTCTCTGTTCCTGCAAAATCCCCTTGAGTCTTTCTTCCGTCACTCTAGCAATCACATCCTCTTTGGCCTCTTCAAAGCTCATTAACGTTCGAGGTGTAATTTTATCAATCGCAATGACTACGTCGCGCGCACTCATTTTGGTTGAAAAGACCCCTTTTTTAAAGGGTACCTTATATTGGGTGAAGATTTCAGCATCGCTATACATTTCACCTTCTTGGAAGGAAACTAGAACTTTATTTTCTTTATTCAACTTCCCCTCGTACTTCTTTTTAAGCTCTCCCCATTTGTTTGGATCTTCTATGGCTTTTATTACAGACTTCGTTAGACTCTCGTCACTCAAAATCGCCACTCTACCCTGGGCCATTTCCTCCCATTGAAATTCATTTTTATTGGCGTTGTAAAAACGTCTGAGATTTGCATCAGAAGCATCTACTTCGCTTTTAAGAAGATCAGAGTAAATATACTCAGAAAAAAGCATTCTACGTTCGGTTTCAAGAGCCGTTTTCACCTGCGGTTTTGCGAAAAACTCTTGGGAATACACACTGTACAAATCGCTTTTGATTCGTAGGTCTAAAAGGGATTTCCACTGGGAAGGTGTAACCGTATCCAAGTTTTGATAAAGCTGCTCCACTTGCGCCTTGAGTGTTTTGTAGTCCATCGAATGGTTCTTGTATCTCCATAGGATTGCATTCGGATTGGAAAAACTCTTAAAACTCGCATACGATTTCTCTAGGTTTTTAAAGTCATCGGTTAGACTAAAATCCGGACTCGTTTGCCTTTGATTAATCACCTGATCTTCCAAAGCCTGCAGGTAATTGCTATTTAGCATATCTGCACGAAAAAGCTCTTTGGTTTTGTCCGTCACTTCGTAAGGAACCAAGTCATAGATATAGAAAACATAATAGTTCCCATCAAAAAGCACAGGTTCTTTTGTGTACTCTCCCGCCTTCATGCCTTTTAGTGCTGCATACACGTGGTCAGGTAAACTTGGAGACCCCATCACGGCACCTCCAGCATTAATTTCATTTTGAGTCGTTCCAAATTCTTTGGTCACCTCGTTGAAAGCCTTTCCTGAGGTAAGCGCCTTGTAGATTGCTGCTTTTTGTTTCGGTGCATTTGCATCGTCCGCATACCTAAGCGTTCCAAAGATCATATACCCCAAGCTAGGTCTGGTACTGACTAACTTTGCAAAGGTTACGCTGCGTCCTTGATCGTGTAACCTCGTGTACCCCCCTGCTTTGGCCGCCATTAACTCTTTATATAGATCCTCACCAATTAAGCCCGGCTTAATGTAAATCGGTTTAATGTCCTTTTTGATGTAGGTTGAAATAGCCTGATCCATTGTCATCTTACCACTCACCACATCCTGATAAACTTTGGTGTAATCGGTGGTATCTCCCTCTTCCTTCTCCAAAGTGAACACATGCACGAGCCTCTCTAGTTTATTGGCCTGCACGTATGACTGAGTCATGCGCTCCACTTGTGCAGGGTCGAAAAAATACTGATCATGCAACTCCTGAATTTTCTGCGCCATTCGCTGGCGAAAATGCATCGTCGTGTCTGCCTTTTTCTCTTCTGCCAGTTGCTGAAAGAGCAAGAAATCTTGCGTACTTGTTAGGGTTTGAGTGATGCCGACAGACTTCAAAGTCTGTTCATTGTCTTTTTTAAAATCCTGAAGCGAAATACTGTCTGAACCTACAGTCATGACTTGCGCAAAACCGAGTCCTGAAAGGAGCGTAAGGGATAGATATACTATTTTTTTCATATAATCTTAAGATTAATCGAAGTACAAATCTACTTCAAATGTCGTTAATTGTTTGAATGCGTTGACCCGGGTACGCAAGTCTTCCACACTTACTTTTTGAAGTCTTTCCGTTCCGAACTCCTCCACCGTGTAGGAAGCCATGGCAGACCCTACAATGAGTGCGGATTTCATGTTCTCGAAGGACAAATCTGAAGTTTTTGCTAAATGTGCAGCAAAGCCTCCTGCAAAAGTATCTCCTGCCCCTGTCGGGTCGAAAACGTCTTCTAGCGGAAGAGCGGGAATGGCAAAGATTTTTCCCTCATGGAAAAGAAGAGCACCGTGTTCTCCTTTCTTTATAATCACATAGGTAGGTCCCATTTCATGAATCTTTTGCGCTGCTTTTACCAAAGAATACTCTCCGGAAAGTTGACGCGCTTCTTCGTCATTAATGGTGATCACATCGGTTCTTTTAATCATTTCTAAAAGAGTCTCTAATGCAGTGTCCATCCAGAAATTCATCGTATCTAAAATCACAAGCTGTGGACGCGTTTGCATTTTATCCAGTACCGACAGTTGAATGGAGGGATGAAGATTTCCTAGCATTAGAATTTCTGCATTTTGCGCATCCTGCGGCACTTTTGGATCAAAATTCTCCATGACGTTCACTTCCGTTACAAGCGTATCCCTGGTATTCAAATCGTTGTGGTATTTGCCACTCCAAAAGAATGTTTTTCCTTCCTTGATGATTTCAATTCCCTCGGTCTTTATGTTTCTAGATTCTAAAAGATCTAAATATTCTTGAGGAAAATCTCCTCCTACCACGCTCACTAAACTTACATCGGTTCTAAGAACCGAAGCGGCAAGACCAATAAAGGTAGCAGCACCTCCTAATATTTTATCTGTTTTTCCAAAAGGGGTCTCGATCGCATCAAAAGCGACGGAACCTACAACCAAAAGTTTCATTTATTTCCGTTTAATTTATCATTTAAAAGGGTGCTCAAGAAACCCTCGTGCCTGCCCTTTGCGACTTAGGAAATAAGGACTTGTGCCTCATTTCATTTTTTATTCGCGCGAGGCAAAAATACGGTTTTTCGCTTAATAAAAACACTTCGTACTTTTCTATCGCTTTGTCTTCTCTAAATTGCCCTCTCCAATCTGATTATTCTTTGCCCATTCTTTGATGAATTGATCTAACGGACGAGGAAAAGATTTGAGATTGGAGTCTTGAAAGGCCATAGGGAAAACTCCAGAATCTCTTGAATACAGTTTAAAATCGTCTTGAGAATTCAACTTAACTGTATGGATTCGTATGCTCATCGTTCTATGGGAGAGCTGATGACGAATTTCAAGGCTATCTATCCCCTGGGAGCTTAGAGATTCTGGAAGCTCCTGTGGGAATTCGTAGAGGCGTTTCCAAATGGAACTTTCGTCCCTTTGCCGAACTAAAAAAACATCCTCATGGTACACAAAATAATAACGGAGCGATTCCACTCCCACTTTTACCTTTCGGGATTTCACAGGAAACTTCTGCTGCGATCCTACTGCGTAGGCAAGACAGGTCGAATTCAAAGGACACTCTATGCAGTTTGGGTTTTGAGGCTTGCATATACTCGAGCCTAAATCCATGACCGCCTGATTAAATCCGCCTGGATCCTCCGTAGGCATGAGTCTTTGCGCAAGCTGGGCAAAGTGCTCGAAAGCTCCCGAACTCGTCACATCAAATCGATCAGCGAAATAACGAGACCAAACCCGGTACTGATTCCCATCAATCGCCACTTTTGGCTCTTGAAAACAAATACTGGCTATGGCAGCAGCCGTATATTTCCCGATACCTCTCAAGTGAAGAAGGGAATCGTAATCCCTTGGAAAAATTCCATCCAAATCCTTTTGAACCTGAATACTTGCCTTGTGCAAATTAATCGCACGGCTATAATACCCTAGTCCCTTCCAATAAAGAAGTACTTCATCTAAGCTTGCCTCACTTAGTTCTTGCACTGTAGGAAAACGCTCAATGAAACGCTCATAGTATTGAGTGCCTTGAGCTACCCTTGTTTGTTGCATAATAATTTCCGAGATCCAAATGGAATAAGGATCTTTCGTTTCACGCCAGGGTAGCGATCGCGAATGCTGATGGTACCACAGCAAAAGCTGCTGTCCCATTTCAACGTCTGTCTTCATTGGCGCGCAAGATATTAAACTTATTTAGGATAGAAAATATGGACTTCAAAAATTTATTTAGTACTTGAAAGAGAAAAGCTAAAAAAGAGACTCGCAGAAGACCCCTATTTAATAGAGATTCAAAAAAAAGGCAACTCACAATCAAAAATTCACAATCAAGAATTGCAGATTCCAAGAATTTCGATGCAAAATAGAGTGGAAATTTTCCTCGATTGAAAAACCGTTACCGACTCAGAGTCAGACTTTAATCAATGTTAAGAAAATCAGGCTTTTGTTTGTTTCAATTCAAAAAATCTTCTTATATTTGCACACCAAAATTAAAAACAATTAAGGAAATGACAAAGGCAGAATTGGTAAATACGATCTCCACCAAATTGGGTACAGAAAAGAACGAAACCCAAAAAGTAATAGAAGCATTTATGCAGGAGATAAGAACCTCAATGTACAATGGTGACAATGTATACTTAAGAGGTTTTGGATCTTTCATCATTAAAACAAGAGCAGCGAAGACAGGAAGAAACATTTCTAAAAATACGGCCATTGAAATTCCAGCGCACAACATCCCCGCTTTCAAGCCGTCAAAAAGCTTCGTGGAAAAAGTGAAAACGAAAGTAGCAGTAAAATAAAAATTTAACTAAAATATTAACCTTAACACATTACGACAATGCCAAGCGGAAAGAAAAGAAAAAGACATAAGGTAGCGACGCACAAAAGAAAAAAAAGAAGAAGAGCTAACAGACACAAGAAAAAGAAATAGTTTTTCTAGAACAATATAATAATATAGTTGATGAAGCTTTATTCATTAACTATATTTTTGTTTAAACACAGTTTGTAGCCCTATCAACCCAAGTCTAACAATAAATTAGAGCAATGAAAAAAGAACTTATCATTTCTCATGAAAATGAGCGCACGAAAATTGCGATGCTCGAAGACGGTAGGCTTTTTGAAATCCACGAAGAAGAGGACAACAGAGAGTTTAGTGTCGGCGATTTATTTTTAGCTCGAGTTAGAAAACTTGCACCGAACCTTAATGCAGCCTTCGTCAATATCGGATACGAGAAAGACGCATTCTTGCATTACCAAGATTTAGGACCCGATTATTTAAGTTATCAGAAGTTTCTGAAAGATACGTTTGCAAAACGTCATCAAACTTCTAGCCTCAAAAATTTTCCGGTTCAAAAAGAAATTAACAAATACGGCACCATAGACAAGGTGCTGTCCAAAGACGATGTGGTTCTGATTCAAATCACGAAAGAACCCATCTCTACGAAAGGACCTCGAATCTCTACTCAAATCTCCCTAACGGGCCGATTTTTAGTTTTGATTCCTTTTGACAACAAAGTTTCGATTTCTAAAAAGATCAAAAGTGCGGAAGACCGTGAACGACTTCGTACCTTAATTGAAAGCATTAAACCCGAAGGCTTCGGTGTGATTATTCGCACCGTAGCAGAGGGTAAAAAAGTCGCTGAGCTTCATAACGATATGAACCAGCTGATTCACAAATGGGAATCGACTTTCAAAAACATTCAAAAGCAAAAAGTCCCTTCAAAGATTTTAAGTGAAGAAGATAGAGCGTCTGCTATTTTGCGAGACAATTTCAACCAAGATTTCACCGGAATCATTTCCGATGATGAAAACATGGTCCAGGAAATTACCCACTACCTAGAGGTTATTGCCCCGGAAAGAAAGAACATTGTCCAGCATTACGATTCTCATATCCCACTCTTAGAATATTACAATGTGGAGAAACAACTCAAGCAGAGTTTCGGTAAACACGTGAATATTCCAAGCTCAAAGGGTGCTTATTTGGTCATTGAACATACCGAAGCTCTTCATGTGGTGGACGTAAATTCAGGTCCGAATATCGCCTCAAGCACGACCAATAAGGACCACGCACTTAGTGTGAACAAAATGGCCGCCACCGAAGTAGCTCGACAACTTAGGCTAAGAGACATGGGCGGAATTATTGTCGTAGACTTCATTGACATGAGCAGTGCCGATCATCGCAAACAACTCTACGAACATCTTCGTGAGGAAATGCGTAGAGACAAAGCAAGACATAAAATCTTACCTCCAAGTAAATTTGGACTGATTCAAATCACTCGACAAAGGGTGAGACCTGAGAAGCAAATTAAAACGGCGGAGCAAAATCCGAACACGGACGGTGAGATCTTAGCACCGATTGTCGTGGTCGAAAGAATGGAAGAGCTCATAAGAAACAGAATGCAGAAGGAAAAAGGAAAACTTTACCTTCACGTTCACCCTTTCGTTGAGGCTTACCTCACAAAAGGAATCATGAGTATTCAAACTAAATGGTACCTAAAGTATAAAAAATGGGTTACCATTATCCCTAGGGATAGTTTTAAGTATTTAGAATATCGTTTGTACAATGCAAACAAAGAGGAAATCGCAAGTTACTCGAACTAAAAATAAGCGCATGAGCGCAAAAAAAAAGGTCTCTACTTGTAGGGACCTTTTTGCGTGAGATCCTAATTTTAACCTTTCCTTAAAACTTCTGCACGAAGATTTTGACTAAATTTGTGAAATGCAAGTTTTTGGTAGAGATTTTCTAGAACGAATTAAAAAGGCAGATTTACATGGAGAATCGGCCCACTCAAGATACTCCCCTCCTTACCGTCCCCTTTTCACTCATGAACAAATCGTCAGTCGAGATCCAAGGTACGCGGCGGTCAACATACTTCTTTACCTTAAAGACGGAGAGTGGCATTTTCCCTTAATGGTTCGTACGCATAATATAAACGATCGACACAGCGGGCAGATTTCCCTTCCTGGTGGCAGCCGAGAACCCGACGATTTGGATTTTGCACATACGGCGAAAAGGGAAACCAGTGAAGAAATGGGAATTGACATTCATTACATTCGCGTTGTGCGAGAAATTTCTCCCATTTACATTCCACCTAGCAATTTTTACGTGTATCCCTACATATCGTATACGGGAAAGAACCCTACCTTTGTTCTTCAAAAAAGCGAAGCGATGGAGCTCATCGAATTCCCGGTCTCTTCGTTTATGACCCTAAAAGATACGCCCGAACTAATGGTTCTTCCTGACTCGAGAGGACAGAAGGTACCGGTCATTAATTTCAACGGCTATATCATCTGGGGAGCGACCTCAATGATCCTAAGTGAATTTAGTCACTTGCTGAAAAATTTGTAAATTCGCACTCTATTTTACCAGGTAATCAATGGCTAAAAAAAATATTTTTACCGATGCATTCGGTACTCCCTATTTTCTAAAACGACTAATCATTTTTATTTTAGGAATGGTTTCTTATCGTCGTTTTAATGGGTTTAATAAATTGAAAATTACAGGATCTGAGCATTTCAAAGATCTTCCGGATTCAAACGTACTCTTTGTATCCAATCACCAAACCTATTTTGCCGACGTGGCAGCCATGTACCATGTGTTTTGCTCGGTCAACAATGGCTATCTGGACACGATTAAAAACCCAGTGTACTTACTCAATCCCAAAGTGGATTTTTATTACGTTGCGGCCGAAGAAACGATGAACAAAGGGATTCTTTCTCGGATTTTCAAACTCGCGGGCGCCGTCACAGTAAAAAGAACTTGGCGTGCAAAAGGAGAAAACGTAAATCGAATGGTGGACATGAGCGAAGTGGATAATATCATGAAGGCACTTGACAATGGCTGGGTCATCACCTTCCCTCAAGGAACCACTGCTGCATTCGCCCAAGGAAGAAAAGGAACAGCAAAACTCGTTAAACAACAAAAACCCATCGTGGTTCCCATCAAAATCAACGGATTTCGAAGGGCTTTTGATAAAAAAGGATTGAAAATCAAAGTGACGGGAGTGAAACCTACGCTAGAAATCAAAAAGCCGCTTGACATTGACTACGAGAACGATACGGCCCAACAAATCTTAGATAAAATTATGGCAGCCATCGAACAGACCCCTGATTTCAATGTGCTTCACGATTACGAAAAAGAACGAAGTAGCAAAAGCGAAATTCAAAATACAAGTCTTTAAACACCCAAACCCATGAAGAAACTCCTATTAATTTTACTGATTGGATGCCTTTACAGCTGTACAAACCAGTCGGTATTTGAGCACTACGAATTAAGTTATAGTCGCAGTGGCGGATATGCACCGATCTACGAAAACCTTCTTATTGAAGGAAACACGGCTCGTTTTTATTTTGAAGGACAGAACCAAAAATACAATAAGAAAACCAGCATCTCTAATGAAGAGAAAGCTCTCATTCAAAAAGCAATTGAGACCAGTAAACTCAAAGAAATTCGCGAGGACTACAAGAAAGTTTACGACAACATCACCACCACGATCAAGGTAAAAACTCCAAACGAAAAGCTCTTCAAAGACGATGGTAGCTTTATCATTCCAGAACATCAAGCTAGATGGAATTCAATAATTCAAGCATTTGAATCGTTTATCCAGGCCAAAAAACTAAGACAATAAAAGGTAGTCCACGTATGTCAAATTCTGCATTGCATGACTTTAGTAACAAAACAAGAGTCTCGATCGTTACAAATCACCAATCGATCGCAAAATTCATTATTCACGTTCTTGAATTCAATCAAAAATCGATTTTCTATCAATTGGAAGGGGAATCGCTGGTCGAAAGCCCCGGAAGCGATTTCGTTTTGGTAGAACATCAAAACTTAGAAAAAGCAGCTGAGTTCGAGCCCAATATAGTTCTTGTGACTACTTCGCCCTTATATAAGCAGTATCAAACTCTACTCAACCAAATTGTAAATGGCGGAATCCTAGTGTATCCGGCCAAGGCCTTAGAGCTTCATAAGGAGTTAAAAACAGCACCAAGTTTTTTTCGAAAGATTCCCTATGAGGTTTCGATTCTTGAGTCCCATTATTTAAAAACCTCCATTGGATCAATTCCCTTGACGCTAGAAGATGAAATCCTTATTGAACATTTGGAGGGACTCCAGCACCTTTTGCAGCACCTAGGAATCATGGAAGAGGAATTCTATGAAGCGCTAATGGCCTTTGAAATGCAATCCTAAGGATAGATCTACAAAGTCTTAGGCTTTCCTTAAACTTAAAGTAAATTTTCCTGCCTGTTTCCTTTGGAGACAGGCAGTTTTTTAAGTTCTCTTTTAAACGAGCACGCTGAAAAGCATGGCGCCTTAGGAAACGAAAGTGCTGAATTGAAAGTCCTCTTTAGCGTGCCTCCTTTTAGCACTTTTTGCCTGCAAACAAACTTTCAAGTTATTAGAAGCCTCATTCCTTTCCAAATACAAGCCGAAGTCAAGGAATCCAAAATTTTAATTAAATTTACAAGAATCAAACTTTGTATCATGCATTACATTCAAGAAGGGAAAATTCCCCCAAAAAGACATACGGTTTTTAAATCCGAATCGGACTCGTTCTATTACGAACAACTTTTCGGCACAGAAGGCTTTCACGGCATTTCCTCTCTGCTTTACCATTTGCATCGACCCACTCAAATCAAAACGATTGGAGAACCAAAAGATGTAGCTCCCAAAATAGCAGTGGCAAGGAATGTAACCCCGCGAATGTTTAAGGGAATGAACGTAACGCCTGAAGATGACTTTCTTGAAAGTCGTAAATTTCTAATGGTGAACGATGATCTTAAAATGGGACTTGCCAAACCGCGCCATTCCATGGATTATTTTTACAAAAATGCCCACTGCGATGAACTACTTTATGTGCACGAAGGATCGGGCACATTAAAAACATTCTTAGGGAATTTAAACTTTGAATTTGGAGATTATTTAATCTTACCTAGGGGAACGATCTATCAACTTGATTTTGACACGGACACCAATGTATTTTTCATTTTAGAAAGCAATTCGCCAATTACCACTCCGTCGCGTTATCGGAATGAATTTGGTCAACTTTTAGAACATTCACCTTTCTGTGAGCGAGACATTACGACTCCAAAGCTAGAGACCCCGGTAGATCAGATTGGCGATTTTTTAATTAAAGTAAAGAAACAGGATCAAATTTGGGATTTCACCTATGCGACTCATCCTTTTGACGTCGTAGGTTGGGATGGATTTTTCTACCCCTACAAGTTTAACATCAAGAATTTCGAGCCTATTACAGGCAGAATCCACCAACCCCCGCCTGTTCATCAGAATTTCCAAGCACATAATTTTGTAGTTTGCTCCTTTGTGGCTAGAATGTATGATTATCACCCCGAGTCCATTCCTGCCCCTTACAACCATTCCAACATTGATAGTGACGAAGTGCTCTTCTATACAGAGGGCGATTTTATGAGTCGGAACCATATTGATTTGATGGATTTCACCCTGCATCCCGGTGGGATTGTGCACGGACCTCATCCCGGGGCCATGGAGCGCAGCATCGGCAAGAAATTCACCGATGAATTCGCAGTGATGGTTGATCCTTTCCGCCCTCTTAAACTCACGGAAGAAGCCTTAAAAGTGGAGGATCCTTCCTACATGACGTCCTGGCTTGACTCTCCTGAAAACAATATTAAGGACCGTCTGATGGAATAATGAGTGTGATATCTTTGATGAAACATAGGCCTCGTTTGACAAATATCATCTTTCCTTTGCGCCTTAAATCCCGTATCTTTGAAATAGCTCATAAATTCAGCAACTAAACAAAATTTACTATCATGCTTAACTATGTAAGTCCTCAAGAAGCAGTTTCTGTCATTCACAGTGGAAACCGCGTCTTTTCTCACGGAAGTGCCTGTACACCAAATATTCTTCTAGATGCTCTTGCCGAAAGAGCTCCCGAGCTACGCAACGTCGAGTTTGTCTCCATTACACAACAAGGGAACATGGAAGTGGCAAAAGAACAGTACAAGGATAGCTTTTATATCAACTCTTTGTTCACCTCTACTCCTGTTCGTCAGGCAGTCAATTCCGAGCATGGCGATTACGTTCCTGTATTCTTAAGTGAAATTCCTATTTTATTTCGCGACGGATACTTACCGATTGATGTCGCACTCATCACCGTTTCTCCCCCAGACCAACATGGATATTGCACTTTAGGAACCTCAGTGGATGTAGCACGGAGTGCTGTAGACACCGCGAAAATCATCGTTGCGGTTGTGAATCCAAAGATGCCACGTACGCATGGCGATGGCAACGTCCACGTCTCAAAAATCAGCAAAGCGGTTTGGAATGAAGAAGAATTACTCACGGTGGATTACGGAGCTAAAGTAGGGGCTGAAGAACTTCTTATTGGAAAGAATGTAGCCGAATTAATTGACGATCGCTCCACCTTACAAATGGGGATTGGAACCATTCCAGATGCGGTATTAAAAAGCCTTGGCAATCATAAAGATCTAGGTATTCATACGGAGATGCTAAGCGACGGGGTCATTGATCTTATCAAAAATGACGTAGTTAACAACAAATACAAAGGTACTCACAACAACCAAACCATTACCAGCTTTTGCTTTGGGACGCGCCGACTGTATGATTTTGTGGACGACAATCCCTCCATCACATTTTTAGATGTGAAGCACGTGAACTACCCTATCAACATCATGAAAAACCACAAAATGACCGCGATCAACTCCGCGATCGAAGTCGATTTGACCGGACAGGTTTGCGCCGACTCTATCGGAACGTTTCAGTTTAGCGGAATTGGAGGTCAAATGGACTTCATGAGAGGAGCAGCTCTTAGTGAAGGAGGAAAACCAATCATTGCCATTTCCTCAAGAACGAAAAAAGGAATTCCACGGATTGTGCCTCACCTGAAATTAGGAGCAGGAGTTGTGACCACTAGAGGGCATATGCACTGGGTTGTCACGGAATACGGCGCTGTCAATCTTTATGGAAAAAATCTTCGACAAAGAGCACAACTGCTTATCAGCATTGCCCATCCGGACGATCGTGACATGCTAGAGCGGGCCGTTTTTGAGCGATTCAAACAGAATTAAACCTTTTCAAAAGGCAGTTTTTTTAAACTGCCTTTTTTATACTCTTCATTTACCCCCCCAAGTAGATACTTGCACCGCCATTTCTAGCGGAAACTCATTGCAACGCAGTTTTATTTTGCGTTGACTTACTTGGCGCAGAAAGAATTCAAGTTCCAGTGGACCTATAAAAAAAGCAACCAAACGATTCTCAAAAGACAAGAAATCAACCCTTTAAAGTTTCAGATTATTTGTTTAAATTAGGGCAATCAAACTTCAAAGAACTACCCTTATATGTCAAATTTAACCTTTGCAGAAAAAATTGCAAAAGCAGAAAACTTCCTTCCTATCAATGGGACAGATTACATTGAATTCTATGTGGGCAATGCAAAACAAGCAGCGCACTTTTACAAAACGGCATTTGGATTCCAAAGTGTCGCCTATGCGGGACCGGAAACAGGCGTAAGAGACCGTGCAAGCTACGTTTTGCAACAGGGCAAAATAAGACTGGTTTTAACTACAGGATTAAAATCAGACTCTCCAATTAATGAACATGTAAAAAAGCATGGGGACGGAGTCAAAATCCTAGCCCTTTGGGTTGACGATGCAACGAGTGCGTTTGAGGAAACCACCAAAAGAGGGGCTAAACCTTACTTAGAACCAACCACCATTCAAGACGAACAGGGCGAAGTGGTTCGTTCTGGCGTCTATACGTACGGAGAAACCGTGCATATGTTTGTAGAGCGAAAAAACTATTCTGGACTCTTTATGCCAGGGTATCGCAAGTGGGAATCGACCTACAATCCAAGTGAAGTAGGCCTACTTTATGTAGACCATTGTGTAGGCAACGTGGGGTGGAATCGTATGCTTCCCGTAGTAAAATGGTATGAGGAAGTAATGGGCTTTGTCAATATACTTAGTTTCGACGACAAACAGATCAATACAGAATATTCCGCCTTAATGTCAAAAGTGATGAGCAACGGAAACGGGTTTGCAAAGTTCCCAATTAACGAGCCTGCAGAAGGCAAAAAGAAATCACAAGTAGAGGAATACCTTGACTATTACGAAGACGAAGGTGTACAACACATTGCTGTGGCTACAAAAGATATCATTCGAACGGTCACCGATCTTAAAGCTCGAGGCGTCGAATTCCTGTCGCCTCCACCGGAAGCCTATTATGAAATGGTACCAACCCGAGTAGGAGAAATTGACGAAGATTTAAGAAAACTCCAAGATCTCGGAATTCTAATTGACCACGATGAGGAAGGGTATTTACTTCAAATCTTCACAAAACCGGTTGAGGATAGACCGACTCTCTTTTTTGAAATCATCGAACGACACGGAGCACAAAGCTTTGGTGCAGGAAATTTCAAAGCACTTTTTGAAGCTTTAGAACGCGAACAGGAATTACGAGGAAATCTTTAAAATTGGTTTGGATTGATATTTGTAATCTTATTGAGGTAAAAAGTAACACAATGAGAAAACTATTATTAATGATAGGTATATTTTTAGCTTTCGGAAATGTGCACGCACAGTTCGAGAAAGCGAATTACCGTCTAGCCAAATTGAAAAAGCAAAATCCGGGATTCAAATCGCTCAAGAACGTCGATTTAGAGGCTCAAAAATTTGTTTTAATCAAAGATTTCGAAGACCATACAGAACGTCAAATTATAAGCGTGACCGGTAATCAAGCAACATATGTCGAAGTATTTGATGACAAAGCTTTAAAAAAGAGTAGTTCCAATGTCTTTTCAGGAGATGTGATCAAATCCGATTCGGGGGTTCTTTCCTTTCGATTTGATGAACTTGAAGGAAATAAACTACCACTTCCCATCGCAAAAAACTTTGTTGCAATGGAAAAGGATAACACCTTGGTTTTGGTCGATGTAAACACCAAAGATCGATGGATTAGCTATCCGTAAAGTAGAAGGCTGTAAAGGCTTTATACATCTAAGAAAAAGCAGGTTCATAACCCTTCGAGGTTATGAACTTTTTTTTATATATTTAAGTTCTAAATTTAACTTATGAAATCATTCGTATCCTATCCTGAAAATTCAGACTTCTCTATACACAACATTCCGTTTGGTGTGGCCGTTTTCGATAAAGAATACATCGCCTGCGCAACCCGAATTGGAGACATTGTCATTGACCTGGCCACCTTATATGATTTCGGCTATTTCAATGACGTAGATGGACTTCAGGACAATATATTTGAAGCCTACACACTTAATGAACTCATTGAACTAGGCAAACCCATCACAAAAAGCATACGAGAAAAAATTCAGTCTCTGCTTTTGGAGGGATCTTCTCTTTCGAAGGACGAAAAAAGCATTGAAGAATGCTTTTTCAACCTAGACCAAGTAAAAATGCTTATGCCAGTGCATGTAGCAAATTACACGGATTTTTACTCTAGCATTGAACATGCCACAAACGTAGGAAAGTTATTCCGCGATCCCGAGAATGCACTTCTTCCAAATTGGAAACATTTGCCGGTTGCTTACCACGGAAGAGCTTCTTCCATTGTGGTTTCAGGAACTGAAATCATTAGGCCCAAAGGGCAAACCAAAGCGAAAACAGAACCACTTCCTACCTTTGGACCGTGTAACCAACTTGACTTTGAGTTAGAACTCGGGTTTATTGTAAACCAAAACACCGAGATGGGCGATCACATTAGTGTCGAACAAGCTGAGGATGCCATCTTTGGTTTAGTACTCTTTAACGACTGGTCAGCTCGGGATATTCAATCTTGGGAATACGTTCCCTTAGGTCCCTTCCTTGCTAAGAATTTCGCAAGTTCGATCTCCCCTTGGGTGGTGACACTTGAAGCTTTAGACCCATTCCGAACGGAATCTCCGAAACAAGAACCAGAAGTATTAGAGTATTTAAGATCTTCTGGCAAAAAGAACTTTGATATTAACCTAGAAGTGGGGCTTACTCCGGACAAAGGCACCGAAGTAATTCTTACCCAAACCAATTTCAAGACGATGTACTGGAATATGGCTCAACAGCTTGCTCATCATACGGTCAATGGATGCAATGTCGAAGTAGGCGACTTGTATGCTTCCGGAACGATCTCGGGCACGGAACCGGATTCTTTTGGTTCTATGCTTGAGCTTACGTACCGCGGAGAAAAGCCCCTTGTGCTGAACGACGGGCAGAAACGAAAATTCCTAGAGGATCATGACACGGTATCCATGCGTGGTTGGGCAGAAAAAGACGGCATTCGTGTCGGCTTTGGGGAAGTTGTGGGAACGATACTTCCCGCAAAATAAACGGGTCATGGGTAGACCTATACCCTTCTCTAATCTATAAAAACAATTTCTTTGAAAACAATTGATCCAAAAGACTTAAGTTCGCAAGATCTCCAAACCTTAATGCAAACGGCAATTGCGCCTAGGCCTATTGCCCTTGCCTCTACGATTAATAAAAAAGGGGAACCCAACTTATCCCCTTTCAGCTTTTTCAATATGGTTTCTACGGTCCCGCCCATTCTTGTATTTTCGCCCTCAAGAAGAGTTCGTGACAACACAACAAAACATACCTTAGAAAATATCATTGAAACGAATGAGGTTGTAATTGGGATTGTAAATTACGACATCGTTCAACAGGTGAGTCTCAGTTCCACGGAATACGAAGAAGGCGTTAATGAATTTGTGAAAGCAGGTTTTACGATGATGGAGGGTGTAAAAGTAAAACCTAAACTCATTGCGGAATGCCCAGTTAATTTTGAATGCCGTGTTCTTATCGTTCAATCCTTAGGCTCGGAAGGGGGCTCTGGGAACTTGGTGATCTGCCAAGTGGAACATATTCACATAGATCCAAAATACTTGGATTCGAAAGGAAGACTAGACCAAATGAAATTAGATCTCGTTTCTCGCCTCGGCGGTCCCTATTACGGTCGAAACAATGAGGCCAACTTATTTAAAGTCCCAAAACCTTTAACTAAAAAAGGAATTGGGTTTGACAACTTACCCAAAGTCATTTTAACGAGTACAGTACTTACAGGAAACGATTTGGCCTTGCTTGCCAATGTGGAGACCGTTCCGGAAGGTCATTTTTCAGCAGACAAAGAAATTCACCTTAAAGCGCAGGCTCTTCTCCTTGAGGGAGAGGTCGAGCAGGCTTGGAAAACGCTTGGACGTCCCACAACCGACGAAGATCAAAAATTAGATATTCTGCGACACATATTTAGCATCATTAAGAAATAAGACTCGCGTACGCATTTCTTTACCCTCTAAAGGTTCCCTCACGTAAATTATGTAGAGGGAATTTTTATTTCTTTCTAGGATCTCCATGCTCTACTATTCTGTACGTATAGGATATGGAACAGACTTTATAATGAATATTTCCCAATGCATTTTGGCTTAAGTCGAATTCATTGGCTTTTCTAGGATCTGTATCCATTTGAGAGGATACGATTCTACTCTATGGATTCTCCGAATCCTTGATTTCAAAATTCTTTTCGAGTTCAGGACTAATTTTTCTGAGGTTCTCGGCGCGGCTCCGGAAACGAATATTAAGCACTTCAACGACAAGACTAAATGCCAAACAGGAGTAAATAATATTTTTACTAACATGTTGATGTATACCTTCGGCGACAAGCATTACCCCAATCACAACCAAGAAGGCCAACGCTAGCATTTGCAGGCTGGCATGCTTATTAATAATGGCAGAAATTGGACCGGCAAAGAGCATCATAATTCCCATGGAAATCACGACCGCAATAATCATAAGCATTACGTTATCCACAAGGCCAATTGCAGTTAGAATGGAATCGAGCGAGAATACCATGTCAATCAGGATGATTTGTAAAATGACCATGGTCAAAAGGCCACTAACACCGGACTTTGTAGTAGAACTTACTTCATGTTCTTGGAATTGCATCTTCGAATGAATTTCAAATGTACTCTTACCTATCAGGAAAATACCTCCCGCCAATAGAATCAAATCTTTCCAACTTAATGCCAACTGACCTTCTCCATTGGGCTCCATAAACCAGTCAAGTGTGAGCACGGGATCTTTCAAACCGATGATCCAACTAATCATTAAAAGGAGAACAATCCGGAAAATCATGGCAAACGCAAGTCCAATATTCCGTGCGAATCTTCTTCTTTCTTTTGGTAATTTATCGGATATAATAGAGATGAAAATAATATTGTCAACTCCCAGAACAATTTCTAAAAAGGTCAAAGTCAATAGAGAAACCCAAATTTGAGGATCCGCGAAATTGGGCCAGTCTAGAGCAGCAAATAAATCCATTTTTATGATCTTAATTTAAGCTTCGAAGATAATTTATCTCATTGAAATACATACTATTTTACTTCCTCTTTTTTCTTCGTAAATCAATATTTATTTTGCTTTAAGCACAGAAGGAAAAATGGCAGAAGATTGCCTTTATGCATGATATACCACTATATAGGACAGCAGTTTAATACCAAGTTTGTATAATCCCTTTAACTAAGGATTTTCAAAGCGTAGGAAAGCCTATTTCCCTTGTGAACAACCTGCATGAGTTTGCGAGCGATCACCTACTCTAAATTTGAAAGATACTCTGTGAATTGATCGTTTAAGATTTCACATTCGTGTTTCAACAAACCGCTTTTAATCTCTGGCCTTCTACCCCATTTGGGAATCGTTTCGGTTTCAAGAATTTTAAACTCTGAAGATTGGCCCCCTAGAAGAGGCACGTGCAATCCAAATCTAATTCTTCCAATTTGATGGTGTCTAATCACATAAGAGCACATAAGACAAGGTTCATGAGTCGAGTACAAAATGCAATGAGGCAAAGCCTCTGCAAAGCCATTTTTCAACGCGTCTTGTATGGCTAGAATCTCCGCATGCTTTGTTATATCACCGGAGGATTTCCCAGACTCTATTCCTCTACCGATGATTTGATGCTCATGCACAAGCAAAGACCCAACAGGTGGATTCCCATTTTCTAGTGCCATTTTTGCGAGCTCAATGCATTCATGCATATACATTCGATCCTTTTCCATAGTCCTTTCTTTTGAAAAATAGCAGCAACGTAAAAAACCAAGACTTTCTTAGCCCTAAACTTGGGTACATCAATTCTATTGCAAAGCCAAAATGGCTTCGCAGGTTAATTCTTTCTAACTTAAATAGCGTCTAGAAATTAAATAATTCATCTAAATCTAGCTCGACTACTGTCCCTAGGGTTTCAAGTTCAGAAAAATCTAGTTCCTTTCGGTTTCCAATCAATGCCATATTGTACTTCAGACCGTTAATTCGGTCTTGGTAGAAGGAGGCTAATTGTTCAAACGTTAAACTTTCAATTTGTTTGTACATCTCTTCTCGAATGTCATAATCGACGCCTAGTTTCTTTAGTCGATGGTGATTACTGAATATCGCACTGCGTCGAATCCTTCCGGAAGCAATCCGCTTAAGCGCCTGGGATTTTGAGCTCTCGAATTGGGACTTATAGTAAGGAAGTTCTTTCATTAACTGATCCATTGAATTGAGAGCTATACTCAATTTATCACTTTGCGTTCCTAAAAAACTAAGCAAATAATCGGGCTCGCCTATGCGATTTGCCGTTTGGTACTGAGCATAAGCAGAATACGCTAAACTTTTACGCTCCCGAATCTCTTGGAAAACAATACTTGAAAGACCACTGCCAAAATATTCATTAAATACATTTGCGATTCCAAAGGTTTTCGGATTCACCACTTCTGACCTTCCTACTTTGGAAAGTTCAACCTGGACCATATCGTAATTAACAAAATATAAAATACCCTCACCTTTCGGAGTATCGTAGGTTTGAGGCTTGGGTATTCCCCTCGTCTCTGGCTCGATAAATGGGGTAATATAACGAACAAAGGCTTCCAAATCATTCCCGTAGAAAAACAGTTCGTACGGAAAGGAAAACAGGGACTTCGTGTTTTGCACAATTTCAACGCAGGAAAGAGCTTCGAGATCTTCTTTTGATATCACATCTCTCAGACGTGAATTTTTGCCGAATTTCGCATAGCTCCTAAGGGCACTACTTATCTTTCCTTTGTCATTCTTAGCCACTTCACGACTTTCCACAATGCTTTGAACAAATTCCAGATACACGTTTTGGTCCGCTTCAAGCTCCTTAATCCAATGGTTTAAAAGACGAATTCCCTCATTTAAGTTCTGTTCCAGGCCTGAAAGAACAATGCTCAATTCATCCGAAGTAATTTGGAAATCAAATGTGATCCCTAGCTTGAAAAATTCTAATTTTAAGGCTTCATTGCTATATTTCGAGGTCCCCAAATACTGAAGGAGATAAATAGCAAGCTCCAGGGTTTTGTCATGATCTTTCCCCATTGGAAAAATATAGAAGAGTTGCGCCCTTTCGTTCAGAGGATTCTTCACATAGCTCAGTGTTTTCCCGTTTGCATTTCGGGTTGTGATTTTTGCTTTGTAATCGATGAACTCAGGTTCAATTTGTGAACTCTCCATGTGAAGAAGTGATTTCGCAAATTCACTCTGAGCTTCTTGGTTCAATTCTACCGGTGTAATGCCTGGATTTTCCACCCGAATGAGGTCAGGATTTGCTCCTTTTTCTTTGAAAATCTCTACGTAATTATCAATGAAAAATTCATTGGCAAATTCCATAATCTCCTGCTTGGTGATGGACTCATAGATAGAAAGTTCCTCAAGTTCTTGCTTCCAAGACTGCCCTCGAATATAGGTTTGATAGAGATTGGTTGCAAGCCCATCGGAGGACTCTAAACCTTTAATTTGTTGAAGTTTAAAATCATTGACAATGGCCCAAAGCATCCAATCCGGAAACTCACCCTTTTTTATTTTTTCTAGCGCCTCGAAAAGCAGTGCTTTCCCCTGCTCAAGACTTTGATTTTCTTTCGGTACTAAAACCAACGAAATCATTCCGTAATGTTTGAACCCCATGGCATAAGCACCTGCATAGAGGGCTTTTTGCTTGTTATTCACATCCAAATCCAGAAGTCCTACTTCCCCACGATTGGTCAGTAAACTTGAAATCATGTCTACAAGATAATACGCTCGAGTACCGTAACTCGGCGTCCTCCATCCTAAATGCAGTCTTGGAGAAGAAGGACTTTGAATCACAGAAGTCTGAATCTCAGTGAGAGGCTGTTCTACAATTTCCTCATCATCAGGGAGCTCCACGGGCGTAAAGGTTCCGAAATATTGATCCACCATTTCAATGGTTTCCTCGAATTGAAGATCGCCTACAAGAACCATGGCATAATTGTTCGGTACATAATACTGATCAAAATAAGCATGAATCGCCTTCATGGAAGGATTCTTCAAATGCACTGCCTTTCCTAAGGTCGTTTGCTGTCCGTTTGGATGGGTAGGGAACAGCAAACTCATCATCGTATCGTTCACCTGGCGAGAGTCTTGATCTTGCGCTCGGTTAAACTCTTCGTATACCGTTTCTAATTCGGTATGAAAGAGACGAAGAACCAATTCTCCAAATCGCTCTCGCTCCACTTTAAGCCATCGCTCTAATTCATTGGAAGGGATTGCATTTTTGTAAACCGTTTCATCAAGCCATGTATGTGCATTGGTTCCGGTTGCCCCTAAAGAGGAGACCAGTTTGTCGTATTCTCCTGCAATCGCATAGCTACTTGCCTTATGAGAAAGTGCATCGATCTGCTTGTAGATTTCCTTTTTATTTTCAGGAGAAGCCTTTTTATGCTCTTCGTATAGTTCTGAAATTTGATTGATTAACAAGGATTCTTTCTCCCAATCTAAAGTACCGATCTTAGAGGTTCCCTTGAAAAGCATATGTTCGAGATAATGGGCAAGCCCCGTATTGTCCTTAGGATCTCGGTTACTTCCTGTACGGACCGCGATATAGGTTTGAATTCTCGGGTGCTCTGAGTTGCTTGCCAAATAAACTTGAAGTCCATTTTTTAGCGTATAAAGTCTCACCTTGTGGGCGTCATTTTCGATCCATTCGTAGGTGTAGCCGTTTGCGTCGGTTGTGTATTTTTCTTCGTATTGTGTCATACTAATCTATCGTCAAAAGGGGCACTTTTTGATGTAGCCCCCTATTTTGTTTGTTTTTTAAATTTAATGGGCCTCTAGCCACGTATTGCCAACGCCTATCTCAACGGTTAAAGGAACCGCCGTTTCCACCGCATTTTCCATTTCGTGGCGCACGAGTTCTGTGGTCAACTCGAGTTCATTCTCAGGAACTTCAAACACTAATTCGTCGTGCACTTGCAAGAGCATTTTGGTTTCTAAATTCTGTTCTTTCAATTTTTGATCGATTCGGATCATTGCCAGCTTTATAATGTCCGCTGCTGACCCTTGAATGGGAGCGTTGACTGCATTTCTTTCCGAATGTGCTCTGACCACAAAATTGGCAGAATTAATATCTTTCAAATGGCGTTTACGTCCCATGAGAGTGGTGACAAATCCTTTTGCTTTCGCATTCTCGACCTGGCTTGCCATCCAAGCTTTTAATTTCGGGTAGGATTCATAATAGGCCTCAATCATCGCTTTCGCTTCTTTTCTCGAAAGTCCTGTTTGCTCCGCCAATGCGAAGGCACCTTGTCCATAAATAATACCAAAGTTCACCGTTTTGGCTTGGCTTCTCTGAGATTTTGATACCTCCTGAATTGGCAAATCAAAAAGCTTCGCAGCGGTCGCCGCGTGAATGTCTTCCCCTTCTTGAAAAGCCTTCAGCATATTGGTCTCATCTGAAATCTCCGCAATCAGTCGAAGCTCAATTTGAGAGTAGTCTGCCGCCAGAATCTTGCATCCGGGTTTCGCCACAAAAGCTCCACGGATCTGCTGCCCTCGAAGGGTTCGAATGGGAATATTTTGAAGGTTTGGATTAAGCGAAGCAAGTCTTCCGGTGGCGGCTGTGGTTTGTGAAAAACGCGTATGAACACGTTGATCCACGGGATCAATTTGCGTTGGAAGTGCATCGACATAGGTCGATTTTAGCTTCTGTAAAGTTCTGTATTCCAAAATGGGTTTAATCACCTCATGTTTCCCTAAAAGTTTCTGCAAAACCTCTTCGGAAGTAGCATATTGTCCGGTCTTGGTTTTCTTTGCTTTCGCATCTAACTCGAGTTTATCAAATAAGATTTCCCCGAGCTGACGAGGAGAATTCAGATTAAACTCCTGATCGACAAGTTCAAAAATCTGACGTTCTAAACCACGCAAATCCGATTCTAGATCTTGACTTTCCTTTTCGAGCCACGCTTGGTCTAATAGGATTCCTTCTAGCTCCATACCTGCTAGAACTTTTAAAAGGGGCATTTCTATAGTTTCAAAGACAGAGTCTAGCCCTTCCGTAACCAATTGAGGTGCAAAAAGTTCATACAATTGAAACGTGACATCTGCATCTTCACTTGCGTACGAAGTTTGAGTTTGTATATCGAGATCGGCAAAAGACAATTGATTCTTCCCTTTTTTCCCAATTAACCGCTCGAGGGGCACAGGTTCGTAGTTTAGGTACATTTCCGACAAATAGTCCATCCCGTGTCTCCCGTCTGGGTTTAACAGGTAATGAGCGATCATGGTGTCAAACAAAGGACCCTCAAATTGAATCCCGTAGCGGGTTAGTATTTTGTAGTCGTATTTTAAATTGTGTGCAATCTTAATGACTTCTTTGCTTTCAAAGAAGGGCTGAAAGAGTGCGAGGGTCGCTCTGGCCTGGGTTAGATCCGAGGAAATAGGAATGTAATAGCCTAATCCTTTTTTATAGCTAAAGCTAAGCCCCACCATTTGAGCATGCAATTCATCGAGTGAAGTCGTTTCCGTATCAAAACTGACCGCCTTTTGCGAGAGCAAATTTTGCACTAAGACACGCTGCATCTTGGGAGAGTCTATGGTTTGGTAGAAATGATCATTCTCTTCTAAAGTCAGTTTACTTGATGTGGCCCTTTCTAGCTGCTCAAAATCAGCAAACAGATCAAGCTGTACCCCATGCGCCGGATTCACAATTGAAGCTTTCTTATTAGGTGTAGATTCCGGTAAAATCGCACTCGTTTCCGTGGTGCTTTGAGGGGCAAAAGTTCGGTATAGAGTTTCGTAGAGTCTTCTGAATTCAATCTCATCAAACACTTCTCTTACTTTCTCAAAATCAGGAGTTTCCAGGTCGTACTTCTCATGGTCAAAATCGATGGGCACATCGCAAATAATCGTGGCAAGCGTCTTGGAAAGTCGCCCACGCTCCGCCGAATTCTCCACCTTTTCTCTTAGTTTTCCTTTCAATTCATGGGTGTGGTCTAAAAGATTTTCAAGGCTCCCGTAGGTTTGCAAAAACTTCATTGCTGTTTTCTCCCCAACGCCTTCTAGCCCAGGTATATTGTCTACGGCATCTCCCATCATGGCAAGAAAGTCTATCACTTGCTTTGGATCTTTAATCCCGTATTTTTCATTTACCTGCTCGACTCCTAAGATCTCAAAATCAGCTCCCCGGGAACCCGGCTTGTAGATTTTTATATTTTCCGTGACCAACTGCGCAAAGTCCTTGTCAGGAGTTACCATGTAAGTGGTATACCCCTGCTTTTCAGCCTTGCATGCAATGGTCCCAATTACATCATCTGCTTCATACCCTTCTATACCTAAAATGGGCACATGCATCGCTTCTAAAATTCGATGAATATACGGAACGGCAATTTTAATTGCCTCGGGCGTCTCACTGCGGTTGGCTTTGTACTCGGCATATTGCTCTGTTCTGACACTCGCCTTTCCCACGTCAAAAACCACTGCCAAGTGCGTTGGATTCTGCTTACGGATAAGCTCGATTAGAGAGTTGGTAAACCCGAAAATTGCAGACGTATCAATGCCTGTACTTGTTACTCTAGGGCTTCGGATGAGCGCGTAGTAGCCACGAAATATCATGGCAAAAGCATCCACTAAAAAAAGACGTTTATCGTGTGGTTGTGACATAGGGACAAAGATAAACAAAACTAGTTCAGCAACCTTTGCTTATAAACCGTCTTTTTGCCTCCATCAAATAAATCATGCAAAATAGAAACTTTAACCCTAAATTTGCCTTATGCAAGATCTATCCCTTCGTTCTGTCACCGTGACACGCTACATTCTTCCCCTTCGCGAAGGCGGAAGTCTGCCGGCTCTTGCCGAAGCCGACGACGATTTCAAATACGTTGTGAAATTTAAAGGCTCAGGACACGGCGTTAAAATGCTAATTTCCGAACTCATTGGAGGTACCCTTGCAAAACTACTTGGCTTAAATATGCCGGAACTTGTTCTGGTTCATCTTGGAGAAGAATTTGGTCAAACCGAAGGAGACGAAGAAATCCAAGATTTACTAAAATTCTCAAAAGGACTTAATCTAGGGCTCCATTATCTTTCGGGTGCCCTTAGTTACGAACCCAGCATGAAGGTAGATTATTTATTAGCTTCGAAAATCGTTTGGTTAGACTGCTTCATTACCAACATTGATCGCACTTACAAAAACACAAATCTTTTGTTATGGCACAAGGAGCTTTGGGTCATTGACAACGGCGCCTCCCTTTATTTTCATCACTCTTGGCAAAACTTTGACCAAGCGGCGAAATCTCCTTTTCCTTACGTGAAAGACCATGTGCTACTTCCGAAAGCCCATCGACTCGATCAGGCAGATGAATTTGCAAAGAGCATTCTAAACGACCAGACCCTATGGGAGGTCGTGAATTTAATTCCTATGGAGTGGCTCAAGTGGGAAGACACCGACCAAAGTCCGCAGGAAATCCGAGCGATTTACCACACGTTTTTGAAAACCAGACTTGATAACTCACACCTATTTCTAGACCATGCCAAAAATGCAAGAAAATAAATTGTACGAGTACGCGGTCATCCGATTGGTACCCCAAGTTGAACGCGAAGAATTTTTTAACGTGGGACTTATTCTATTCTCAAAAAAAGAAAAATACATTGAGTCTCGCATTCATCTTTGTGAAAAGAAATTTAATCTCATGCAAAGCAAACTGGATTTCCAGGAGGTAAAACAAAGTTTAGAAAACTTTCAACGCATTGCGAAGGGGGATCCTTCGTCTGGACCGATTGCTGAGCTCGATCTAACGGAACGTTTCCGCTGGCTCACGGCCCTTCGTAGTAGTTCCATTCAAACTTCAAGACCGCATCCAGGCAAAAGTTCAGATCTGCAGGCGACTTTTGAGCGTCTCTTCGAGGAATTGGTTCAATAGGGCTAAGGTTTCTGGATTCAGTCTCCTGCCAACCCTTGGGAGCCACAATTAAAGTTTAATTAGTTTGGCAAATTTTAAAATTAGGTTTTTCTCTCCCTCGTTTTGAAATTTCACCTTAGCTTTGATATTGCTCGGATCGCTTCCGTCCAAAAAGAGGACCTCCCCCAGCCCAAAACGTTCATGGCGTACTTTGTCTCCAACCTCAATATCTTGATCGCTCGTTCCACTCGGACCGTTTATTCTAGCGCTGGTCACTGGTTTTAAATTCTTTGATAGTTTCGATTCTTCCAATTCCTGCGTTTTTCGAAGGGCTTTTTTAGGCTCCAATTTTCGAAAAGTTCGAGGCTCTCCTACTTGGTCATCGAAGAGTGAACTTTTGAGCCCTGCATGATTCACAAAGCGACTCTCCATTGCAGGATTGATAAATTCCATATAATTCGTATTCACTTCACTTAAAAACCGCGAAGGCTCCGCATCCGTAATCTTTCCCCATTGGAATCTTGATATCGCATACGTCAAAAAGACTCTCTTCTCCGCTCTAGTTAGGGCCACATAGAAAAGCCTTCTTTCTTCCTCAAGCTCTTCTCGCGTCGAAGAACTCATAAAACTAGGAAATAGATTTTCTTCAAGACCTACCAAATGGACAATTGGAAACTCTAGCCCTTTGGATAAGTGGATGGTCATTAGTGACACTTTGTTAGGATCGTCGTCCTTCTCCTTGTCCGCATCGGTGGAGAGCGCAATGGACCCTAGAAAGTTGCTAAGGCTTGGATCACCATCCTCAATTTGTTGTTGCTCGTCTATGAATCCGCGCATGGAATTTAGGAGCTCTTGGACATTCTCTACCCTTGAGATTCCTTCTGGAGTTTGGTCGTCTTTTAGGAATTTGATGAGCCCACTGCGCTTGGCTACTTCCATCGCAACTTGGTAGACATCCTCCGACTTCAATAGGACTTTAAAAGCCTGAATCATACTCCAGAAATCCGCTAGTTTTCTAAGGACCCCATTGTTTAACCCTAAACTGGGAGCATACATAGGCAGGTCCGCTAAGACCGCGGACAGACTTAGGTTTCTTGAATCTGCAAAAACGAGCAGTTTGTTCTGCGTCGTTTCTCCAATACCCCTGGTAGGATAATTTACAATTCGGCTGAAGGCCTCGTTATCGTTTTCATTGACAAGCAGGCGTAGATATGCCAATAGGTCTTTTACTTCTCTTCTTTGATAGAAAGAAAGGCCTCCGTACACTCGGTACGGAATGTTTTTCTTTCTGAGTGCATCTTCAAATGCTCTTGTCTGAGAATTGGTCCTATAAAGAATGGCAAAATCACTAAAGTTCTTTTGCTCTGAATTGTGGAGTTGCCAAATGTTTCCCGCTACGAATCCAGCTTCGTCCGCATCGGAAAGCGCCCGGTACACTTTTATTTTCTCACCAATTTCATTGTCACTGAAAACATTCTTTTTGAACTGTTGGGTATTTTTAGCAATAACATCGTTCGCTGCGTCGACAATGTTTTGAGTAGAACGGTAATTTTGCTCCAGTGCCACAGTCACCGCATCCGGGTAATCTTTCTTAAAATTCAAGATATTATAGATGTTCGCACCTCGAAAGGAATAGATACTTTGCGCATCGTCTCCAACGACGCAAATGTTTTCAAATTTGGAAGCAAGAGCCTTCACAATTAAATACTGAGAATGGTTGGTATCTTGGTACTCGTCTACTAAAATATAGCGGAACCGATCTTGGTATTTAGCAAGAACTTCAGGAAAACGAGTAAGAAGTTCATTTGTTCTTAACAGCAAATCATCAAAATCCATGGCTCCATTCCGGTAGCATGTGTCTACGTATCTTTTGTAAATCGCACCCATGGATTTCATATTGGCCTTTTCATCCGCCTCAATAAGCTCCGGATTGTTAAAATAAGCCTTTACGGTGATTAAATTATTCTTATAATTAGAAATTCGACTCAGAACTTTTTTCGGTTTGTAAAGATCCTGGTCAATAGAGAGTTCTTTCAAAACTTTTTTAAGCACATTCAAAGAATCCTGCGCATCGTAAATGGTAAAATTAGACGGAAATCCTAGCAGCATCGCTTCGCTCCTTAAAATCCTTGCAAAAACAGAGTGAAAAGTTCCCATCCACAACGACTTGGCGTCACTTTGACCCACCACTTTTGCGATCCTCTCCTTCATTTCCTTGGCTGCTTTGTTGGTAAAGGTCAGAGCCAAAATATGGAAAGGACTTACCCCTTGGGTAATGAGATGCGCAATGCGCATTGTAAGCACCCGGGTTTTACCAGAACCCGCTCCGGCAAGCACCATAAGAGGTCCTTTTGTAGTAATAACTGCTTCGTGTTGGGCTTCGTTTAATCCTTTGAGGTAATCCATTATGCTGAGTGAAAAATATTAGAATTTACAAAGTTAAGGAAATATTTTCTCGCTTTATTGACAAAACAATTTCTGTTTTCCCAGGAATCGAAAACGACTGATAAACGATTCCCCAACAAAATTTTAATCGAGGGGAAAGTCACGTGCAAAACAAGCGGATCTTGCCTTCATAAAAATAAGAACAAAACAGAAAAAAGAGAATTTCAAAACCGAAGATTTTGTAAGAATAATAAAAATGCACTGAAATCCCCTTTGGGAATCGCATATTTTTTTATCTTTATAAACGACCAAAATGTAACATTTGATATAAAAAAACCACCTATATACTACAAAATTCATACTATGAACAAAAAACTTCTTTCTGCTGCGGCCATTTTAGACAACGGTCTTCACGTGATTCTTCACCAGGACAATACGGCACCCGTCGTAACGACCTCGGTAATGTACCACGTAGGCTCGAAAGATGAGCAAGCGGGGAAAACAGGGTTCGCCCATTTCTTCGAACATTTATTATTTGAGGGAACTCATAACATCGATCGTGGGGAATGGTTTAAAATTGTTTCCGCTCATGGAGGCTCAAACAATGCAAATACAACCACAGACCGTACGTACTATTATGAAACCTTCCCATCCAATAACCTTGAGTTAGGACTTTGGATGGAATCAGACCGTTTGTTACAGCCCATTATCAACCAAGTGGGTGTAGACACGCAAAAAGAAGTAGTACAAGAAGAAAAAAGACAAAGGCTAGACAATCAACCTTACGGCCGTTTTAGTTACGGTGAGGCTTTGTCTCCCCATATTTTTGACAAGCACCCGTACCGTTGGAGCGTCATTGGATCTTTTGAAGATTTGAGCAGTGCGAAATTAGAAGACTTCAAACATTTTAGCAAAACGTTTTACATCCCTAACAATGCCGTTCTTGTCGTGGCTGGAGATTTCAAAACGCCAGAAGCTAAGAAAATGATTCAACAGTATTTCGGAAACATTCCAAAAGGAGCTCCGTTAACCAAAAGCTTTCCGAAAGAAACGCCTATCACCCAAGAGCGTCGCGTAACGGAATACGATAGCAACATTCAGATTCCTTTACTTGCCATCAACTATAGAACGCCAGACAACAAGTCGAAAGATGCCGTTGCATTAGACATGCTATCTACCTACTTGTCAGGAGGAAAAAGTTCTGTTTTGTATAAAAAATATGTAGACCAGAAAAAAGAAGCGTTGCAAATCTTCGCCTTTAACCGTCAAATGGAAGATTATGGAATCTATACCATTGGCGTGCTTCCACAAGGAGCAGTACCTCTAGAGAAATTAGAAGCGGACATCCAGCAAGACATTGAGAAAGTGCAAACGGACCTTATTTCAGAGTCTGACTACCAAAAACTACTTAACACGGTAGAAAATGGTTTTGTGTCTCAGCGTTCTGGCGTAGAAAACATCGCACATCAACTTGCAGACGCTTACATGCTTCAAGGCGATACGAACAAAATTAATACGCAACTGAAAACCTACCAATCGGTCTCAAGAGAAGACATTAGAGAGGTCGCTAAAAAATACCTAGGCAAAAACCAACGTGTCATCGTGAATTACTTACCGGAATCCACGAAAGACAAAAAAACCAACTAATTATTAACAGAGAATTTCTATGAGAACAAAAATAATATCCCTTGCCCTGGCGTTGGTCGCTGTGTCGTTTAGCGCACAAATCGACAGACCGATGCCAAAACCAGGACCCGCTCCTGTGGTAAACCTCGGAAAGTCGAATGAGTTCAAATTAAAGAATGGACTTACGGTCATTGTCGTTGAGAACAATAAACTTCCTCGAATTAGCACCACGCTAAGCATCGACAACAAACCCTTTGCTTTAGGTGCGAAGAAAGGAGTGGACGGTCTTCTAGGGGAAATGCTAGGAACCGGAACCCAAAGTCTTTCTAAAGACGAGTTCAACAATAAAATCGAACAATTAGGTGCACGTGTAAGCTATTGGAGCGAAGGCGCTAGCGCTTCTGCTTTAACCAAATATTTCAATGAAATCTTCGGTTATTTTGCAGACGGAGCTTTGAATCCGAACTTCTCGCAGGCTGAATTTGATGCAGTGAAAGCACGCTACATAGAAGGACTTAAAGCCGATGCGAAAAGTGTGGATGCAGCAGCCTCTCGTATGACTAGTGTTCTAACTTACGGAAAAACCCATCCTTTCGCTGAGTACGATACCGAAGAGAAAATCTCCGCAATCACCTTACAAGATGTAAAAGACTATTATAACAAATACTACAAACCAAACAACGCATACCTTGTATTTGTAGGAGACATTAATGAAAAAGATGCAAAAACTTTAGCAGAGAAACAGTTTTCTTCCTGGAAAGCGGGCAATCTTGCAATCCCAGCACTTCCTAGTGTCTCTTCTGTAACGAAAACGGAAGTAGATGTTGTGAACATGCCGAATGCCGTTCAATCGGTTATTTCAGTGGCCTACCCTGTGCAACTTACAAAGAAAGACCCAGACTATTATGCGGTTCAAGTGGCCTCTACCATCTTAGGGGGTGACTTCAATTCCAAACTGAACATGAATCTTCGCGAAGCTCACGGTTGGACGTACGGAGCAAGAGGTGGCGTTTCTGACTCGAGATATATCGGTCGTTTTATGACAAGTACAACGGTTCGAAATAACGTAACGGATTCGGCAGTGGTCGAAACGATCAAAGAAATCAAGGGCATGACTTTGAACAAAGTTGATCAAACAGAACTTGAAAATGTAAAGGCTAAATTCTTAGGCAACTTCGTGTTATCCCTTGAGCGTCCGCAAACCGTGGCAAGCCAAGCGTTAACCACAAAAACGAATGACTTAGACAAGAATTTCTATGCATCGTACATTCAAAACATTAACAAAGTGAGCGTGGATGACGTTCTTCGAGTAGCCAAGAAATACTTCAAACCTGAGCAGGCAAGAATTATAGTGACTGGAAAAGCAGAAGAAATCACTCCAAGTTTACGTAAGTTAGGATATCCAATTAATTTCTATGATTCTTACGGAAATACAATTGCAGATCCTGCGGCTGCTAAAAAGCAGGTCAACGTAACGACGGATGAAATCAAGGCAAAATACCTAGAATTTGTAGGCGGTGCCACAGCAGTTAGCAAAATAAAAACCATGGTTCAAGAAGGCAAAATGAGCATGATGAACATGGAAGGAGAATTCACGGGCAAATACGAGTTTCCAGACAAATCCCTTACTTTGATCAAAATCATGGGAATCGAAATCAAAAATGTCTTTGATGGAAATGCAGGATACGTTTCTCAAATGGGACAAAAAATTGATTTCACTCCAGAGCAAGTCAAAGGATTAAAAGGATACAATACCGTTTTCCCAGTACTTTCTCCTGCTTTTGCAAAAAGCAAAGTGGATGGACAAGTTAGCGAAGCGGGGGTAGATTTCTACAAAGTATCCAATACCGATGCAAAAAAAATCGAGTATTTCAATGTGAAAACCGGTGAACTTGCTAAAACGGAGCAGACTATTTCCACACCTCAGGGCGATATTCTTTCCACTACACTATACAAAGATTACAAGGCGTTCGACGGGATTAAAATTCCAACGACTCTTGAAACGCAGGCAGGTCCACAATCTTTTACAGTGGTTGTGACCAAAGTGGAAATGAATAAAAATGTAACCCCAGCGGATTTCAAATAAATCTCTAGGTATTCAGTCCCTAATAGGTCTAACCTTAATTCCCTGACCTAGGGAGAATACACAAGGTAAAGAACGAAAGCGAGCCGTCTCAAAATAAATTTTGAGACGGCTTTTTTCATCTGGCTGGCTCCAGGGTTTAAAAAGACCCCGCGATCCAAAGTTTTACGACTTATAGTTTTGGGAAATAGAACTAAATGAGTATATTTGCAACCTAATTTTTAAGACAACAGATGAGTACAATTTTTACATTATTCATGATCCTAATCATCATCGCATCGGTTTTACTGATCATCATTGTGATGGCACAAAACCCAAAAGGTGGAGGATTATCAGGAACATTCGGGGGTTCAGGAGCCGCTCAATTTGGGGTTCAAAGAACAAACGACTTCATGGAAAAAGCAACATGGACACTTGGGATTGTCATTGTAGCATTAATTGTACTAAGTGTAGTTCTGACTGCTAAACCTAGCCCTAAGGCCGTTCGTCAAGCCGTTCCTACACAAAGCACAGCGCCTGCAACCTCGGCGCCTGCACAAAGTACACCGGCAGCGACCCTACCTGCAACGAAATAAAGAGAGCTTACGTTAACCTCGAGCACGATCGGGGAAAACATTACAATAAAAAAATCGACCTTAATTTGAAATTAAGGTCGATTTTGCATTTGCAACTTCCCTTAATCCGACTCCCTGTAGGGTACACGGTTTTGAATGGAACGACCCAAAGAAATTTCATCTGCATATTCAAGCTCATCCCCTACCGAAATCCCTCTTGCAATGGAGGAAAATGCAACGGGATGCGACTTTAATTTTTTATATAGATAGTACGCAGTCGTATCTCCTTCCATCGTCGCACTCAAAGCGAAAATAAGTTCTCTTATGGTTCCGCTATTGAGTTTGGACTCTAAAGCCCCTATATTTAGTTGCGAGGGCCCGACCCCTTCCATCGGGGAAATCTTGCCTCCTAAAACTAAATATTTGCCCTTAAACTTGCCCGTGTTCTCAATGGCCATTACATCTCTTACGTCTTCCACCACGCATATTTGGGAAGAATCCCTACTCTCGCTTCGACACAAATCACATACCTCTTGGTCAGAAAAATTGTGGCATTCTTTGCAATACTTTATTTCAGTCACTAATTTTGCAATGGCCTCAGATAGCGCTAACGCTTGAGAATCATGCTGTTTTAGAAGATGAAGTGCAAGGCGAAGGGCAGACTTTTTCCCAATTCCAGGAAGCCCCGAAATCTCTTCTACTGCTTTTGATAAAACTTTACTCGGATACTCCATCGCGCAAAGATAAAATATTTGACTGAGCCTAAAGAAATTCCATATAGGAAACTAATGGATTTCCTCTTATCTTTGAATATCAAATAAAATCTATGCGGAGACTAAAAACCTATTTCGTTTTTTCCTTGATCCTAAGTGCTTTTCTTCTCTTTTCTTGCCAAAAGAAGGAGACCTCATCGAAAGCCGAAATGAAAACTAGTCCAACCCTTGCAAACTCATCCGTACAAAAAGCACTAGAAAAGGGCGAAAAACTCACTTTCAAATCCTTTGCTTTTCCACAACAAGTGGAGGGCTGTTCTTGCTATTTCGGGGCCACTCGCAAAGAGTTCATTAATCAAAACTACATTTATGTAGACGATTTTGAAAAGAGCGTTTTCTTGCAACTTGGCGACAACGGGATTCAAATTAAGTATGGAGACAAAAATGAGGTCACGGGAAACGACAGTCTTATACTTGAATCCAAAGGAAAAGATTTCAATCTCATACTAAAGGCTAAAAAAATTGATCAAGGAGAAGTGGAGACGGCTCTTTATCAAGGCAAAATGACACTTACGACAGAGGAAGGGATTATCATCGAATCTATGATTTACGGCGAATGTGGATGTTAAAATTTCCTTAACAAGCGTGAACTTAAGGCTGAGAAAATTTCAGTTGCGCAATTTAATCCTTAAATTTGAGCAAAATCAACTTTTATGAATTTAACCACAATAGAACCTAAGGTCATTTGGAAAAATTTTGAAAAGCTAAATAGCATTCCAAGACCTTCCAAAAAAGAAGAAAAAGTCATTGCCTTCATTCAAGAATTTGGTACGAGCCTAGGGCTTGATACAAAAGTAGATTCTGTAGGCAATGTGATTATACGAAAACCAGCCACCCCAGGCATGGAATCTCGAAAAACCATTGTGATGCAATCTCACTTAGATATGGTTTGTCAAAAAAACAACGACGTCAATTTCGACTTTGATACCATGGGTATTCAAATGGAAATTGACCAAGATTGGGTAAAAGCAAAGGGAACTACTCTAGGTGCAGACAATGGACTTGGAGTCGCAGCCATTATGTCCATCTTAGAATCTACCGAAATTCCGCATCCTGCTTTGGAAGCTTTATTCACAATTGATGAAGAAACTGGCATGACAGGTGCAATGGGTCTTCAACCGGGAGAATTAACTGGAGAAATCCTTCTCAATTTAGATACTGAAGAAGACGATGAAATTGACATCGGATGCGCTGGTGGCGTAGACGTAAGTGCGAGAGCCAACTACAGTCTTCAGGCCGCAAGCGGTATGGGTGTAAAAATCGAAATCAAAGGACTTAATGGGGGACATTCCGGCATGGACATCCACAAAGGATTAGGGAATGCGAATGTACTTCTTGCCCGTTTTCTCCATTTAGGATTAAAAGATCAAAACCTCGAACTTGTCTCCATCGACGGAGGAGGCCTTCGCAATGCGATTCCAAGAGAAGCCTCTGCGGTTGTAAGCGTACGCCACGCAGTAGAATTTATTGAAGCGTGTACCGTTCTAAAAGCAGAAATCCTGGATGAGTTCGCAAGCGTTGAAAAAGACCTAGTGATCCAAGTTGAAAACTTTTCAAGTGAAAAGAAATCAATTTCTGCGCAGGATTCTAAAAAAATAGTCCTAGCGCTAAGTTCTGCTCACAACGGAGTGTACCGTATGAGCCCGGATGTAGAAGATTTAGTAGAATCCTCTAACAACATAGCAAGAGTGGAACTTAAAGACGGAGACCTAAAAATCTTATGCCTATCTCGCTCTTCAGTAGAATCGAGTAAGACCAGTGTAGCCAATCAACTTGAAGCGGTCTTTACCTTAGCCGGAATGGAAGTGGAACTAAGCGGCGCTTATCCAGGTTGGAAGCCAAAACCTGGCTCTGAAATCGTGAAAATCATGGAAAAGATCTACGAAGAGAAATTCAAATCAAAACCGCAAGTAGTTGCCTGTCACGCAGGCCTAGAGTGCGGAATCATTGGAGCGAATTACCCCGAGATGGAAATGGTTAGTTTTGGACCTACCATCCGAGGAGCTCACTCGCCGGACGAGAAAGCAAGTATTTCTTCTACTCAAAAATTCTGGGATTTCTTAAAAGAAATTCTCAAAAACATTCCTGAGAAATAAAAAAGGAATAGCGCCTTTTGCGGCAAGCCTTTTAAGGGGAATACCGTGAATGCAAAAAAGAACCTATTTTAAACAAAGAGCCGTCCCCATAGAAATGGAGACGGCTCTTTGTTTGTTCTTGCTATTGGTTTACGGATAAGGTGCGAGAGCGACCTCTAATCCATCAAGTTCTGGCGTTAAAAAGATCTGGCAGCCTAAACGAGAGTTTTCTTTCACGTGGTAAGCCTCACCAAGCATGGCATCCTCTTCGTCTCCCATGTCTTCTAGTGAATCCTGACCTCCTAGTACATAGACTTGACAGGATGCGCACATAGCCATTCCGCCGCATACGCCAATGGTCCCTTCCTCCGCTAGCTCATAAGAGCGAATCGCTTCCATCAAATTCATGGACATATCGGTGGGTACCACCATTTCATGGCGCACACCTTCGCGGTCAATAAGATTTACGGTGATGTCTGACATTCTACAACTTGTTTAGATTAATCAATTTTCTTAACCACGGCTTTTTCCGCTTCCTTACGGCTTCCGTCAAACCCATCTACTCCACTTACCGTCGTGTACTTTAAAACGAATTTTTTTCCTGGGTTCATACGGTTATAAACACTTTGACACATAAGGGTAGCTTCGTGGAATCCACATAAGATCAGTTTCAACTTTCCTGGGTAGGTATTGATATCCCCTATGGCATATACGCCTTCAATATTGGTTTGGTAATCTAGAGAATTGTTTACTTTGATTGCATTCTTTTCAATCTCAAGTCCCCAATTGTTTAAATCCCCTAATTTCGGTGTTAGTCCGAAAAGTGGAATAAAGAAATCGGTTTCAATTTCAAGAGATTCCCCATTGGTTTCCACCGTAATGCTTTCTAAATGACTGCCACCTTTCAGTGACTTCACTTCAGCCGGTGTAATTAGGTTAATTCTACCTTGATCTTTAAGAATTTGAACTTTCTCTACTGAATCGAGTGCTCCTCTAAATTCATTTCTTCTATGAATTAACGTGACACTGCTTGCAATGTCAGCCAAAAAGATACTCCAATCTAAGGCAGAATCTCCACCTCCAGCGATCACTACTTTTTTTCCTCTAAAATGCTCTGGGTCCTTTACAAAGTATTCTATTCCGTTCTCTTCAAATTGGGCTAGGTTTTCTAAATGCTCAGGTTTACGAGGCTCAAAGGTACCTAAGCCTCCTGCAATAGCAACCGCTCTTGCGCGATGCACAGTTCCTTTGTTTGTCACCACTTCAAAGTAATCGTCATCAACTTTTTCAAGGCTTACGGCGGTTTCTCCTAAAGTAAAGCCCGGTTGAAACTGCTTGATCTGTTCCATCAAATTATCCACAAGCTCACCTGCATTAATGCTTGGAAATCCAGGGATGTCAAAAATGGGCTTCTTAGGATAAAGTTCAGAAAGCTGACCTCCAGGCTGAGGAAGCGCATCAATAATGTGGCATTTTATTTTAAGTAATCCTGCTTCGAACACGGCAAAAAGACCGGTAGGTCCAGCGCCGATTATAAGTAAGTCGGTCGTGATCATTGCTCTTTAAAATTTGGTTATTTAAACTTTGCGAAAGTACAAAAAAAATACGAAATTAGCCTCGCAAACGGCTAAGTACGAATTGACCTATTAGCTGATTTATATCACAATAGAAGCATTTTTAACAATGGCAAAGTATTTGCAAAACACATGCTATGAAGAAAATTTTCAGCCTATTCTTTCTCTCTTTCCTAGTCTTTGGGTATGGGCAGTTAGAAAACATTAAATCAGGCGAAATATTGCACTATAGAATTCATTACGGCGTTTTGAATGCGGGTACAGCGACCTTGTCTGCGCAAAAAACCACGTACGGGGGCTTGCCCCATCTCTATGTAAAAGGTATAGGACAGTCGACAGGTGCTGTAAGAGCCCTATTTAGAGTGAATGATTTGTACGAAAGTTATATCAATTTTAACACAGGACTTCCAAGCTTTTACATCCGGAATGTAAAAGAAGGGGGGTATTCGCAGCATCTAGAAGCAAAATTCAACCAGCGCAATCACAGCCTTGTACTCACGGACAAGAAAACGCCTTCTAATCCTCCAAGGAGAATTCAAACTGTAAAAGGAATACAAGACATGCTATCGGCCTTTTACCATTTGAGAGGACTGGATAGTCTAGAACTCAAACCTGGACGAACGATAAAAATGAACGTTTGGATTGACGACAATCTTTTTCCATTCCAACTTCGTGTTGACAAATACGAAACCATAAAAACAAAATTCGGATCCATTAGTGCCATTCGAATCACCCCTATGGTGTTGAGCGGACGCGTATTCAAGGCGAGAGAAGGTGTGACTATGTGGATTTCAAATGATCGCAACCATGTACCGCTTTTAGTCCAAGCGGAGCTAACGGTCGGCTCTCTGAAAGCAAGCATTGAAAATTATTCTAACGTGAAATATCCGTTGAAATTCAAGTAAAAAAAACGATCCTATTTTCGTTTTTTTTCAATTAATTCCCTTTTCGATGTAACAAAGTAAAGTCTTCTAGTGTCCTATAGTAAGATGGACCTTACGATGAAAGTATACTTTACACTTAGCTGTTTTTTATTTGCAATTGGCTTGGCCCAGGCGCAGCAAACCCCCACGGTTCAACCTCCAAAGGAGATTGTGACTGTACGTACCTCAAGCCCCATCCGAATTGATGGAGTCATGGACGAAGACGCATGGGCAAATGCGCCCATCGCAAATCAATTTATCGAAAGATCCCCAAACAAGGGCCAAAAAGAACTCCCAGAGCATGCCACGACGGTCAAAGTCCTATATGACGATACCGGAATCTATTTTGGAGTACAAATACTTCATCCTAATCCCGACGAAATAGCTCGCGAGCTAATGGAAAGGGATCAAATTGGAAATGATGATTTTTTCGCAATTACGTTGAATGGAAATAACGATAACCAGCAAAGTTTGCTATTTTTGGTACAAGCCTCAGGCGTCCAAGCCGATGCAAAGATCTTAATTAACGCAAACGATGACTACAGCTGGAATGCCATTTGGTACAGCGCCGTAAAACGCGACGACAAAGGCTGGAAAACGGAAATAAAAATTCCGTATTCTGAATTACGATTCCCAAAAGAACAAATTCAAAAATGGGGAATCAATTTCATCACCAACTTGCAAAAAAAGCAAATTCAATATACATGGAATTTTGTCGACAATGCGAAGGGTTCGTTTTTATTGTATGACGGGCTTCTAACAGGTATGGAAAACTTAAGTCCCCCTACGAGACTTTCCTTCACTCCCTATCTATCAAGCTATTTTACGAATTACAAGCAAAATAGCGATTTGAATGTGAATGGGGGTATGGATTTAAAATACGGTCTCAATGAAGCCTTCACATTAGATATGACCCTTATTCCCGACTTTGGCCAAGCTTCCTTTGACGAGGCTGTATTAAATTTAGGTCCGTTTGAACAACAATACGAGGAGAACCGCTCTTTCTTTATGGAAGGAACCGAACTCTTTGGAAAAGGGAACCTATTCTATTCCCGCAGAGTGGGAGGAAGTCCTACGGGGAGCCTAAATCTTCAACCCGGCGAAGAAGCGGGGGCCACAGCATCCAAAGTCAATTTATTTAATGCGATTAAGCTCTCGGGAAGGACTAAAAAAGGACTAGGCATCGGTGTTTTCAATGCAGTCACGGAAAAACTCACTACGAAAGTATCGAATGCTAGCACGGGGGAATCAAGAGAAGTTGTATTAGAACCTTGGAGTAATTACAACGTACTGGTTCTCGACCAACGATTTGGTGGAAACTCCTCTGTTACCCTAGTCAATACGAATGTAACACGAGATGGACATTTTCGGGATGCTAACGTAAGCGCCTTGCTTGCGGACATTTCGAACAAGGAAAACACTTACAATGTCTTTGGAAGTCTAAAACAAAGCATCGTGAATACAAACGGGTACCTTTACGGTACCGAGGCTTCCCTTGGAGCGGGTAAAACCGCTGGAGCACACCGCTATACTCTAGATGCGAAACTTAGAACCAAAAATTACTCTATCGACGATTTAGGGTATACAGGAGGTAATAATTTCGTGAATTATCACGGATATTATTCCTATCGATATTTAAATCCTAGAGGGAATCTAAACAATCTAAATTACCAGCTAAATGTAAACTACTCGAATCGATTAGAACCTTATCAATATAGAAGCTTTGACATTCATCAAACCTTAAGTGTAACTAATAAAAAATTTCAGAACATGGGGCTTGGTCTCCTTGTGACTCCCTTCGGTGAGAAGGATATGTATGAGCCGCGGATGTTTGGTAGACACTTGAATGTACCCATGATGGTGAATCCGTGGATTTTCTACAATTCTGATCAACGTAAAAAACTTAGCTATGGAGGTTATACCGAAATCTACACATACGACCAGCCAGGTAGGACCAGATATGTCACGGAACTTGATTTTCGATACCGTGTATCGGATCGCTTCTCGATAGAATATGGATTTAACACAGACATTCATCTTCGTGATATAGGTTTCGTCGAGATCAACAAAGGAGATATTATAATGGGGAGACGTGATGTGCATACCTTTGAAAACTCAATTGAATCACAATACATTTTTAACGAAAAAATGTCCTTAAATCTTTCATTTCGTCATTACCTGTCTACTGTTAATTACCTCGATTTCCATAGTTTAGCTCTGGATGGGAACTTAAATCCCACCTCTTATTTAACCAGTCAAGATGGATCTTATAATTTCTGGAATCTTGATTTGAGGTACAGCTGGTGGTTTGCGCCTGGCAGCCAGCTCACACTGCTATATCGTAACGCAGCAGACAGCTATCAAGCACAAGCAATTAACAATTTGAAACACAATTTGCAAAATGTATTTGATCAACCTATGCTCAATACCCTTTCCTTAAAAGTGACTTACTACCTCGATTACAATGCAGCAAAACGTATGTTGAAAGGCAGAAAAATAGATTCCTTTAAATAGCGTCAGCAAGGAAGAAGGTTTAGTCATTACATAATACCAGCTGAAAATTAACAGCACGAGGCAAGACTACAATATGGATGTTGACCAGATTATCAATTAGGGCGTTTCTATTCGAAAAGAAATTATATTTTCAATAAAAAAAATCGAACAAATAAGTATGATACGGGCATCCCTCGATAATGATACTATCCTTGCTCTTACTACTTATTTGATACCTCAAAAAACCAAAATGCCAAGCTAAATGTCTGGTGTTTATGATCTATTGTTTAAAAAATCTATATTTTTATTATAAGCTCTAATTCATCAGGTACACCCATTTTTTTACGTTGGTTCATAAATTCCGATAATGTAAATGGCCCCATTAGTGATTCTTGTTGTACATCGATAATCCAAAATTGTATCACATCTATATTTGCGATCTTTATTCCTGTAGCTTCTGTGTGAATACAGGGATCTGAAGGCTGTTGATAAACTAAAATAAAATCATTATTAAATGTATAAGATATAACACTACAAGGAATAAATTGTTTATTCTTGCCATATATAAAACTTTGATCTTTGCTTTCACTTATAAATTGGTAACCTCCCGGAAGTTTTTCAGCATAATCACTCGTCCCTCCTCCACACGATGCAAAAAGCATTGTAGATAATATTAACATTATAATTTTCATATTCTACAATATTAAATCTAAAATTACCATTTAATTTCTCCCGGTTTTAGTAATCCTGGGTTATCAGGTGTAAAAACTTCTCTATTAGGGCTTATCCTTCCTTTTCCATAGAAATGAATTCGATAACCAGTTCCATTACCTGATTTCCAATCACCTACTTTAGTTTCTATATTCCTGATTACATTTACCGCACTGTTCCAAGGTCTTATATCAAAATCATAGTCATCAAAATATCCTTTTACTTCATTATTTCCTAGATTTGTCAGTCCTATTGTTCCATAAACAAGACCATCTTTTCTATTTCCTCTGAATAATAAATTAAAGTACGTTATATCGTTGTTTTCAAATTGGTTTGGAGTAATAGAACCTAAATTTAACCGTCCTAAATCAGCAAAAAGTGGTTCTCCATTGCCATTTCTGTACCAATCATTAGCTTCATTTAAAGTTACGCTTCCATCATAATCTGGTCTGTCTTTTAGCCCGTTGAAATGTGAAAGCAAACTCGATTGAGTTTCGAAACTGCTTAAACCTTTCGCACCTAAACTATGACTAAGAGCATCTTCGTGGGACATACCTTGTGTAAAGTTTTCCTTATTCATTACGATAGCTTTACCTTGCAATCCTTTATGATCTGTACCTAAAAAGTTTCCGTACGTATCATAAATAGGATTGTCTAACATCCCTGTTGGATCTATTCTGTTGATAGGATTGTTGCTTACATAATGGTATGGTGTCTTGTTTGGTTGATTTTCCGTCAGCGGATCCACAACACTCCATCTTCC